>JAFZVZ010000010.1 GCA_017617545.1 Lachnospiraceae bacterium
TGCGTAAAATTTTTTTAGCAGAGGAACTGTCTCTGCTTATTAATGGTGCATAAAAAAGCAACGGGACGAAAGAAAATGACCTCTTTCGTCCCGTGTTCATAAACTCTCATTATTTCAATGTCGTTATCTTAATGACATTGGCTGAAAGGCAGCCTCATTTTTTTACGCGCTAAGCGAGAGCACTTCCACTGCTGAAGGGCGCGGTCCCGGATCGTCGACTCGCGGAAACAACGTTTCCGGCGGGGTGAGCGGAACGTTGTTGACAATACAACGGAATACCGTTATAATTATGTCATAGTACGGTACACCGTTATAATAGAAGTTATAACGGCACGCCGATATAATGGAAAAGCAGTACGACACACCGTTATATGATTGTGAATTGTTTTGTAATGCCGGAGGAGAAAGAGATGTTTCGCGAGCTGTTGAACAAGAAGAATATAACCGCATACCGTCTTTCCAAGGAGAGCGGAGTTCCCTATGCGACCATCAGTGATCTGTGCTGCGGGAAGACGAAGATCGAGAAGTGCACGGCGGAGACGGTGTACCGCATCGCCAAGGTGCTTGGCATGACGATGGAGGAGATGCTTGAGAAGCGTATGTATAACAGGCCTTCGTTTGATCTGTTTCGGAGTAATGTGTGCCATAATGTCAAGAGACTCGGCGATCTGGATTTTCTGATTGAGACATTGAGCGGCGATGAAGCAGAGAAATACTTTGAGCGGGGCTGGTACCCCGAGGCGTTATATCTTGTGGCGATGGTCGATTATTTGAGCAGAGAAAATGATATTCCGTTGTGTGACAAATACGATTCCCTGCGTGAGGTCAGATTGCAGAAACCGATTTTTCCTTCGAGCCTTCGGGTAGAGGCTAAGGTCATGCAGGACAATGCACTTCTGGATGATGCGGTTTCCAATGCAATTCCGGAGTTTGCACGGTTTAATATCATAGAAAGTGAGGTGCGGGATGTCTGTTAGTAATTCTGATGATAACAAGATTATCACCCGGGAAACACTGAACCGATATTTGAGCGAACTGGCGAAAGAATACAAGAGAGGCGGAGGCAGAAATACCCCTGCGGAGATTGTAATGGTAGGAGGGGCAGCAATCATTGCGGAGTATCAGTTTCGCGATGCGACCGAAGACATTGATGCTTTGATCCAGGCGGCGTCTGTCATGAAAGAAGCGATTGCGAAGGTAGAAGAACGGTATCATTTGCCGCACGATTGGATCAATACGGGTTTTACGAAGACGGCTTCATACAGCCGCGGATTGGTGATGTGCTCATCGTACTATCGAACATTCAGCCAGGTTTTCAATGTCCGGGTTGTGAAAGGCGAGTATCTGGTGGCGATGAAGCTTCGGTCATATCGGGATTATAAAAATGATATATCCGATATCGTCGGTATTCTGGCAGCTCATAAGGAAAGGGGAAATCCGATCACGCTAGATATGATCGATAAAGCAGTCAAAGAACTGTACGGATCATGGGACGGGATAAGTTCCAATGCGTCAACGTTTATTCGGGAAGCTGTTGCACGGGCAGATTATGAAGATCTGTATCTCGAAGTGCGTAAAGGAGAACAGGAAGCGAGAGAAATCATGGTCGAGTTCATCGGACAATATCCGGATCGCATTTCCAAACTGAATGCAACGACGTTGATCGAGCAGATCAGGAAGAAAAAACACAGTACAGAACCCGACAACACGAAAGACCAACCCGACCGGAGGGACGACGAATGAAGAGAATTTTCCTGATTGAAGATGATTACGCGCTCGCGCAGGCGGTGAAGAGACAGATTGAGAGCTGGGGCAACGAGGTCGTTACGGCGCGGGATTTCCGCAACGTGATGGAGGAGTTCGCGGCGTGCGACCCGCAGCTTGTGCTCGTGGATGTAATGCTCCCGTTTTTCAACGGGTATCACTGGTGCACGGAGATCCGCAAGGTCTCGAACGTGCCGATCGTGTTCCTCTCGTCCGCGGCGGACAACATGAACATCGTGATGGCGATGAACCTCGGGGCGGATGATTTCATCCCGAAACCCGTGGACCCGATGGTGCTCACGGCGAAGGTATCGGCGATTTTGCGCCGCGCCTACGACCTCGGCGAGATGCCGCAGGAACTGGAGCACCGCGGCTTGAAACTTAACCTTGGTGACAACTCCGTGACGGTTGCGGAGGAGCGCGTTGAGCTCACAAAAAATGAGTTCCGCATCCTCCGCACGCTCCTCGAAAACAAGGGGCGGATCGTCTCGAGAGATCGACTTATGACAGCGCTTTGGCAGGACGACTGTTATGTGGAGGAGAACACGCTGACAGTCAATGTAAACCGGCTTCGCAAGAAGCTGGAGGCGCTCGGCCTGCCCGGGTACATCACCACGAAGGTCGGCAGCGGATATATCGTGGAGTGACGGTTTGCCGCGGAGACGGTGCCGGGTTGCGGCCGGTATCTTACTGATCGACAGTATGAAGAACGGAGAGTATATACATGAAATTTCTTCTTGAATTTCTGCGGGACCGGATATACCCAATCCTCTGGGGGATCATGGCCGTTGCGGTCTGTGTGCTGGTGTTCTGGCTCTACAGCATCCGCAGTGAAGCGATCGTGTACTCGGTGCTTTTGTGTGTCACGGTCGGTCTCGCTGTGCTGACGCTTGATTTTGTGAGGGAGCTCCGGCACCATCGCGCCCGCCTTCGCAGCATCCGCACGGCCTCGTACGAGAGGACGGATCTGGTTGATGAGTACGGTGTGGCGGCGACGGACTACGCGGATCTGGTGCAGGCGCTGTGGAAGCGCATCGAGGATATTGAGGACCGAAGGTTCACGGAGCGCCGGGAGGCGAAGGATTATTACACGACGTGGGTGCATCAGATCAAGACGCCGCTCTCGGTCATGCAGATGCTTGCGAAATCCGAGGACACCGAGCTGAGCCGTGCGATCGTTCCGGAGCTGTTCCGCACGGAGCAGTACGTCGACATGGCGCTCGGGTACATCCGCCTGGGGGAGGACGCGTCGGACCTTGCGGTGCGCGAGTGCGATCTTGACGAACTGATCCGGGCATCGGTGCGGCGGTACGCGCCGCAGTTTATCGCGAAGAAGCTCTCATTTTCCTATGAACCGAATAAAGTGAAGGTCGTCACCGACGACAAATGGTTCACGTTCCTTCTGGAGCAGATCCTTTCGAACGCGATCAAATACACGTACGAGGGCGGCGTGACCGTGACGCTTACGGACGACGCGAAGGTGATCGTGCGCGACACCGGCATCGGCATCGCGCCGGAGGACGTGCCGCGGATCTTTGAGAAGGGCTTCACCGGATTCAACGGGCGCCTTGCGGCGAACAGCGAGACGAACGGCGGGCGCGCGACCGGACTGGGGCTGTACCTGTGCCGGAAGGTTGCTCACAAACTGAATGTCGGGCTCTCCGTGGAGTCGGAGATCGGCAAGGGGAGCGCGTTTACCATCGATATGCGGAAGGAAGAGATTCTCACGGATTGACACATAATGGAGTATATTTTCCGCAGTATTTGTGGTATACTTCTTGTGTTGCGGATTTTACGCAGAAATCAGCGGGATAATTTTATACATGGGGGGAGATCAGCATGATCAAAAGAACGATTGCGTTTATTGTGTGTTGTCTGTTGGCGGGTTGCTTTCTGTGCGCCTGCAGCAGCACGGGAGGGGACACGGATCCCAAAGCGACAGTGACGGCCGCGGCACCTACGGGGGAGGCAGCGCCGACATTGACCGCGGAGCCTACGGACGAACCGGTTCCGACGGACACGCCGGTGCCGACCGATACGCCGACACCGCTCCCGACGGAAACACCGACACCGGAGCCCACGGCGACACCGACGAACACGCCCACTCCGTCACCAACGCCGAGCGTTTTGGACAAGTATGAGGCGAAGAGGGCGGAGCTTCTGGCCAACGTCGATTACTATAATTCGCTCGACAACACGAGCGAGCATACATGGCAGTTCATCCGCAACAAGGACCACAAGCCGTCCGGCACGCGCGAGTTTATCACGATCGCGGACTACGGCGCGTTCCATCTCAACAAGTACGTCAACGATGACGATAAGGTCATCTACCTGACCTTCGACTGCGGATATCCTTCGGACAATACGGTGAAGATCCTCGACACGCTGAAGAAGCACAACGCGAAGGCAAGCTTCTTCGTAACCTCGATGTACTTAAAGAAGTGCAAGGATTACGCGATCCGTATGAAGGAAGAGGGGCACATGGTGTGCAACCACACCGTGAACCACAAGGACCTCCGCAAGGAGCCGGTGGAGAATATTATCTCCGAGATCATGGACGTGGCGGAATACTTCTACGAGCTGACCGGCTATGAGATGGACCCGTTCTTCCGCACGCCGTCGGGCGCGTACACCGTGCGCCTTTTGTCCATCATCCGCGACGCGGGGTACCGCTGCGTGTTCTGGAGCATCGCCTACGGGGATTATCACAGTGATGATCCGCCGGCACCGGGCTATGTGACGGATCATTTTAAGACGTATTATCACAACGGCGCGGTCGCGCTTATCCACAACGACTGCGATCGGAACGCGGAGGAGCTTGACGCGGTTCTCACGTTCCTTGAGGAGCAGGGCTACCGCTTCGGCCTGCTCGACGAGATTCCGTAACGGAACTATGCACACATGGGAAATGTCGGGGAACCGGCATTTCCCGTTTTCTATGGAAATGCTGATGTTTCAGGCTTTCCGGAGCGCCGCCGGCGGACCGCACGAATGCGCAGCGTCATCTTACAAAATTGTCACATTGTTTTCGGAAAATGTAACCGGAATCGATGTTTTCCGCATCACTGACAGCGTATAATCGCAGATGTAAAGAGCAGTTCGGAAGAAACGGACGGGGGACCGTTAACGCAGCAAACCGGACTGCAGGGACTGCGGATGGCTGTCGTGCATCGGGGGGAGAGCGTCGATCAGCCACCCGCAGGCTCCCGCACAGAATACGCGGCACGTGACCGCAATACGGAGGCAGTTATGAGTATCCTTGAAGTAAGTAATTTGCAGAAAGTCTACACCACGAGATTCGGGGGGAACAAGGTGCAGGCGCTCTCGAACGTGACGTTCACGGTCGAGAAGGGGGAGTATGTGGCGATCATGGGCGAGTCGGGTTCCGGCAAGACGACGCTTTTAAACATTCTTGCGGCGCTTGACCGGCCGACGTCCGGCAAGGTGCTCCTTGAGGGCAAGGAGCTCTCGGGTATCAAGGAGTCGGAGATGGCAACATTCCGCCGCGAGAACCTCGGGTTTGTGTTCCAGGAGTTCAACCTGCTGGATACATTTTCCATAAGAGACAACATTTTACTTCCGCTCGTATTGAACGGAGCGAAGCCCTCGGAGCTTGAGGGAAAGCTTCAGCCGATCGCCGAGAGACTCGGCATTGCGGACCTGCTTGCGAAGTACCCGTACGAGGTGTCCGGCGGACAGAAGCAGCGCACGGCCGTAGCGCGTGCTTTGATCACGGATCCGAAGCTGATCCTGGCTGATGAGCCTACCGGTGCGCTCGACTCGAAGTCGACCGACGATCTCCTGCGCGTGTTCCGCGATATCAATTCGCAGGGACAGACAATTCTCATGGTTACCCATTCGACGAAGGCGGCAAGCCACGCTTCACGCGTCTTGTTTATCCGCGACGGTGAGGTGTTCCACCAGATTTATCGGGGCGACAGCACGAACGAGCAGCTGTACCAGAAGATTTCGGACACGCTCACACTTCTTACGACGGGCGGTGAGAAACGATGAAACTCGGATTATTTTTCCGGCTGGCGTGGTCGAACATCAAGAAGAACCACCAGCTGTATGTCCCGCACATCCTTGCGGGCACGGGCCTCACGGCAATCTTTTATGTTATGCTCACGCTCGCCAACGACGATCGCCTCAGGAAGATCAAGGGCGGCTACGCGATCCCGTCCATCATGTCGATCGGTATCGCAGTCGTCGCGATCCTCTCGGTGATCCTCGTATTTTTCACGAACAGCTTCCTGATGAAGCAGCGCACGCGCGAGTACGGTATGTACAACGTGCTCGGCATGGAGAAGCGCCACGTCGGATGCATCATGTTTATGGAAAATGCGATCTCGACGGTCACGCTGCTCGTGGCAGGCATCCTCAGCGGCACGCTGATGTACAAGCTCTGCTGCCTGTTCATCTGTAAAATGCTTCACGTCAATACGATCCTCGGCTTCTACATGAAGACGGAGTTCGTGCTGAAGACGGTTGGCGCATTTGCCGCGATGTACCTGGTGGCGTTCCTGTGGAACTGCATTCGTCTGGCGAGACTTCGCCCGGTCGAGCTCCTCGCGAGCGCGGGTGTAGGCGAGAGGGAGCCAAAGACCAAATGGATCCTTCTGGTGATTGGTCTTGCGACGCTCGGCACCGGATATTTCATCGCGCTTACCTCAAAGACGCCCCTGAAGGCTATCCCGGATTTCTTCAAGGCGGTCATTCTGGTTATCATCGGAACGTATGCGCTGTTCCTTGCAGGCAGTGTTGCATTCCTTAAGCTTTTACGCAAAAACAAAGGGTTCTACTATCGTAGAAAGAACATGGTTGCCGTGTCGGATCTGCTGTACCGCATGAAGCAGAACGCGGTCGGACTTGCGTCTATCGCGATCCTTGCAACCGGAGTCATCGTCATGATCTCCACGACCGTATGCCTGTACATGGGAATTGACGCGACCGTCAAGAATTACTTCATGGAAGGCGACGCGGACATGATCATTGACGGACGGTATATCTATGATATCGAATCGACGAACGAAGAGGGTCTGACGGAGCGCATGTTCGGATACATCCCCGAGGAGGAGATCCTGGGTATGGCGGATCAGGTCCTCAGCAGATACGGCGCCAAGATCGCATCGTATCTGACGCTGCGAAGCTTCGAGGACACCATTTGCTTTACGGATGGGAAGGCCAGACTCATTAATGTGAATTCTTCCTTCACGACGCTCCCGAAAGGCACGATTCAGGTTGTGATCGTTCCGCTTGAGGACTACAACCGGATGTGCAGGGACAACCTCGTGCTTGCGGATGGTGAGATCGGCTGGGTCGGAATCTCGGATGATTCGGGGGATCTCACGAAGGAGCTGCCGTCGGAGATCAGTTTCGGAGGGACGACGACGTACCGCCTCGGACCTGAGGCGAAGCATTTTCCGCTCATGAGAAATGAAGCTCTTTCCACCGGATACTACGGATTTGTTGTTCCAACTGTGGAGTGCCTTGACAGCATCGTGAACGATCTGAACAGTACGAACGACGGAGATTTCTGGTATTACAATCATCCCGATCTGAGATACTTCATCCGTCTGGACGGTGTGAAGGAGATCTCCGAGCGCGATGAGGCTGTAACGGACTGGGGCAACAGACGATCCACCCAGGAATTCCGTGAGCTGGTGCAGGCGTATCTGGACAAGCTTGAGATGGAGGAGTCGGCGAAGCCCCGCGAAGCATGCCTCTGGGATACTTCCTGGGATCTGAAGGATGAGCTCCTCGGTATGTACGGCTCGCTGTTCTTCCTCGGCATCCTCTTAAGCCTTGTGTTCCTCTTCGCAACGGCGCTGATCATCTACTACAAGCAGATATCCGAGGGCTACGATGACCGCGGCCGTTTCCAGATCCTGCAGAAGGTCGGTATGACGCAGAAGGAGACGAAGGGAACGATCCGCCGTCAGATCGTGATCGTGTTCTTCCTCCCGCTCGTAACGGCAGTGATCCACATGATCGTCGCGTACCCGGTCATCCGCAAGCTTCTGATGCTTCTGATGATGCCCAACGACAAGCTGTTCCTTCTGTGCACGGGGCTCACGGTGGTGGCGTTCGCCTTCATCTACATGGTGATCTACCGCCTGACGGCGCGCACGTACTACCGAATTGTTCGGTAAAATGATACAGTGGGGGAAAAACAGAATATGAACGGAAAGAAAGTTTTGCTGGCAGCAGCGGGCGTGCTCATCCTGGGAGCAGTGACGTTTGCTATATGGAAAATGACCGGAGAGAAGCCCGGGAATGCTTCGGAAGAAAGAAAAACCGCATCGGTGACAGAAACCCCGGATCCTACACCGGAAACGCAGGAGGAATGGGCGGAGAGAATCCGTCAGATGCGGAAGAATGCGGAGAGCGGAGGGACGGTGGATTTTCACGAGAACGATCTCTTCACTATCCGTGTTTCCATGAAGGATGTAAACGACCCGGTGTATATTATGACGCTTACGTACAAACTTGGTGGCGATGTCATGGGAATGCAGACGACAGCGCAGTATGATCAGAAACCGATCGAGAACGATCCCGGCTTTACTCTGTCACCGTTGGAGTTCCCCGAGGGGTGTACTACGGAGGGCTTCTCCTTCTGGCTCGGAATTTACGACAAGGAAGAGGAAGGAGAGGACGAACCGGAACACTTCTGTGAAACGGAGTTGTGTGAGGCATTTACACCGGAATACGGTGAGACGTATGAGTTTGTATTGTCCGGATCGTATGAGAAAGGGTTTGTACTGACACGAAAAAATTAAAACCGTGAAAACGGTGAGGCTGTCGCACAATGGTAGGAGACATTGATGTCTCAGGACAGTTCTCCTGAAATGGCCGAATCGGGGAGTGCCGCGCAGTGCGGCGCTCCCCTTTTTGGAGGGGATAATACATCATTACAGAGGTGGGTTTTCCTTGTGTTTCAAAGGCAAATAGGGTATAATATAGAGTAATCGTGCGACGCCCGCGAGTGCGTTGCGGAAAATGAAAGAGACCGCCATTCATGACGGCGCGATATGGAGGAAAATGAGAAGACAATGAGGATGAAGAAGAACCTTACCGGATGGCTGCTGATCCTGCTTTTTGTGCTGGTTCTGACAGGCTGCGACGGATCGAAGGATCCGGAGGAGCGAGGCTCCGGCAGGAAGGCGACGGCAACGCCGACGCAGGCAGAGAGCGAGACTCCGACACCGACGGAAGTGCCCGAGGTAACGCCGACAGAGGTGCCCGAGGTTACTCCGACGGAAGCACCCGAGATAACACCGACGGAAGTACCCGAGATAACACCGACCGATGTGCCGGAAGCGACGCCGACGCCGGTTGAGCCACCGAAGGTGGCCGTGTCGGAAGGTCCTCTGCACATTATCGGAAAGGTATATTACGAGAGCGGGCAGGGTTACGGATACAGCAATCAGGGGAGCATGATCGCGGAGCAGATGTATCTGGTCGAGGACGGGTATCTCGATCTGATGCACCAGGTGACGGAGAGTAACTTCCGGGCGCTTAAGGAGCTGATCGGATTTAACGAAAAGTCCGTAGATGCGAAGGATGCGGGATTGAATGTGGACGACTGGTCATTCATGTGCTCGTACGAGCGGGTGAGATCGGATTCCGTTCTCTTCAGCTACCGGCAGAAGTTCACGTATTGCGAGGGCGCAACAACGAAGGAGATCAGTGTCGGCAAAACCTTCCGCACCGCAACCGGGGAAGCCGTGACGCTTCGCAGCCTTGTCACTGATTATGATCAGCTGCAGAAGATCGTGGCAGAGAGTATTCGGAAGACCTGGGACGGAAAGCTTACGGATCCCGGCTGGCAGGAGTATGTTACGGGTTTGTTTGAGTCCGGCGATATCAGCTGGATGGCCACGGAGACGGGCATCCTGATCTGGTTTTTGGAGGGAGAGCTGGTCGATTCTCAGTACCATGAACCGATGTTTGAGGTAAAGGTTACGGAGTATCCGGCACTGTTCGAGGCGGCGTACGTCGGCGACTACAACAGTTCCCTCTCCATGAAAGTGTTCGACTATGAGAAGAATCGCACGAAGACGTTCAATAAGATCGTGACGGAGCTTGTCCGCGGCATCGGCAGCATGTCGGAACAGCAGGTCAAGGGTATCCTGGAACAGGCCGGTCTTACGTACGATGACGAGGGGATCGAGGCAGGATTTATCGTCCGTGATCCGGACGAACCGGACCGGATCTACGACATCTATTTCAGCGAGACGGATACCGGAAGGATCCTGAACACTGTCGGCTTTGACTGGTGTTATGTGAGAAACGGGGGGCGGGACGGTAAGACGGTATGCGAGTATGTCGCATACATCCCGGAGAGCTCCGAGAGATGTGACCGGAACCTTTACGGGTTCTTCGACAACGCGGAGATCCTCAGCCAGATGGAGTTCGGATTCATCCGCCACTATACGCAGGACGGAGAGCACCTGCGATAACTGCACAGAATATAAAACGGAGGGTTTTACTATGGCAAAAACTGTGATCAATGTGAAGGGCACGGAGTCGATCCCGTTCCACAACAACGTGGATTTCTGCGTCGGTACGGGACGCATGGGGCTTGCGCTCACGGAGGAGTATCTGAAAGAGTTGTCGTTCGTGCAGGACATCATCGGCTTCAGGCACATCCGCGGTCACGGACTGTTCGCGGACGATATGGCGATCTATCAAAGACGCGTTGACTGGTTCACCAAGAAGGAGACCATCGAGTATAATTTTACGTATCTCGACCGCGTGATGGATGCGTATCTTGCGAGAAATATCGTGCCGTTTTTGGAGCTTGGGTTTATGCCGAAGGCACTGGCGAGCGGAGAGCAGACAATCTTCTACTGGCAGGGCAACACGACGCCGCCGAAGGAGTATGAGGAGTGGACGAAGCTTGTGACGGTGACGTTGGCGCACCTTGTGAAGCGCTACGGCGAGCAGGTGTACAGCTGGCCGATCGAGGTATGGAACGAGCCGAACCTTCCGGGATTCTGGAAGGACGCGAGCATGGACGAGTATTTCAAACTGTTCAAGGAGACGTTCCTCGCGATCAAGGCGCTCGATCCCCGTTTCCGCATCGGCGGACCCGCGATCTGCGGCGTGCGCGATGAGGAGTGGATGAAGGCATTTTTCGACTTCTGCAAGAAGGAGAAGATCAAGCCCGATTTTGCGACGAGACATCACTATACGACCGAGATGCCGGCACCGTCCGGACACTACGGATACCAGAAGCTCTCGGATCCGCAGCTCGGGTTCGACAACCTGCAGTCCTCGCGCGACATCATCGATTCGTACAAGGAATTCAAGGGCATGGAGATGCATTTGACGGAGTTCAACACCTCCTACATCCCGAACAACCCGCTGCATGACACGAATGAAAATGCGGCATATCTGGCGTATCAGCTTGAGCGTCTCGGTGAGACCTCGTACTCGTACTCCTACTGGACGTTCGGCGACGTGTTCGAGGAGAGAGGCGTTCCGTTCACGCTGTTCCACGGCGGGTTCGGCCTCGTGGCTCACGGCTGCATCCCGAAGCCCACGTTCTGGACATTTGCATTTTTCAAGAGACTGCAGGAGATCAACGCGGAAAATTGCGCCTACAAGGGCAAGAACGCCGTGGTCGTGCGCAAGCCCGAGGGCGGCTACCGCGCGGTGCTCTGGAATATGACCGACGATGACACGCAGGTTACGCTGAAGCTTGAGGCGGACGCGAAGGAATACACGGTGCTCTGTGAGACCGTTGACCCGATCACCTGCAACCCGGTGAAGGCATGGCACGACATGGGCGAGCCGAAGAACCCGACGCCCGCGCAGGTGGAGACGATCCGCAAGTTTGCGTATCCGTTCGCCGAGAGCGCGATCGTGAAGCGCCTTCGCGGCGTGATTTCCGTGCCGGTGACGCTGCGCGGACAGGGCGTGGTTTACCTCGACATCACGGAGCGCGAGTTTGAGGGAGACCGCGGTTATACGTACGAGCGCAGATTTTAGGAAACGTGGATTCATTGGAAGATTTCGGTATTTCGAGATCAGCGGATCCGAAACAGACGCGCCGGGGCGTCAGAAGATTCCCGGGCATGAGGGGTAAAATATAATACGGTCCGGGGAGTGCCGGCAACGGGGCTCCCCGGTGTAAAGGGGTTTCTATGAAAGTGGTGGTGACCGGTTTTGAACCGTTCGGAAAATTCACGATCAACTCTTCGGAGCGCGCGGTTTCGCGGCTCCCGAAGTCGCTCGGCGGCAATGAGATCGTCACGGCGATCCTGCCGGTGTCGTACACAAGAAGCGACACGATACTCCTGGATCTGATGCGCAGTGTGAACCCGGACGCGGTTGTGTGCGTCGGGCTGAACGCGTCCGCTTCGGACATCCGTGTGGAATCCACGGCGGGCAACTACGCGCACTCGGAGGAAGAGGACGCGGACCACAATCTGTGGCTGTACCGCTCCATCGACATGAGCGGTGCGCCGTCGTACCGTTCGACACTTCCGATCGAGGAGATCGTCCGCAACGTAAAGAACGCCGGGATCGCGGCGGAGATCTCGCACTCGGCGGGAACGTTCGTGTGCAACTGCCTGATGTATCAGACGCTCCGCGCGTGCGAGACAGAGTTCACGGGCGTAAAATGCGGTTTCGTTCATGTGCCGGCGCTGCCGGAGCAGAGCGCGGAAACCGGACAGCCGGGAATGCCGCTTGACATGATCGTACAGGCGTTGTGCATCGCCATCGGAACGGTGATCGATCCGGAGAGCGATGGTGTGCTTGCCCCGGGAGAGAGCGTAGACACGCAGACTGCGGACGCACAGACTGCGGATGCAGCGGTTACGGACACACCGGCAGAGGAAACGACCGCACAGTCTGCAGAGAGCGTGGCAGAGCCCGCTACGGCAGCGGACAGCGACGCGGATGACGACGATGAGTTCGGTTCGCTCGCGGGGATTACGCCCGCGATGCTTGCAGCACTCGATGACGATGATGACGATGAGCCCGAGCCCGGGGTGAATGCTGCCCCGACGGTCGCGCCCGTTGCGGATAATGAAGCAGCGGACCGGAATGCCGGAGCAACAACGTCAGTTCAGAATATCAGTGAAACTGCATCGCCCGCGCAGTATGCGGGAGCGGTGACGAAAGCTGTTTCCGAAGCCGGTACGGCAGTGTCCGCGGCAGCGGAGATTGCTCGGGATACAGGCGAAACACAAGCGCCCGCAGGTGAGGCGAAGACGGGCAGCGCGGCCGAGGCTGCGGTAGCTTATTTTTCGAAGATTAAGAAAGACAAGGTGCTTCGTGACAGGGAGCAGGTCGCGGAATCGGAGATCTATTACGGCGGTCCGAAGAAGAACACGCAGCCGGACGGCGCGAAGACCGAATCGGTGCTGAAGAGAATTTCGGGAAGCGTGCCGGAGAAGATCACGACGACTTCGGACGCGCCCAGAGAGACGCTGTTTGAGCCGCCGCGTGAGCGGGCGATCATCGACACGAAGGATTACCGCGTATTTTCCGTCGACAACAAATACCGCGGCTCAGGCGATCAGATGGGTCAGATGACGCTCACGGAGTTCATGGACGAGTTCATCCCCGAGCGGCAGAAGACGGAGCAGGAGCTTCGCGAGGAGGAGAAACGGACGCTGATCCACGAGGGCGATGCCCGCGACCCGCGCACGTATCCGGAGCGCGTGGCACTGCGCGAGGAGGCGAAGCGCAAGGAGGACGCGAAGGACCATATCGCGTTCGGAGATCTCTTTGTCATGAGTGAGACGATGCGCGCGATGGGGAAGACCGTGAACAAGAGCGTTCTTGTGGACGGCGACATTCATGCGCTTCTCTACACCGCGATCGAGGACGGCGGTGACATCTGGGCGTACCACATTGTGGAGCTGGACGCTAAGGGTAAGGCGATGCTCGGGGAGATCGGTGATCTTCCGGTATACGCGATGGCCTACGAAAAATATTACGTCTTCCGTGCGTTAACGGAATTTAAAAAGATTGTTTGCGACAGGGACACCTACGAGATCAGTCTTGTGGACCTGTGATTGCAGGCACAGCCTGCGGAAAGGAGTATTTGGGGCATGAAACGATGGATGGTGATGATCGGTATCGGGCTCTCGATGCTCCTTTTGCTTTCGGTCGGACGTGTTTCCGCGGGTGCGGCGGCGAAGCCGACGGCAACACCCACGCCGACACCGAGTCCGACGCCGATGGTGTACCAGCAGATCGCGACGTCGCGCGAGGCGACCCATCCGGACCGCTGGACCGACGTGTTCGGCAACGAGATCCTGCTGGACGGAAGAACGGACTGCGGCAACATTGTTGTGTCCTTCACCGTAGGGCAGGGGCGCGAGCCGGAGTCGTCCTCACAGGAGATCGGCCAGGCGCTCGGCTGGCCGGATTACGATCCGGAGACCGGATCGGGCGTGCTCAACCTCGGACGCGGCGGTGAGCTCATCATCGACATGAACGCGTACATCCACGATTCCGCGGGAATGTTTTTATACATTTTCACCACGGGCCAGCCGGAGGATAAGATGACGGTCTCGCTCTCCGCGGACCTGAACAAGTGGTACGAGATCGAGGTCAAGAGCAAGGATTTTACGGCGCTCGACAAATACACCAACATCCCCGCGAAGACCAATCCGCGCTACGTGAAGATCAAGGACAGAAGCGAGACCGGCAGCGGCATCTGCATCGACGCGGTAGTGGCTTTCGACGCGGAGCCGATCGTGAAGGTGGTCAACGGCTCGGGCGGCAAGAAGGCGTGGTATGAGCGCTTCGGCCTGTCGAAGAGAAACGCCACCGTACTGTGCGTCGGAGTCGGCTCGTTCCTGGTCATCGCCGTTGCGCTGGTGCTGATCCGGAAGATCAACATCCGCAGGCGGCGCAAAAACCGGAGGCTTCGGCTGGTGTACAGCCGTGACCATGACCGGGACGATGAGAACGGAGAGTGATCCATGCAGCAGTTATCCATATTCGACATGCAGACCGAGCGAACACCTCGCTCAATGCCCCTTGCGGGCCGCGTGCGCCCGAAGACGCTCGCGGATTTCGTGGGGCAGGAGCACCTGCTCGGACCGGGCTGTATGCTTCGTACTTTGATTGAAAATGACAACATCTCATCGATGATCTTCTGGGGTCCGCCCGGCGTCGGCAAGACGACGCTCGCGAGCATCATCGCGGGACAGACGAAGTCGGAATTCATCAACTTCAGCGCTGTCACGAGCGGCATCAAGGAGATCAAGGACGTGATGAAGCAGGCGGAGGACGCGACGCTTCGCGGCATCCGCACCGTGTTGTTCGTGGACGAGATCCATCGTTTCAACAAGGCGCAGCAGGACGCGTTCCTGCCGTACGTCGAGAAGGGGAGCATCATCCTGATCGGCGCGACCACGGAAAATCCTTCCTTCGAGGTCAACGGGGCTTTGCTGTCCCGCTGCAAGGTGTTTGTCTTAAAGCCTCTGACCGAGGACAATATCGTTACGCTTCTGAGGCACGCGCTCACCTCAAAGGACGGGTTCGCGGACAACAACGTGTCGATGAGCGAGGATCAGATCCGCGCGATCGCGGCATTTTCCAACGGAGACGCGAGAACGGCGCTCAACACGCTTGAGATGGCGGTTTTAAACGGCACGATCAGCGCGGACGGGATCACGGTCTCGGACGAGCAGGTGGAGCAGTGCATCAGCCGCAAATCGCTGCTGTACGACAAGAGCGGTGAGGAGCACTACAATCTGATCTCGGCGCTGCACAAGTCGATGCGCAACTCCGACCCCGACGCGGCGGTCTACTGGGCGCTTCGCATGCTTGAAAGCGGCGACGACCCGCTGTACATCGCAAGGCGCATGGTGAGGTTTGCGAGCGAGGACATCGGGCTTGCCGATTCAAACGCGCTCGCGGTTGCGATCAACGTCTACCAGGCGTGCCATTACTTAGGTGTCCCCGAGTGCAACGTGCACATCGCGCACGCGGCGACGTACCTGGCGATGGCGCCGAAATCAAACGCGCTCGAAGTCGCCTGCATGGAAGTTAACGAGGATCTGAGAAATGGTCGCGCGGAGCCTGTTCCGCTGTGGATCCGCAACGCGCCGACGAAGCTGATGTCCGATCTTAACTACGGCAAGGGCTATCGCTACGCGCACAACTACGAGGGCGCGCTGACACCGATGCCGTGCCTGCCGGAATCGCTCGCGGACCGCGAGTATTACCGGCCGAAGCAGTCGGGCGACGAGGCGGCGGTTGCCGACCGGCTCAAGGAGATCAAAGAGTGGAAAGCGGCGCACCGTGACGATTGGAGCGACCCTGAAGGAAAATAAGCCGTTTTGGAGGATACTATGGAGAAACGCGTGGCTGTGATCAGCATCATTGTGGAGCGCACCGAATCGGCGGAGCGGCTCAATGCCATTCTGCACGAGTACGGGGAGTATATCATCGGGCGGATGGGACTGCCGTACCGCGAGTGCGGCGTCAACATCATCTGCATCGCGGTGGATGGCCCGCAGGACGCGATCTCGGCACTGTCCGGCAAGATCGGACGGCTGCCCGGAGTGACCGGCAAGACCGCGTATTCCAACGTGATACGGGAAGTTGAATGAGAAAGCAGGAGCATTTTCCGTACACGAAGCAACATAAGTGAAGAATGCCTACGTCGGCAGACGGGAGAGGAGGCAGACATGATCACCATTGTGAACTACAGAGAGCGGTACCTGAATGATATTGCAGTGCTGGATGCGGAGATGGCGGCGGAGATCGCGCGCCATGCGGATGTCTGCCGGGATACGGTCTGCGTGGCTCTCGTCGACGGTGTTTTTGCCGGCGCGGGGCTGATCGCAGAGACCGATCCGTACCGCGTGACCGACGAGGAGGAATGGCAGTACTATCGCGCGGAGTTTCGCGCGGTCCCGGGGATCGAGGACGAGGCGGAGGTGTCCATCACGCTTCTGGAGGAGCTTCAGTACCGCTTCGGACGGCTTCCCGGAAAGGATGGGCGCAAGCCTGTGCTCCGTCTGTGGGTGAGCGCGGACAATACGGCGTACACGGAGCTTTTGTTCGACGAGGGCTTCCGCGTCGGCAACGTGATGACCGTGATGACGCGCCCGATCGATGACACCGACGAGCTGCTTGCCGACGGTGCGTCAGGCGACCCCGATCAATCGTTCAAACCGGACGACAACCACGGCCCCGCGTACGAGGCTCTGCCCGGATCGACGAATGACCGCAGGGCGGACTATCTTGCCTCGGACGAGGAACCGTACCGTCTGACGTCGGCCGACATCTGGCGCGACGAGGGAGAGTTCGCAAGAAACCGCGACGACGGAACGGAGATCCGGGAATTTTACGATTCGCCTGAGGAGTGGAAGACGTATTTTGAAGTGAACGCGCGCAGCTTCGGGCAGCCTGTCAGCGAGAATGAGATGCGCTACCGGCTGGGCAATCCGGACTGCCATGTCTGGGTCGCCATCCGCGATGACCAGCTGGTTGCCGCCGTTTCGGCGTGGCCGGTCGGCGACGGTGTCTACGCGACGGAAAATATTTTCTGCGACCCGGAGTACCAGCGCCGCGGTATCACGACGAAGCTTCTCGCGTACGCGCTCGGCAAGCTGTACGACAACGGCGCGACAGCGGCGCGGCTGACCGTGTACGGGGACAATCTCCCCGCGATCCGGCTGTACCGCAAGTTTGGCTATTCGGTTGCGTATCAGCTTTTGGAAATGCACTATTTCGGTAAGGAGAATCGGGAGTGAGAGTGTTTCAGGTCACGGGGATGAGCTGTGCCGCGTGCAGCAGCAGAGTGGAGAGGGCTGTCTCGGGATTGCCCGGGGTGGATTCCTGCGCCGTAAATCTGCTGACAGGCTCGCTCGCCGTGGAGGGAAGCGCGACCGATGAGGCCATCGTCGACGCGGTGGAGAAGGCCGGGTACGGCTGCCGTCCGGAGCAGGCGAAGACCGCTGCCCGGGATAAGACACCTGCCGTTGCCGACGAGGAGTTCGTGAAGTTGCGGCGCTGCCTGATCCTCTCCGTTGGATTCGTCATTGTGCTCATGTATATCTCCATGGGCTATCATATGTTCTCGGCACCTCTGCCCGGATGGCTGCAGAAGCCGTCCGTCAATGCCCTGTGCCAGATGATCCTTACGTTGATCGTCATGGGCATCAATTACCGCTTCTTCCGCAACGGCGTGCGCGGCGTGCTTCACGGCGCGCCCAACATGGACACGCTCGTTGCTCTCGGTTCATTTGCCTCCTTCGCGTACAGCGCCGTGCGCACCGCGCAGATCTTCTCCGGCGCGGGCGGACATGAGATCCTCGGGGATCTGTATTTTGATTCGGCGGCGATGATCCTTGCGCTGATCACGGTCGGCAAGACGCTGGAGGCGTACTCCAAGGGACGCACGACCGACGCGCTCAAGGGGCTGTATGATCTCGCGCCGAAGCAGGCGAAGCTGATCCGCGACGGGGTATCCGTGACGGTGCCGATCGCGGAGGTTAAGGTCGGCGATGTTTTTGAAGTATTCCCCGGAGACGCGATCCCGACGGACGGCGTGATCCTGGAGGGCGAGAGCGCGATCGACGAATCCGCGCTGACCGGTGAGAGCATTCCCGTGGACAAGAAACCGGGCGATGCCGTCGCTACCGCGACGCTGAACCGCTCCGGACATATCCTCTGCCGCGCTACTGCGGTCGGTGAGGACAATACGCTTGCGAAGATCATCCGCATGGTCAGCGACGCGACGGCGACGAAAGCGCCCATCGCAAAGATGGCGGACCGCGTGGCGGGGGTGTTTGTCCCCGTGGTGATCGCGATCGCGGCGATCACGGTCGTGATCTGGCTCCTCGTCGGGCAGACCTTCGGCTATGCGCTCGCGCGCGGTGTCTCCGTGCTCGTCATCAGCTGTCCGTGCGCGCTCGGACTGGCGACGCCCGTGGCGATCATGGTCGGCAGCGGTGTCGGCGCGAAGCACGGTATTTTGTATAAAAACGCGACTGCGCTCGAGCAGTGCGGACGCGTGGAAACGGTTGCGTTTGACAAGACCGGTACCATCACCGAGGGTGAGCCGAAGGTGACGGAGGTCGTACCCGCGGACGGTGTCACGGAGGAGGGACTTCTTCGATACGCGTACATCGCCGAACAATACAGCGAGCACCCGATCGCGAAGGCGATCCGGCTGCATGCTCAGGAAAGCGGCGCGATCCCGGTGAGTACCGGTGATGAAACGAAGAGCGGCGCGGCTCGCGAGAGCGCGGGGGACAGTGTCACGTTAGCAGCGGAGGGCTTCAAGGCGCTCTCCGGCAACGGTGTGCGCGTGACATACGGCGGCAAAGAACTCCTCGGCGGCAACCTTCGTCTTCTCGGCGATGCGGTGCCGAAGAAGAGCGCGGACGCTGCGGAAGCGGCATCCCGCGAGGGAGGAACGCCTGTATTTTTCGCATATGACGGACAGTATCTCGGCATGATCACCGTGGCGGATACGCTTCGCGCGGACAGCGCAGGAGCGATCGAGCTGCTTCAGAATATGAACATCACAACGGTCTGCGTGACCGGTGACCGGAAGGCAACCGCCGAGGTCATCGCGGCTCGCGCGGGCATCACCGAGGTGCGTGCGGAAGTGCTGCCGGACGGCAAACAGCAGGTGATCCGCGAGCTGCAGTTCGGAACTGCGGACAATATGTGCTGTTGCGCGGAAGAGGGCGGCAGCTGTGATATTAACGGTAATACAGGTAACAATTGTAAGGCGGACAGCGACAGCGAGGGCAGCCGCAAGGCGAACGGCAAGGCGACCGCGGACAGACGCATCGTCGCGATGGTAGGCGACGGGATCAACGACGCTCCTGCGCTGACAGCTGCGGACATCGGTATCGCGATCGGCGCGGGAACGGAGATCGCTATCGACGCGGGCGACGTGGTCGTGATGAACCGTCGGCTCACCGACGTGTGCGCGGCGATCGACCTCGGAAGGAGCACGCTTAGGATCATCCGCCAGAATCTGTGGTGGGCATTTTTCTATAACGTGATCGGAATCCCGCTCGCCGCGGGCGCTTACGTAAAGCTGTTCGGCTGGGAGATGAACCCGATGTTCGGCGCGGCTGCGATGAGCCTTTCGAGCTTCTGTGTCGTGATGAACGCGCTTCGGCTGAACCGCTGGAAGTACCCGGAGATCGACGGCGCGGAAACCGCGGCGGTGGAGGCGAAGGAAGCCGCTGCCGAGGTTGAAGCGAAGGAAACTGAAGAAACAAAGGTTGCCGATGCCGTAGATCGGCCGGCAACGGCAGATAATACAAGCAAGGAGGACGTGATTATGAAGGAGATCACTCTGCAGGTGAAGGGAATGATGTGCATGCACTGCGAGGCGCGTGTAAAGAAGTGTCTGGAGGAGATCCCGGGTGTGTCCGAGGCGATCGTGAGCCACGAGAAGGGCACTGCAGTGGTGACCGCGGAGGAATGCGTTTCCGTTGAGAAACTCACTGCCGCAATCGTTGCGCAGGGCTACGAGGTAGTCTGACCGGAACAAGCCTTGGAAGAGGCTTTCGGAGCGGGCTTTTTACGGGGTGGAAGTTGTGCTGCCCGGGGCAAGTATTTTGTTGCATTTGCCTGCGTAAAATTATATAATGGATTCAGGTCGAGGCTCGCCCCGGAATCCGCGGCGCCTCGCAAATATGAAACGGAGGGGTTTACCATGATATTGGACAATATTTTGAAACGTTTGCTTCGCAGAAAAGTTGAACGCAAGGTTGAGAATGCCATGGAGACGGCGATCGACAATGCACTCACGCCCAAGAAGACGACTACGGTTAATGCAACCACTCCCGCAGCACCTGCCGCAGATCCTATTCCGGCACCGGTGGACGGTGGTTTCTTTGCGCAGACCGCAGCGGCACAAACCGCTCCGGAAGTGGACGATTGGGATACCGAGTACAACCATGACATCAACTATTTCCGCCCGATCATCCAGGAGAATTTTCCGGACTATACGCTTGAGGAAAATGTTCCTTTTGCACAGCTGGTGCCCGGCGTGAAATACAACTATCCGCCTTACACGTTCGTGATGCGCAAGAACGGCCAGATCGCGCTTGTCATCTCTCTGCAGAGCAAGTACGGCTACAAGAAGGGCCTGCATACCATGTGCGAGTGGAAGGCACAGCTGAAGCACATCAACTTCTTCATCGAGTATCCGGACCGCGTGGAGTATGTCGTGAACCGGATCCGCGAGAACCTTGCATTTTAATTCGGTAAAGTGAGAAGAACGCAAGTATCTGCACCTGCAGCGGGCGCAGCATGGTCCTTGTGGTACTGTGCAGGTAGTCGGCCATGTATCGTTCGGTAAGATTGGAAATTTTCCAATCTTTAAGGATTTCTTCTCTTTACAATTGGCTCACCGGAAGCACTGCTTTCCGAGAGGAACAAAGGCTTCCGGGTGGGCGAATAATGCCGCGCGGCGGATATGCCGTGCGGAACGGTTAAGTATGATGGTGTGGGATGTCTGTGCCCTGTACCTCGCGGAAAGGCGAAGCTTCGGGGGAGGGCTTCTCACATTTTGTTTCATTGGGAATTCCGGTGCGGGCAGTATGACCGCATCGGTGGGGGAGCACGGTCGGAGGCGTGAGAGATGGAGTTTTTGGAAGGGCTTGTCAACCCTGAGGTGTGGGAGGAGTACTACACATACTGCGCCGGCCGGGACTTTGTGACGAAGACGGAGCTGCGGGATCTCCGGCGGAAGATCGATCGCATGGATTATCTGCCGACGGTCAGACGCTGGCTGGAGGAAAGGCATTTTCCGTGTGCGCAGCGAAAAGTCATCAACAAGATGGGGACGGACAAGAAGCGCATCGTCTACACCTACGACGGCGGGGACAGCCTGCTTCTGAAGATGATCGCCCGCCACCTGCATGAATATGACGGCCTGTTCGCGCCGAACCTGTTCTCGTTCCGGGAGGGCAGCGGCGTGCGCAAGGCGATGGAATACCTTCGGTACCGGCCGAACATGGGCAACCGCTACGTGTACAAGGCCGATGTCCACGACTATTTCAACTCGGTCGATCCCGCGCGGATCGTGCCGATGGTGAAGGATGCGCTGAAGGACGAGCCGATCCTGTGCGAGCTGATCGTATCGATCCTGGAAAATCCATGTGTGCTCGCGGACGGAGTTCCGACGGAGGAGCGCAAGGGGATCATGGCGGGGGTGCCCGTCTCGTCGTTCCTCGCTAACCTCTACCTGAGCGGGATGGACTGGCACATGTACCGCGAGGGCGTGCTGTACGCGCGTTACGCGGACGACATCATCGTGTTCGCGGACAGCGAGGAGGAGTTGCAGAAGCATAAGACGTACATCCTGGACACGCTCGCCTCGATGGGACTTTCCGTCAACCCGAAGAAGGAGTTTACAAGCCGCCCCGGCGAACCGTGGACCTTCCTCGGGATCATGTACAACAACGGAATATTCGATGTGTCGGAGGCGTCCGCCGAGAAGATGAAGGGGAAAATGAAGCGCAAGGCGCGCCGGTTCCGCCGTCTCATGACGCGGGGCAACAGACCCCTGAGCGCGGAGGAAGCGATCCGCCGGTACATCGCGGTGTTCAATATCAAATTTTACGAGAACCGGAACGAGAACGACCTGACGTGGGCACGGTGGTTCTTTCCGATCATCACAACGTCGGAGACGCTGGCGGAGCTCGACCGCTACATGGTGGAGTGCATCCGCTACATCCGCACGGGGAAGCACACGAAGGCCAACTACAACCTTCGCTACGAAACGATCAAGACGTACGGTTTCCGAAGTCTTGTGCACGAATATTACCGCGGGCTCAAGGAGCCGAAAAGCGGAGAGGAGCAGGAATGAGAAGATTACGCAGCTTAGTATTGACCGCGCTTTGCACGGTTGTCATTCTCGCGATGACAGCCTGCAGTTTTCCGTGGTCTTCCGACGATGACGACGGGAAGAAGGAAGTGTCGCCGACGCCGACGCACGCAGTGACGGAGAAGCCGACGGACACGCCGGTTCCGGAGCCTACTGCGACGGAAACACCTACCCCGGAACCCCTTCCGACGGATACCCCGACACCGGAGCCGACACCCACGCCGGAGCCGACCCCGACGGAGACACCGACCCCGGAGCCTACGCCTACGTCCTTGTGGCCGACGCCCGAGGTGAGCGGGGAACCGACACCGGAGGTAAGTGGTGAGCCTACGCCTACGTCCTTGTGGCCGACGCCCGAGGTGAGCGGGGAACCCACACCTGAGGTGAGCGGGGAGCCTACACCGACCGAATCGTGGCCGACGCCGACACCGGAAGTGAGCGGGGAGCCTACACCGACGCCGTACAGCGGAGTAACGTATCAGCTCACGGGACTTGTGTACGTTACGCGCGCGACCGGCATTTACTCCGAGCCGTATGAGGAATCGCTGAAACTCGATGACGTGCAGGTCGGCGAGTTTGTGGCTCTGGACCTGGACACGAGTGTGTTCAGCGACGATGATTGGTACCGCGTTCAGTACCGCAACAAGCAGTACGGATACATGCGCAAGGAAGCGTCGACGGAGCAGATCCCGGCGTCCTGCATCATTCCCGGGCGCGAGCTTTTAGTCGCGGACGACTGGGTCACGCTGTGCGATGCGATCCGCGATGACTACTGGAAGGATCATACCGCGGGAGCCGGCAGCAGCTATGTCGAGAAGAAGGTTGCCGACGACGCGAAGGCGATCAAGGAGTACCGGAAGAAGTACACATTTGTCGACGGAAGAAACGACCGCAAATTCCGCGAGATCACCTACGCGGAGATCGTCGAAACAAAGCTTTTCGTCAATACGAACATCGAAGGACCGAACTTCGTGGCGTACGGATACGACGCGGACGGACAGATGGTGTACCTGCAGGAGTTCATCCTCCGCGGCGAGGAAGGCGCGACACCGTATGACAGCTGCCGGATCGCGACAGATCAGACAGGCGAGCGCGTCAAGGAGTACGAGTTCGTGCTGAAGGGTGACAACCGCGTGCTGATCTTCGGTGATGAGGACAAGCCGGAGGCGGTGCTCACATACCATTACTACGAGAACATCACTGTCGGAACCCCGTACTGCAGACTGGACATGATCTACGATGAGGACGGCCGCCTGGACAACATCGTGATGACCATCACGGGAGATGATTCGCACAGGTACAATACATTTTTCGAGTACGAGAAGAACAGCGACCTGTTGATCCGCATGGTGGAGATCGCGGAGCGCGCGTCCGACGGCGAGTGGCTGGTACAGTCCGGACGGGAGCTGGTCAAGCAATAACATAAGGCACATGGAAGAGGAACGCGGCGTGAAAGTCCGCGTTCCTTTTTTGCGTGACGGAAGAGGTATATACGCAGAAAATGTATCTTTGTATACAAGTACTGATTTTGTATTTACAAAACCGGAAAACGGTGGTATTCTATGTGCTGTGAGCGGGCAAAAACCGTTGCCCGCATTATTATTCGGAGGCGAAATGATATGGCAAAAATAGGTATCATCGGATACGGAAACCTCGGCCGCGGCGTTGAGTGCGCGATCAAGCAGAATCCCGACATGGAGCTTGTCGCAGTGTTCACGCGCCGTGATCCGCAGACTGTGAAGGTACTTACGCCCGGAGTTACGGTTGCATCCGTGGCTGACGTGGCGGAGTGGAAGGATAAGATCGATGTGATGATCATCTGCGGCGGCAGCGCGACGGATCTTCCGAAGCAGACGCCGGAGTATGCAAAGCTTTTCAATGTCGTGGACAGCTTCGACACGCACGCGCGCATCCCGGAGCATTTTGCGAATGTTGACGCTGCTGCTAAGGCAGCCGGCAAAGTCGCTCTCATCTCCTGCGGATGGGACCCGGGCATGTTCTCTTTGAACCGCCTGTATGCGAACTGCATTCTGCCGGACGGCAACGATTACACGTTCTGGGGCAAGGGCGTGAGCCAGGGTCACTCCGACGCGATCCGCCGTGTTCCCGGCGTGAAGAACGGCAAGCAGTACACCGTGCCGGTTGAGGCAGCCCTCGAGGCAGTCCGCTCCGGCAAGAACCCCGAGCTGACGACGCGTGAGAAGCACACGAGAGAGTGCTTTGTCGTGCTTGAGGAGGGCGCGGATGCGGCAGCGGTTGAGCAGACGATCAAGACGATGCCGAACTATTTTGCGGACTATGACACGACGGTTCACTTCATCTCCGAGGAGGAGCTGGAGCGCGACCACGCGGGCATTCCCCACGGCGGTTTCGTGATCCGCACCGGTCAGACCGGCTGGAACAAGGAAAATAAGCACGTCATCGAGTACAGCCTCAAGCTTGACTCGAACCCCGAGTTCACATCGAGCGTCATCATCGCGTATGCGCGTGCGATCGCAAGACTGCAGAAGGAGGGTGCAAGCGGCTGCAAGACCGTGTTCGATATTGCGCCTGCTTACTTAAGCCCCTTAAGCGGCGACGAGATCCGTGCACACCTGCTGTAAGAAAACAAGGGAACCGCAGATTGGCGGTTCCTTTTTTGATCGATTGACGCAATGCGTCAATCGACGCCGAATGCGCGCCCGCGAAGCGGGCATTCCGCTGCGCATTCGTGCGATCCGCCGGAGGCTATCAGAGGAACCGCTGAAAACAGCGGTTCCTCTGATACACTTTGGAGCGAGAGCGCGGTTTCCCACGGGAAGCCGCGCTTGTTGCGTCCGGGAGGTCCGTTCATGTCGGTTGCCCGTCGCATGTATATGCCATTATTTTCCGTAGACAAATGCCGGTATTGTCCATGAAATAATACATTGCAATAATCATAAACTCATTGTATGATTGAAACGGCTGCGGGAGAGACTGTTGTATACGGTGTTCCGCGGCAGGATAAATTGGGAGGGAATGAATGGTGAAGAAGCGGAATTGGTGGATCATCCTGCTTGTCGTTGTGCTTGCGCTTGTATTGGCCGGCTGCGACAAGGATGATGACGACGATGACAAAAAGGACGAGAATAAGGTCACGGAGGCGGTGACTCCTTCGGAAAGCAAGCCGACGGATGCCCCGAGTGACGCGACGCCTACTCCCGGGGAATCCGGTGATCCTACGGCAACGCCGACACCCGAAGGTGTTGCAACGATATGGGAATTCACAGCACCCACGGACATCGGCACGATCGATCTGCCGGAGATCACGGAGGAGAAGGCAATCGTGCCGGATTGCGGACAAGAGATCACGCTGTTCCGGACGGAGATCAGCCAGCCGCGCGAGACGGTGTTCCCGGCGCTTAAGAATGACAGCTGGATCAACGGTCGCGACGGTCAGTTCGTTGATTATTTTAATGAGGAAGGCACCTGGTTCGTAGCAACGGACAACGGACCGAGATGGGCCGTACAGTACGCGGAAGGGTTGAATTACACCGGAACGAAGTCAGGTGACAGTTACGATCTGATCGATAGTGAGACGGCGAGATTTTGCGTGTTATACACAACGGAGACCGATCAGTTCAGCAATGAGAATATTGTGGACCTTGAGTTTTACAACATTGATGTGAACGATGCGGCAACGCAGGAAAACATCAAGCGTATCGTGAAGATGGTGTATTCCGAGCGGGCGGCGAACATTCTGTTGAACATCACGACCGAGGAGAGCCTGAAGAGCAAGGATCCGAACGATATGGGTCTTTCCCTCGAATATTCTAATGCCGGGTATTATTTTATGCGGTCCGTTGACGACGATGGCGCGAAGGGGTCGATCCGGTTCGAGGTTAAGGTGAACAGATCCGAAAAGAATTCGATCAAGGCCAATACCTATTATGAGTCAAAGCTTGATGATTGCCCGATCAACCCGAATGTAGTGTTCGACGGCAATATCGGGAACACGGACTTCTACGGGAGCCCCGAAACATTTGCCGATCAGTATTTTGCGCTGTATCCGGATAAGGTGACGACCATTCCGGCGGGCAGTTACCCGTACACGTACCGAAGGATCATCACTCAGGACGGGCGGGAATACAGTGATGTCGAGTATCATGTCGGCGCGGTTATGAGTCCGTATACGTTCGATCTGGATTACGGATTCGGCGGAACCGGCGGCAGGCTGGATTCGGCTTCTGTCAAGGTCACCGGAACCGGTCATGACTTCAGCGGAGAGAAGAGCGAGGAGAATTACAAACTGCAGCTCGAGCTGATGAACAGGCAGATGGAGATCGTCTTCGGTGTCAATCCCGAGATTCCGTGGGACGTCTTTGAGACGGAGAACGGTGAGACATGGCGCGGCAAAGGTGCCATAGAGTTTACGTTCCTCGGAGAGAAACTGAGCGGTCAATATGAGATCACATTCGGACCGAGAATGGGCGGACAGCTGCACGGCGAGTGGATCGTAAAGCTGGATAAGTATTACGAAAGGTAACGGAAGTAAGAAAACGGAGATACGGAAAATGAGCATGTTTTTACCGGAAGGCGGAACTATCGGTTTCGTCGCGCCGTCGTTCGGGTGCGCGACCGAGCCGTACAAGACGGCGTTTGACAATGCGCTTCGTAAATTGAAGGAGAAAGGGTTCCGGCTTGTGCTCGGGCCGAACTGCTACCGGGCCGACGGCATCGGGATCTCGGCGCCGCCTGCGGAGTGCGCGGCGGAGCTCACGGAGATGTTCGGCAGGGATGACATCGACGCGTTCATGGCGTGCGGCGGCGGAGAGCTCATGTGCGAGACGATCGGTCTCGTCGACTGGGAGAAGATCCGCGCGGCGAAGCCGAAGCTGCTGATGGGGTATTCGGACATCACGAACTTTATTTTCCCGTATGTAACCAAGTGCGGCGGCTACGGGCTCTACGGACCGAGTGCGTCCGCGTTCGGCATGGAGCCGTGGCACGAGGCGCTTGAGGACGCGCTTGCGCTGATGCAGGGAAAAATCGACACGGTTCGGAGCTATCCGGCGTGGGAAGGCATCACCGACGGGAAGAAGGATGAGGAGCATCCGTACGAGCCGTACAACTGCGTTCAGACCGCGGGGATCCGCAAGTATACTAATAGTTCTACAGGCGTAGAACAGACGAGAGATACAGTACACTTCGAGGGCCGCCTGATCGGCGGCTGCCTCGACAGCCTTCAGGTATTGTGCGGAACGCCGTACGCGGATCCGGTCGGCTACGCGGAGGCCCACAAGGACGAG
Source organism: Lachnospiraceae bacterium (assembly GCA_017617545.1). Classification (GTDB taxonomy): domain Bacteria; phylum Bacillota; class Clostridia; order Lachnospirales; family Lachnospiraceae; genus ISDg. Next base: position 27,877 of record JAFZVZ010000010.1, read on the forward strand.
GGGATTGTGTGGGTCCTGGAGAGCTGTGACCTGAATGTCTTCAGTATCCGCAGGGCGTTGTGGCAGCTTCGCGCGGCGGGATGGTTTTCGAACGTGAAGGGGTTCCTGATCGGACGGCCTCTCTGCTACGGGCAGGAGATGATGGGGCTTGACCAGTACCGCGCGGTCATCGACGTGCTCGGTGATTTCGGCGTGCCGATCGTGATGGACGCGGACATCGGGCATTTGCCGCCGGCCATGCCGCTTCTGATGGGAAGCTACGCGAGCGTGACAGCGGAGGAGAAGATCACGATCACGATGAAAGTGTGATGTAAGAAGAAAACGCGGCTCCCCGGACGTTCAGAGGGGAGCCGCGTAAAGATTTATTGGAGTGCACGATGGGAGAACTCACGATGCGACAATGTAACCTTTGCCCGCGCGGCTGCGGAGTAGACCGCTCGGCGCGCACGGGCGTGTGCGGGTGCAGTGACACGATGCATGTGGCGCGCGCGGCTCTGCACATGTGGGAGGAACCATGCTTAAGCGGCGAGAGAGGCTCGGGAGCTGTGTTTTTCGCGGGATGCCCGCTCCACTGTATCTTCTGTCAGAATGCTGCCATCAGCGGCGGCGACGCGGGCAGGGCGTACACTCCGAAGGAGCTGGCGGCGGAGATGCTCCGTCTGCAGGGCGAGGGCGCCGCGAACATCAACCTTGTGACGGCGGGACAGTGGGCGACCGCGGTGCATGAGACGCTCGCCGTTGCGAAGCAGAAGGGATTTACGCTCCCGGTCGTGTGGAACTCAAGCGGTTACGAGACGGAGGAGACGCTTACGCTTCTTCGGGACGACATCGACATCTATCTCCCCGATCTTAAGTACGTGAGCGCGGACCTCGCAATGAAGTATTCGCACGCGAAGGACTACCCCGAGGTCGCGAAGCGCGCGATCACGAGGATGGTCGAGGCGGCGGGAGAGCCGGCGTTCGACGCGGACGGATACATGACGCGCGGCGTGATCGTGCGCGTTTTGGTTCTGCCCGGGCACCGCGATGAGGCGTGCGAGGTGATCCGGTACCTTTACGAGACGTACGGGGATCGCATCTACATCAGCATCCTGAACCAGTACACGCCGCCGGCGAAGGAGCTTCCGTATCCGGAACTCAACCGCAGACTGACGCGCTACGAGTATGACAGGGTTGTTGATTTTGCGAGGGGGCTCCCTGTGGAAAACGGGTTTATCCAGGTCGGAAAGACAGCCTCGGAGAGCTTTATTCCCGCATTTGACGTTTAGAACATGCTTTTTTGAGTTTGCATTGCATTTTCCGAAGAATCGTGATACACTAAAAACCGCTGATTCTATAATAACCCGTGCAGTGCGGGTGGAGGTTTACTATGAGTATTGAGAACAGACTTGCGGCTAAGAAGCGTAGCGCGCAGGCAAGACGTAACGCGAAGATTAAGGCGGCGGCAGAGCTCGGCGTGATCATTCTGATCCCCGTAGCGATCCTGATCATTGTGCTTCTGATCTGGTACAATTCCATTCCGATGTACAGCCGCGGACTTGATGACAAGGGAAATATCAAGAGATACAGCATCTCTGACAATGTAAAGCTTGCGGATCTGGATGCCATGACGATCACATATGATCAGTACAAGCCGAAGGATGAGGAGATTGAGGATGAGATCGTTTCCGCTCTGAAGTCGAAGGTGACGGCGGAGAAGGCCGCGGAAGGTACGGATAAGACCGATGCGCCGGATGCCAACGCGACGACCTCGAGTGGCAATGAGAGCACGTCCGGCGATGACAAGAAGAACGAAGCCGGCACGGGCAACGCTTCCAATGAGCAGACTGTACCTGCAACGGGAGCTACCGACGGTGATGACAAGTCGGACGACGGCGACAAGAAGGACGAGGAAAAGACGGCTGCTGAGAAGGAGCGCGAGGAGTACCTTGCGATGCTGACTGACGAGAACGTGGAGAAGTATTTTGCGGAAGTGCTCGGCGAAAAATACGCGCACACCGTGGAAGGTTACCGCACGTACATCAGCGAGAAGCTGCAGCTTGCGAGTTTCAATTCCGATGCATCTACGGATATTCTTGAGTACCTTGAGAATAACTCCGAAATCAAGAAGCTGCCGGGAAGACGCTTCCTGAAGAACTGGACATCCATCATGAAGAAGGAGATGGAGTCGAACTACGAGTACTATGTCAACGCTTATGCAAGTCTCGGAGCTACGCTCGGCAAGACGCTGTATGAGTTCTATGACAACCGCGAGAACGAAGGCAAAACCGACATGACTGCGGAGGAGTACTTCAACTACTACGCAGAGTCGCAGGCGGAAGTTCGCGTGAAGGATACCATCCTGCTGCTTGCCGCGTTTGACAAGCTCGGATATACCTACAACCAGAGTGAGGTTGACGCATTCATCGAGGAGCATTACACTTCGAAGGATGAGGCGGTCAAGGAGTACGGCAGCGAGTATCTGGCGCTTTCCTGGAGAGCAGAGAAGGCAATGCAGGCACTGCTGGATCGCATCCACAAGACGGACGCTCAGTAATCAAAACGAATGAAAAAAGAGACCTTTGCGGTCTCTTTTTTTGTTGCCTGTTTTTCAAATAGTCGGATCACTGAATGACACGGAACACGGTAAACAGTTCACCGTTCACGGTCATGGTACTGACGAACTTCAGTGTCATTTCGGAGTAGGTCTGTCCGGCTGCCGCGTCGTCGCAGATGAGCAGGATGTTTGTCTCCTGACCGTCCCGGATCACACGGTAGGTCGTTGAACCTTCTTTGTCCCTGTCCGACGGCACGGTGCTGTACGTGGGAGCGGAGAACTCCTTGAGAGTGACATCGGTCAGCGTATACGTTGTACTCGCCGAAAGATCATCGGCACTCAACTTGCCGGAGTTGGAAAAATGGATCGCAAGCTCCTCTTTCTCAGCCGGAACACTCTCACCCGGTTCGCCTTTCCCACCGTCGTACGGATCATCCGAAATGCTATGCTCGTCATCGCGGTGTTCATTCGCCGGTACGGGGGTTGTCGGGGACGACTGCTTGCCGTTGTGCGCGTCCTTGCTCCCGCTGTTCGTGATGGCAGAGGTAGGAGTCGATGCGCTTGAATGACCGACTTCATCCTTGCTGCCCCTTTCCTTCGGCTGGCCGATACTGTTGTTCATGATCACCAGCAGTCCGATGATGATGACTGCCGCTGCGACACCGGAGAGTGACACCATGACCCTGCGGGGATTGTCCGTTATGATCTTGAATAAGCGGGACAGCGGCCCGCGGTTTTGTTTCTCAGGCTCCGAAGCCTTCACCGGTTCGGTGATCCTCACAGGCTCGGGTTCCTTCACCGGCTCTGTCGTCGGTGCCGGTTGTTCCTGTTGCGCCGCCTGGATCTTCGCCAGAATGCGCGGCATCAGATCGGGCGCCTGTTGTGCGGCGTATGCCGCAAAGGCCTTCTCCCATTCGGGAGTCGGCGGGATGTCTTCCGCATTGACCGGATCGTCCGTCATCGGAAAATCATCGATGCGATTGTTGTCATCGGTCATATCCGCACCTCCTTATCTTGTTAACGGCTTCGCGATAGATCCACGCGACGGTGCCCTGCGGCTTGCCCACAGCCTCCGCGATCTCGCGGAAGGTGAGGCCCATCAGGTGCTTCATGGAGACGATTTCCCGCTCCTGCGGGGTCATCATGGCGAGCACCTGCTCCACGGCGATCTCGTTGACGATATCGTCAGCGGACGACGGAACAGCGCCGAGATCGGTCTCTTCCGTGACGTCGATGGAGATCGTGCGCTTGTTCACGCGCAGGTAGTCGATGGCGCGATTGCGCGCCATGGTAGCCAGGTAGCCTTTGTGCCCGTTGCCGGGGCGGTACGCGGGCGGCGATTCCCAGAACTTCAGAAACAGGTCTGCCGTGATATCCTCGGCATCTTCCCGCTGCGTCACAAGCGCGCTCACAACCTGGAAAAGATACGCGGAATACTCGTTGTAAATGCGCATCAGACCTTCCTGTTCGCGGCGCCGGATTGCGTCGAGGCAGTCGGCAAACTCCCGATCCGTCATGGAATCTCCTTCCCCGAAACCGCGCTCCGACGCGGCGCGTCTGATCGCCGCTGAAGCCTTAGCTGCCATAGATACGGAGTGGTTTCGACATTTTATGGAATAATATCCGCATATTTTTTGCAGATATATAGCATTTAACAATAAGTGTATTCCTAATGACATTGAAAATCAAGTCAAACCGTTTTAATTTGGTTGCGGACACTGCAATAAGCCGCGGGGAAAGAGGAGCATTTTCCGGCGGAACGCAGAAAAAAAAGCGTTGCTTTGATGCTGACGGAAAGGCGGAAACTATGTATAATGTCAAGGGAAAATGGGCACTGATCACGGGAGCTGCCCGCGGTATCGGATTTCTCACGGCGCAGTTTATGGCGCGGCAGGGCTGCAATCTGATCCTGCACAGCCGCAGTCTCGAGCACACGGAGAAGGTGCTTCGCGAGGCGCGCGCGTACGGAGTGCAGGCGTATGCCGTAGAGGCGGATCTCGCCGATGCGGCTGCGGTGCAGCGCATGTGTGAGGAGATCGACGGTCTGGATGTGCCGGTCGACATCGTGCTCAACAACGCGGGACTGCAGATCGCGTACCGCAAGTTTTATTTTACGACGCCGGTGGAGGATTACACGGTGAGCTTCGCCGTCAACACGATCGCTCCCGCCATGATCTGCTATCACTTTATGCCGAAAATGATCGAGCGCGGCAGCGGGCGCATCGTCAACACCACGAGCGGTATCGCGCTCGATGTGTGCCAGGCGGGGTATTCCGCGAGCAAGGCGGCGCTTGATAAGATCACGATCGACCTCGGCTCGACCGTGCAGGGCACCGATGTGATGATCAACCTTGCCGATCCGGGCTGGTGCCGGACCGACCTCGGCGGACCCGGCGCGCCGAACGCACCGGAGAGCACGATTCCCGGCATCGTGGTCGGCGTGTTCGCCGACGACAAGAAATCCGGTCGACACCTGACGGCTCAGTCGTTCACCGGTATGACTCTCGAGGCGGCCGTACGCAAATGCGAGGCCGAGTTTGACAGTCCTTATGCGATGTAAGAAAGGGGTATCACATGAATAATTTTGATTTTTGGTCACCGACGTATTTTGCTTTCGGAAAGGATCAGGAGAACCGAGCAGGTGAACTGGTGAAGATGTTCGGCGGCACAAAGGTGCTGATCCATTACGGCGGCGGCAGCGTTGTCCGCTCGGGTCTTCTGGACCGCGTGAAGGCATCTCTTGAGAAGGAAGGAATCGCGTTCGTAGAGCTCGGCGGAGTAAAGCCGAACCCGAGAAGCGGACTTGTGTATGAAGGCATTGACCTGTGCCGCAAGGAGGGTGTTGACTTCCTGCTCGCAGTTGGCGGCGGAAGCACGATCGACTCCTCGAAGGCGATCGCGGCAGGCACTCTGTACGACGGTGATTTCTGGGATTTCTACTGCGGCAAGGCGTTCGTCAAGAAGGCTCTTCCGGTCGGTACCGTGCTGACGATCGCGGCAGCCGGCAGCGAGGGCAGCGGCGACAGCGTGATCACGAAGGAAGAGGGTATGTTCAAGCGCGGCACCGGCAGCAATGCGCTCCGCCCGAAGTTCAGTATCTTAAACCCCGCGCTCACGCAGACGCTTCCGCCTCACCAGACCGCGGCAGGTATCACCGATATCATGGCGCACCTTTACGAGCGTTATATCACGCACACGACCGAAGTTGAGGTGACCGACCATATGATCGAGGCGCTCATGATGACTCTTGTTCATGAGGGGCCGCGCGTGATCGAGAATCCTGATAACTATGAGGCTCGCGCCAACATTATGTGGGCGGGCATGATGGCACACAACAATTCCTGCGGTGTCGGCCGCAGCCAGGACTGGCTCAGCCACACGATCGAGCACGAGCTTTCGGCGCTGTACGACTGCGCGCACGGCGCGGGACTTGCCGTGACAATGCCGGCGGTGTTCACCTATGAGCTTCCTCACGCTGTCATGCGCTTTGCACAGGTGGCATGCCGTGTCTGGGGCTGCCCGATGGATTTTGCGAATCCTGAGGCGACCGCGAAGGCAGGTATTGAGGCTCTCCGCAACTTCCTTACGGCGCTTGGCATGCCGCGCACGATCGGCGAGCTCGGCGGCAGCGAGGAGGACATCCCGACACTTGTGAACGTACTTTGCCGCGGCGACGGCAGAAACGGCACAATCGGCGGTTTCCTGACGCTTGACGAGGAGCAGTGTGCCGATATTTACCGCGCAATGCTGTGATCGAAATGACACAATGCCGCGATCCGATTGACGGATCGTTTCGGATACGGTACAATAGAATATCCGGTATCGGGGTTGCCGTCGGGAAGGTCGGCAACTCCGTACCATGATATACTCAAAACAATTACACGAAGGGGTAACAAAAAACTATGGCAGATATTTTAACCTGGCAGGAGCCCGGTAAGGGCGATCCGTTGCCGGCGATCCGTGTCGACCAGCTCGGCTACGCGCCGAAGCTTCCGAAGGAGGTTGCGGTGACCGTCGCGGGCGATTATGTCCTGACGGACGCGAGCGGAGCAGAGGTACGGACATATCCGAACATTGCGCCGAAGGCAGACGAGGCGTCCGGTGACACCGTGGCGATGTTCGATCTGGGCGACCTTGCTCCCGGCTGGTACACGCTCACAGGCGGCGGAGAGAGCCGCGAGATCACAGTTTCGGAGCGCCCGTGGAAGGACGTGACGAACGCGCTCATCAAGGGATTCTACTATCAGCGCTGCGATGAGCTCAAGGAGGAGCATGCGGGTGTCTACAAGCATCCGGCGTGCCACACCGGACTGGCAGAGGAGTGGCGCAAGCCCGATCCGCCGATCCCTGAGGATGTGAGGGCGCAGATCCCGCCTCATTTTCTGAAGATGCTGGAAATCCCGCCGGAAGAACCGCTGGGTGAGGAAGCCCCTGCCCCGCGCAGGATCAAGGGCGGCTGGCACGATGCCGGCGACTACGGCAAATACGTCGGCCCCGGCGCGGTGACGGTCGGCCATCTTCTGTACGCATGGAAGCTGTTCCCGAAGGGGTGCGGCGACGACCTGAACATCCCGGAAACCGGGAACGGTGTGCCGGACATTCTGAATGAGAACCGCTTCGAGCTCGAGTGGATACTGCAGATGCAGCGCGCGGACGGAGCGTTTTATCACAAGCTGACAACGGATCATTTTCCGCCGTTTATCATGCCCGAGGAGGATACCCAGCAGGAGTACCTCTCGCCGATCTCGCGCACGGCGACTGCCGATGCGGTGGCGGCGCTGGCGCTGGCGGCCCGGGTGTACCGGCCGTACGATTCGGAGTTTGCGGATCGGTGCCTGAACACGGCGCTGTTCGGCTGGAAGTGGCTCACGGAGCACCCGGAGACGCGGCCGTACCGCAATCCGTTTGGACTGCAGTCAGGGTTCTACGGCGATAACGAGGACCACGACGAGCGGTTCTGGGCAGCGTGCGAGCTCTATGCGACGACCGGCGAGGAAACGTACCGCGAAGCTGCCGAGGGTTTCTACCGCGAGGGAAGAAAGCTGACGCAGTTCGGCTGGGCGGAAGTGTCCGGACTCGGTGCGCTGTGCTGTCTCTTTGATCTCAAGGAGAAGGGCGGCGAGCTTCTGTACGACGATCTGAAGGCGTCGTTCCTGCGCCGCAGCGAGTGGGCTCTCCTGGTTGTGAAGGACTCCGGCTACCGGACGGCGATCCCCAAGACGGAATACATCTGGGGCAGCATCCTCACCTGCATGGGCAACGCGATGGCGATGATCATGAACACGCTGATCACCGGCCGCGAGGACATGCGCGCAGGTGCGCTTGCGCAGCTCAATTACGCGCTCGGACTCAACGCGCTCGACCTTTCGTTTGTCACCGGCTACGGTGAGCGGCAGATCATGTTCCCGCACCACCGTCCTTCGGGGGCAGACGGGATCGATGCCCCGGTGCCCGGTCTGATCTCTGGCGGCCCGAACAAAAAGATGAACTATCCGACCGTGAAGGATCGTCTCGGCGACATTCCGGCGGCCAAATCCTTTATCGACGAGACCGATTTCGCCGACATGAACGAGATCGCGATCTACTGGAATTCACCGACCGTCTTTGTGGCAGCGTACTTCAATTCGCTGACCGCGGAATAACCGACCATCAGCACCACCCGCATGCCGGGTGGTGCTTTTTTGTTGCCGTCGGCAGTTTCACAAACCCTTCATGGATTTCCTCGCGTCAACTATGGAAAATAAGGCTGTTCTGTGCTATAATTGCGTATACGACAAAAAAGCATGAAGCCTTAAGGCTTGAAAGATAAAAGGAGTGATTGAGCATGCCATCCTGTTATGCACACAGAAGGTTCGGAATTGATGTATTTAAGGCGCTTCCCAACGATATGAAGATACTGATCAGACAGCATCTCCCGTTGTATCTGATCGGACTGCACGGACCGGATCTTTTGTTCTATCATCGTTTCGGAGTGGATACTCCGGTTGAAAAATTCGGACATCGTCTGCACCATACGGAATTCGCAGAATTTTACGCGAACGCGTCCATGGTGATCAAAAACTCGGAGGATGACCGCCAGCTCGTATATTACTACGGCGTGCTGTGCCATCTGTTCCTTGATGCTTACTGCCATCCGATCGTGAACGGACGCAAGGACGAGATCGGTGTGACGCACGGCAAGCTGGAGATGGAGTTCGAGAGGTACCTCATGAACCTTGACGGGAAGAACCCGATGAACTTCAAGGCAGCCGGACACATCGCCGTGTTCCGCGAGTACGCGGAGGTGATCGCGCCGTTCTACCTCGGCGTGAGCGCGGATGATATCATGCAGTGCCTGATCTCGATGAAGGCAGCGCTGTATCTCACAAGAACCGCCAATCCGATCGCGCGCCGCGTGATCTGCAAGGTGTGCGGGTATGCCGACCGCGGAGACAAGGTGGCAAGCCTTCTGCTGTCGCATGAGGCGAGCGAGAGCTGCATGTCGGCGATCCGGGAGCTTCGGAAGGCGTACGATGAGGCGGTGGAGCCTGCGGCGGAAGCGATCTGCGAGTACAGCGATTACCTGTTCCGCAGGAATGATCTGCCGGAGTATGTGGACTTTACGTTTGGCGGAAGACCGCATCGGGAGGATTCGGTTCAATGATTGTAACGGTAACGATGAACCCCGCCATCGACAAGACGGCGGAGGTTGACGAGCTGATCATCGGCGGTGTGAACCGCCTGAAAAATATACGCATCGACGAGGGTGGCAAGGGCATCAACGTCTCCAAGACGCTTCGCGTGCTGAACAAGCCGAACATGGCTGTCGGTCTGGTCGGCGGCAACATGGGCGATACGATACGCACAAAGCTGCAGAAGCAGATGATCATGGCGGACTTCGTGGCCATCGCAGGGGAGACGCGATGCAACCTGAAGGTGCGCAGCGAGTTCGGAATGACGGAATTTAACGAGCCCGGACCGAATGTCACACCGGGTGAGCTGGAGGATCTGTTCAGCAGGATCAAGCGCCACGCGAAGCCCGGCACACTGTTTGTGCTGAGCGGCAGTGCTCCTGCGGGCGTTCCGGATGACACGTACAAGAAGATGACGGAGACCCTTCACCAGTACGGCTGCAAGGTGTTCCTCGACACGAGCGGCGCTTTGCTCCGCCGCGGTGTGGAGGCGGTTCCGGATTACATCAAGCCCAACCTGAAGGAGCTCATGGAGCTTTATGATGTGAAGACCCGCTTTGAGACAAGCGAGGAGATCATCGCGTTCGCGAAGGAGAAGGCAGCGGACCTGAACGCCAAGGGCATCAAGTTCGTGGCGATCTCGCTCGGCTCTGACGGCGCGGTTTTCTGTGACGGTCTTGACACGGTTCATATGCCCGCCAAGAAGGTAGAAGTACAGTCGCGTGTAGGCGCAGGCGATGCGATGACGGCGGCCATTGCGTACTGTCTTGACTCCAACATGTACTTCCGCGATATCGTGCGCTACGCGATGGCGGTTTCCGCGGCGGCATGCATGACGGAAGGCTCGCAGTCCCCGACCAAGGAGATGATCGTACAGCTCTTACGACAAGAGTAGAATACGGAAAATACAGGATTTTTGAAAGTATAACAATGAAACGGAAAGAAAAAACTACCGGCGGCAGGAAGAAAGTCCTGACCATCGTGATCGTATGTCTGGCGGTGCTTGTGGTGTTCGGCGTGCTTGTGCTTCTGGACTATTCCAACAGCCATGAGGTTGTATGGCTCGGCAAATACAAGGGGCTGAAGGTGTCTGCCGAGGGGGCGGACAGTCCGGAGGACGCGCTGTTGAGGGTGATCGTACAGCGGACTAAATTCGGCAACGCGCTGGACGATAAGATTGACGCGAAGTATGACAAGACGATGAAGTATTTCAAGGACGAGGCGGAGTATTTCAAACTCGATTTCGCGGAGTACCTGAAGACCTATTATCAGACCGACGAGAAGGAGTTCGAAAAGACGATCCGCAGCACCTCGGAGGACGAGGCGAAGCAGGAGGCAGTGCTCCGCGCGGTCGCGGAGAAGGAATCCATCCAGTTTACGGAGGAGGAGCTCGAGGCGATGCTTCCCGAATTGATGGAGGCGTACGGTTACACGGACGAGACACTCTTCTCGCGCGCGTACAATTTTGCGGACCTCCGCGAGGAACAACTGTTTAAGAAAGTGACACAGTATCTGATGGAGCAAAACACGATCATGGACTGACCTTGACAGAGGGAATACTATGAATTTTGATGCATTTGTAAAAGCGATCAGTGAAAGCGGACTCGCGGTCTACGGCACGGAGGTGTATGTCGACCGCGAGCTTTCGTATTCTTTCGGAGACACGTCAAAGACGCGCTATCCGATCTATTCGGCGACCAAGACGGTCCTCGCGCTGGCGGTCGGGATTGCCGCCGATCGGGGTCTGCTCGACCTCGGCAAGTCAATCCTGGACTGCATTCCGCAGCAGTATGTTGACGGAATGTCCGAGGAGCAGCAGGAGACCTTCCGCACATTTACCGTCCACCGGTTGATGACCATGTCCGTGGAGGGCTTCCCGTTCCGCGCGGAAGGGGAGAGCTGGCTCAGGTTCTCGCTCGCGTGCCCGATCGAGGAGCCGAAGAAAAAGACATTTTCCTACAGCAACATCCCCGCGTATCTCGCCGGCGTCGCGCTTGCGAACGCGGTCGGCGGGGACGCGTGGCAGTTCGTCGAGGACAATCTTCTGAAGCCTCTGCGCATCGAAGGCGCGCCGTACACGCGCTGCCCCGAGGGGTATTTCTACGGCGCTTCCGGCATGGAGCTGACGGTGCAGGAGCTGAGCAGGATCGGAATGCTTCTCTACGACGACGGCGCGTTCGAGGGCAACCAGATCGTCTCCGCGGCATACGTCCGCCGCATGAAGGCCGCATTGACGCCGTGCCGTGAGGGCGGGTACGGATACTTCCTGTGGCGATATGAGGACGGCAACCGCGTCAGCGGAAAATGGGGCCAGCGCTGTTTTGTCTTACCGAAGAGAAACCTCATCATCACCTGGCTTGCCGATATCAAAGAGGGCGGCGACACGGTCGAAGAGGCCATGCGTGTGCATCTTCTCGGCGAGGAGCCGGCGGTAAATACGGCGAGTGTAGCGAGCGGAATGGGTGAGGCGACGCTGAGCGGAGAGGCGGCCGGAGAGAAGACTGCAGAGAAGAAAACCTCCGCATCCGCAGCGGCCGATCCCGCGACCTCCAAGCCGGAGCCCGCGGTCTGCCCGTTTGCGAAAAAGTGCGGCGGCTGTGACTATCAGGGAGTTCCCTACGAGGAGCAGCTCGAGCGCAAACAGAAGACGGAGCGGATATTGTTAGACCGGTTCTGCCATGTGAATCCGATCCTCGGCGCGGCCGATCCGAAGCATTACCGGAACAAGGTTCACGGTGTGTTCGGATACGTGAAGGCCGGCAAGGGCATGACCAAAAGCAGTGCCGTTAAAGGCAAGATATATACCGGGATCTATGAGGAGAGCAGCCACCGCATTGTGCCGGTACGCGGCTGCATGATCGAGGACCGGAAGGCGACGGCCATCCTGCAGACGCTCTGCGAGTTGGCGGAGCAGTTCAAGCTGAGAGTGTACGACGAGGACCGCGGAACCGGGTTCCTTCGCCACGCGCTGATCCGTGTCGCGCGGGCGACCGGCGAGGTGATGGTTGTGCTCGTCACGACGGATCCTGTTTTTCCGTCGAAAAATAACTTCGTGAAGGAGCTGCGCAGACGTCATCCGGAAGTCTCCACCGTGGTTCTCAACATCAACGCGCGGGACACGAGCATGGTGCTCGGCGAGCGCAACATCGTGCTGTACGGCAGCGGTTACATCGAGGATGTGCTGTGCGGGTTGCGGTTCCGCATCTCGCCGTCGTCCTTCTACCAGGTGAACCCCGAGCAGACGGAGGTGCTCTACCGGACGGCGCTGGAATTTGCCGGACTGACCGGTAAGGAGAGGGTGATCGACGCGTACTGCGGGATCGGCACGATCGGCATGTGCGCGGCGTCCGGGGCGCGAGAGGTTATCGGCGTGGAGCTGAACCGCGATGCCGTGAGGGACGCGATGTCGAACGCGAAGAGAAACGGTGTTAATAACATCAGTTTCCTCTGTGCGGATGCCGGACAGTATATGAGAGGCCTGGCGGAGAAGCGTGAGACGGCGGACGTTGTGATCATGGACCCGCCGCGGAGCGGAAGCACGCCGGAATTCATCGAGGCGGTCAATGTTTTGAAACCGTCCCGCGTTGTCTATGTCTCCTGCGACCCGGAGACGCTGAAGAGGGACCTTGCCCTGTTCGCGAAGAAGGGGTGGGAGGTGCAGAAGATCCGGCCGGTTGATATGTTCCCTTACACAAAACA
>JAFZVZ010000045.1 GCA_017617545.1 Lachnospiraceae bacterium
AACGGAATCTGCATTTGATGACGCCTGCCGAGTATCACGACCACTACTATTCGGCGGCATAAGAATACCGCCAGCTGCATACACAACTGGCGGTACGGGACTTTATAATTTTTCACTGTCCTCTTGACGGGTAGCACACCACATGGTGCACAGCCCTTATTTTCATCGAAAAATGTATCTACCCAAAGAACGTCGTCATTATAAACCCGAGCAAAAAGAGGGGCAAAAACAATCCGATCAGCCATGTGATGAAATAGATAAACACCTGGGCGATCGGATCCGTTTTCTCGTCCACAAACGGTATTTTACTTCGGATCCCCAGATAATCTCCGCAAAATGCCACCGTCCAGAAAGCCATCACCAGCATGAACAGAATCATTGTTGCCGGATGATAATCGTTCTGCAACGTTTCGCGGATCATGTACCCAAGGACGAACGCGATCACCGCATAGATGATACAGGCGATTATCATGTTTTTAATTTTTCCGGTACGGAATCCGGGCGGATACCAACGGTTTCCGGCCAACAGCCGCTTGACCTCGCGGATGCTTTCGGGCCGGGCCGACGGATCGAGATTCGTGCACCTCACGATAACGCGGTGATAGGCACCTTTTGCTACCTCTTCCTTCGGAATATGCCCCGTCAGCAGCTCGTTCATTATCACACCGATCGCGTATATGTCGGTCCTCTCATCAGACGCGGCAAAACCAAACTGCTCCGGCGCCGCGTACCCCATGGTACCAAGCAAGCGCGTGTCATTGGTCTCTTCCCTGCTGACAAACTTGCCGGAGTCAAAGTCAACGATAAAAGGCTGCCCGTCCCCCCGGAGGATGATATTTTCCGGCTTGAGATCGCGGCACACGATCGGTCTCGGAGCTCCGTGCAGACGGATCAGCACATCACAGATGCTGACAACGATCTTCCGAGCGCGTTTCTCCGATATCGGGCCTTCCCGCTCCATAAAGATGCGGAGTGTCTCCCCGCTCACAAACTCTTCGATCACTATGATGAAGCGATCATCCCTGATGCACTCGTAGATTTTCGGAACGCCCTCATATTGCGCCGTCCGCAAATGCTCATACAGCTCAAAGTTGCGCGAATCCAGCACCTTCCGAACGCACACCTGCCCGTTCTCGGCATTCCTCACCAGCATGACTTTGCCGTTCTCGGATAACGGTTCGATTTCACGGTACACTGACAAAAGACCCCTGTCCTGCTGTGTCATATCGCGCTCTCCTCTTTGGCTGCGGAGCGAGGCCGCAACGTGCGTTACGAAGGTACTTGTTTATTGTACTATATAACTTCGGTCTGTGTGCGTCAATATCAGGTTGCGCGCGTACCCGTGGTTTCATTTTCCGCGCACAAACAAACAGCGCTGCTCTAAGACAGCGCCGCTTGTTTATTCGATTTCAGTTATTCGAGGCTTTTCTTCGACTGTATACTACTGGTCATTCCGCCCGATCGCCTCAACAATTCGATCGGTCTGCTGACGCGCATTGTCGTTGATCCGATCCGTCTGCGCACGCATGTTTGTGTCATCCAAACGTCCGGAAACAATCTCGTTGATCTCGTTCGAAGCAAGCTCCGCTTTCTTCTTCTCAAAAATCAGAAAATCTATAAGATTCTCCTGACCTGCAGTGTTGGTGACAACCAGATCGATTTCAAACGCATCGATAAATACGCAGAAGCCGATCAGTAGCACGAAAAATCCCCCTCCGGGCGAATCCTTCATCATTGCAAACGAAGCAAAAATCAGGATAAGTCCGATAAGGAACTGCTTAAACTGCAGCTTAAAGTTCGTGGATGTCGAAGCGATCTGATTGATCGGGATCTTATCCGTCTTCGCTCCCAGCGGGATGATCCCGAGGATCGTGTTGGGTTTCTTCAAAACCACAAAATTGTGTTCATCCTTAATCTCGCCCTTGATATAAAAGGTGAATAACGAGGTTGCATATCTGATCGGTGTCATAAGCGTATCTCCTTCCTGAAGGATTATTTACCGTGATTGTACTGCAACAACAATTCTCATTGTTGTGCTGCCAGCACAATACTTAATCGCTTATGCCCGAGGCTTACAAATGACAGATGGTTTTACATCATTTTCAAAAAATCCGCGTGAACTTAATATTCCGTTACTCCACAGGCGGCAGTCCCGCAGCGTCAAGCTGGATATTGATATCCGTGACCGACAGGTTTCCCTTGTTGATGTTGTAAATGATGATCGCGTCCGCGGCATCGCGCGGATAAAGCTTGCGAAGGCCGGCGATCTCCAGCGCTCTCTGCGTCTCCTGAAGTGTCATCTGACACCCGAGGCACAGAGCGATGATCTTCATCCGGTTCGGGTTCGTGCGCGTTCCGTTGAGAAGCTGATACGCGTACGCGGGAGCGAGGTTGCTGTTCCGCACAACATCCGCAGCACTGATCTGCTTCCGCGCAAGGATCTCGTTGAAATACGCCTGGATCTGCAGTGCGTCGCCGGACTGCTTCAGCTCCTTTAAGTACTTCTGCAGTTCCTCCTCATTGGTCGCCTCACCCAGAATCTGATTCAGCTGTTCGGTGGATATGTCGTACATTTTCCTTCTCCTTCCATCCTTCGTCGCGCCTGAGCGCACGTTGACAGCAGAACGATGCATCCGTATTGATTGATGCTCTCAGCACACATTTTACCATACAAATTCCATTATACTATGGTTAAAGAAAGGATTTTACGGGATTTCGACTAAGTTTACGGAGGCAATCATGGCAGATCGATCAACCGACGACTTGTATCGCATTCTCAATCAGGTGCAAAATGTCGAAGAGCTGAACGAATATCTTGCGGAGCTTCGAAAGGACACTGCATCCGTTTCGCTGAGCAATTATCTGAATTACATCATGCACGCCAAGAAACTGGCCCTGCACGATGTCGTCACCGCCAGCGGCCTGGAGCAGCACTATGCCTACCAGATCATCAACGGCAAGAAGCCTAACCCGTCCCGCGTCAAGGTCCTCGCGCTGTGTATCGCCTGCCACATGACCGTTGCGGAGACGCAACACGCGCTCGCGATCTCGCAAAATGGTGTCCTCTACCCGCGAAGCTCCTTCGACGCCATCATTATTTTCCATCTCAATCAGGAACACTGGTCCGTCTACGGCATTAACGAGCAGCTTCATCTGGAAGGATTGCCGATCCTGGAGTAATCCTTTCGTCTATCGTATTATACGGAAAATAAAAGAGCCACTGCAGTTAAGCAATGGCTCTTTTTTGAGGCGACAACCGGATTTGAACCGGTGAATAACGGTGTTGCAGACCGGCGCCTTACCACTTGGCTATGTCGCCTTATGTTGGCTGTAATCGCTCTACAGCCGCGACCGCAGCGAACTGCGATCGAACTCCCCGAGTAGGACTCGAACCTACGACACTCCGGTTAACAGCCGGATGCTCTACCGACTGAGCTATCGAGGATCATAGCCGAAAAAGAGACCTTTCCGTCTCTTTCCCCGCTCAGGTCTCCCTGACAAATTCATACCAAT
>JAFZVZ010000001.1 GCA_017617545.1 Lachnospiraceae bacterium
CGGGCGTACCGCCTTGAATGCAACGGCCGCGACATGCGGCAACCATAGCAACTAATTGTTAAACTGCGGCATTATGCCGCTCGGAGCGGAACAGCATGCCGTTCCTTCGGAACGGTTATGCTGTTTTACCGGAATATGCACGATTGCGAGCCATATGAATGATGTCGATGATCCGAATACAGGAGATGTCATCTTTTCCTGTGTTTAACAGAGTGTCAATGATTGGTTGAAGGTTCCTTTCGTCGGTAGCGAAGAAAGGAATTCCCGTAGTTTTCGCGTATGCCAGCGAGCAGACCTCGCCTTTGTTTTTGCTTGGTCGAACGGGATCGATCATTACCCGGGCCAGCTTTTGGTAGGTGGCATTATAGACTATGCGATCTTGTGCTTTCAGTTCGGTGTCGTTAACAATTATGACTCTTCTTTCTGAGATCAGTGCTGTCAATTGGCGTACCGCGGAGGAAGGCATCATGACTTCGCTGTGAGCGTGCGTGTGCATGTAGATGTTTCGCGACATCAACGGAAGAATGTCGTACAGAAATCGATGTCTGTCGCTTCCGCCGAGTTTGATGCACAGATCCGCATCAATTATCATTTTGTCAATCATCCGTCTTCCTCCATGATGCGGTCAAGTTCTTCATCGGAGGGGTATTCGTTCTCCGTCGGCGGGGCAATTCCCACATCTTCCGGCGTGAGGTCACATATTCGCAGCAGCGATTCCAACTTCTCGTAAGTTACCAGCCCGGCGTCATAGGCCTTCACAGAGAGTTCGGCCAAATTGTCCACCGCGATCCGCTTGTCAGCAAGTCCGAGGGAAAATGCGTACAGCCTTCGGAATCTCAAAATCGAAGCGTCGGTCTCTGCCAGGAGGGTCTTTCGTTCAGTAGCACCGATGAGCCTGATCTCGTGGAGTCGCTTCACCATTGCATGATACGGCACGGTGAAGATGTCGGAGAGGAGAAGAACGTCCTTGACGGTTATGTGCCGAATATGATGCGTGTCAATCTCCTGCCTCAGCAGCAGTTCGTCGATAAGAAACTCTGCGGCAAATCGGTTTGCTTTCTTCTCGTTAACTTCCTTCTCTTCCTCTTCCAGCAGATTGGGTGGGATAAAATCCGGCGCCTGTTCGTACCAGATGTGATAGAGCTCGTGTGCGGCCGCAAATACCTGGCTGGCTGTGGGGATGGATGTATTGATGGCAACAAAGGGGCGTTCCAGCCCTGCGTCGTTCTGTGTGCCGCTGAGCCTCGTAAATCCCCAGGGGGCGTCCTCGCCGAACGGATAGTAGATCACACGCGCGTATTGACCGAGGATGCTGAACACTTGCGTGCCGATGATATCGTTGATCTTTCGGCAGGTGCCCAGCTTCTCGCGCGCCCGTTCCTTTACCTCGTTGATCTCAAGTTCACTCAATTCTTTACTCATGGAGCAGTTCCTCCAACAGATGTATTTCGTCGATCGCAGTGCGGACCAGATTGATCTTCTCGAGCATCGAGGGGTCGGTGACATTGCCCATAAAACTGAGACTGTCCGCCGACGTCGGCTCGTCCGGCGCAGCCAGCAGCGCATCCGTTGTAGTTCCGGTAGCTTCCGCGATCATGGCAAGCTCCGTTACGTTGATTGCCTTGTTGCCCCGGATGATCTTGCTCATCACCTGCTTGGAGATGCCCAGGGCGTCCGCCAGATTCTGCTGCGTAAGACCCTTGCGGGTCAGCTGCTTCTGAATGTTGGCGCCGACCTGCGTGAAATCCGTTACATACATGTCTTTGTCCTCCTTTACATGGATTTCGTGGTTGTGTCATTGTACCACAGAACAATAAAGGCGTCAACAGAATGTTGACGCCGGGTAGTTACACATATGCGATTTGTTGACTTACACCCTTACTCAATCCTCTTCCCGCGCGCCTTCTGTACCAGGTAGATCGCGAGCACGGTGACGCCGCACAGCAGGATGCACGCGTAAAATGAGATCGATCGGCTCAGAAGCGTCAGCTCCGTCGCGACGAAGTCCTGATTTTCCGAGACGTAGCCGCTCAGGCCGTCGGAGAGCATCATGTCGATGACGCCCATGCCGCCGGGGATGGGCACGTAGGCCGCGCCGAGGATCGTGTAGCTCTGGATCGCGAAGATGTCGAGCGAGTTTTTCGCGGAGCCGCCCATCGCGAGGTAGGCAAACACGGTCACGGCGATCTGCGAGGCGCGCTGGAGCACGTTGAAGAGCAGGGCGCGCAGAAGCATGCGCTTCTTGCCGACGGTCATCTCCGCGCAGAGGCGGTAGTTGTTGAGCGATTCGCGAAGGTGCTGCGCCCGGGCCTCCGGGTTGCGCACGAGGTGAAGCTTGGCCGCGATGGGCAACAGCTTGCACGCTATCTTACACAGCAGCTGGCCGCGCTGCACCAGAAGCACGAACATGAGCGCAAGTCCGATCTGGACGGCAACGCCGATGACGATCATGACGCGGGCCGCGATGCTGAACGAAAAATAAAGCATCGGTCGCATCGCGAAGCAGCAGATGCCGAGCACAATGATGGAGAGCGCGTACAGCGCGAGACAGATGAGGATCGTCACGGTGGTGACGCTTCCCGAGATCCCGCCGGAGTGCATCATGATGTAGGCGGAGGCGGGCTGGCCGCCGGTCGCCGACGGCGTGATCGCAGAAAAATAGATATCCGTCGCGGCATAGGTGTAGTTCGCGAACAGACTTCGCCGGTACCCAAGCCCGCGCAGGATCGTGCGGAACGCGAATGCCTCGAACATGATAAATCCGAGCATCGCGATGAATGCGCATGCCAGCCACCCCTTGTTGGAGTCGGCGAGACGCTGCAGGAAAAACTTAAACGAAAAATGCTTATTTTGCGCAGTGACAGCCCAGATGCTCAGCACAGCGATGGCGAGCGAGATGAAGATCCATACGATGGTCTTTCTCTTTGAGCTTGTCTTGGGCGGCGTCGCGACAGGGCAGGAGATGCCTGCTTCCTGTTCGGTCTCATCGGTGCCGAGGATCGTGGTCTCACCTTCCGTGAGCACGCCGATCGGCTCCATTACGCCGTCAAAGCCCTGGTCCTCCGCGTCCCCGTTGCGCTCAAGCCCCGCAAGGCGGGCGAGACGCTTCCGGTATAGCTTGGAACCGGTGTTGGTTCGTTTGTTGGCAGTACGTTTCTTCATAACAGTTTTCTTCATTCCTCAGATCAAACCCCAGCGGCGTCGCGCCGTAGGGCAGCGATGGTGTTCGGCGGCTCATTCCGCCGACCTCAGATGTTGCCTCTAAGATGTTCTTTCTCCCCCACTGACCCGCGCGGTCAGTCGACTTTAAACTCTGCAAGCTTCAGGCCCTTGTTCCTCTCAAGAACCATGCCCACCGACCACTGGTTGATGAACAACAGCAGCGGATTGTCGTGCAGGTCTTTGATGCGCTTCATGTCGCTTGTGCCGACGATATTTTCCACAGGACACTCATCCGGATTCTCAACCCAGCGGATGTGCTCGTACGGCAGCGGATCCAGCTTGATCTCAACGTTGTATTCACTCTTTAAGCGGAACATGAGAACATCGAACTGCAGCGTGCCGACCACGCCGACGATGATCTCCTCCATGCCCGTGTTGTACTCCTGGAAGATCTGGATCGCGCCTTCCTGCGCGATCTGCGTCACACCCTTCATGAACTGCTTGCGCTTCATCGTGTCGATCTGGCGAACTCTCGCAAAATGCTCCGGCGCAAACGTAGGTATTCCCTCGTACTTGAATTTCTCGTTCGACGTGCACAGCGTGTCGCCGATGGAGAAGATGCCCGGGTCGAACAGACCGATGATGTCTCCCGCGTACGCCTCCTCGACGATGTGGCGCTCGTCCGCCATCATTTGCGTCGACTGGGAGAGCTTGACCTTGCGGCCGCCCTGTACGTGGTTGACCTCCATGCCCGGCACGTACTTGCCTGAGCAGATGCGCAGGAACGCGATACGGTCGCGGTGCGCCTTGTTCATGTTGGCCTGGATCTTGAACACAAACCCCGAAAAATCCTCTCTAAACGGGTCGATCACGCCCTGGTCCGACTGTCTCGGCAGCGGGGAGGACGTCATTTTCAAAAAGTGCTTGAGGAACGTCTCAACACCGAAGTTGGTGAGCGCGCTTCCGAAGAAGACGGGCGACAGCTCGCCGGCGTTGACAAGCTCCTGGTCGAACTCCGCGTTCGCGCCGTCGAGAAGCTCAACGTCCTCGAGAAGCTTGTCGTGGAACTCCCAGCCGATGCGCTCCTTGAGTGCCGGATCGTCGACGCTCATGTACTCGGTCTCGACTTCCTTCTGTCCGTTCATGGCGGCCGTGAACAGCGCCACCTCGCGCGTCTCGCGGTCGTACACGCCCTTGAAGCCCTTGCCGCAGCCGATGGGCCAGTTGATCGGGCACGTCGCGATGCCGAGGACATTTTCAATGTCGCTCATGAGCTCGTACGGATCGTTCGCCTCGCGGTCCATCTTATTGATGAACGTGAAGATCGGAATGTGGCGCATGACGCAAACCTTGAAGAGCTTGATCGTCTGGCGCTCCACACCCTTGCTCGCGTCGATGACCATCACGGCGGAGTCCGCAGCCATCAGCGTGCGGTACGTATCCTCCGAGAAATCCTCGTGGCCGGGCGTATCCAAAATGTTGATGCAATAGTTGTCGTAGTTGAACTGCAGAACGGAAGAGGTAACGCTGATACCACGCTCCTTCTCGATCTCCATCCAGTCCGACACCGCGTGTCTCGCAGCCTTGCGGCCCTTCACGGAGCCGGCCAGGTTGATCGCGCCGCCGTACAGCAGGAACTTCTCCGTCAGAGTTGTCTTACCTGCATCGGGGTGGGAGATGATCGCGAACGTTCTGCGCTTCTTTATGTTGTCGTTCAGTATTGTGTCTGCCATGTGTGTTTCCTAAGTCCTGTGTTTACCTGCCTGTCAGGCCTGCTGTCGGCCTGCCTGTGTCTGTTGTGGTTGCGTGACTCTACGCGTGCGTACGCCCGCGTAGAGTCACATGCCGTACAAGTATACTATAACTTCTCGGGGAATGCAAGGTTTTTCGCCGCCCGGCGGGACGACATTTCGAGACCCGGCGGGACGGGGAGGGAGAGCCTTTCGGCAGCATCACGCAGCGAGGGTAAAAAGGAGAGTCTTCCGCGAAATTGCCACTGAAAACACAAGAAATCAGAAAGAGCGTAGCACAAATAGTTTTCCTAAGACCGCTGAAAAGGTTCTTACAAGAAATATTGCTACATAAAACGTTGTTTCTTGGGAATTCAGTAGCACAAAAAAGAAAAGATGAAAGCGTTCAAAAGGAAGCAGCGGAAATAATGCTACTGAAACTACGAGAAAGTCAAAAGAGCGTAGCAAAAATATGGGAAGAGGTTGTTTTAAGGAGAGTGATTGAGAGAAATGTGCTACTGAAAGAAAGAAAAGAGCAAGATAGCGTAGCAAAAGTACGGAAAGAGGTTGTTTTAAGAAGAGTGATTGTGAGAAGTGTGCTACTGAAAGAAAGAAAAGAGCAAGATAGCGTAGCAAAAATCGAAGGAAGAGATGTTTCAAGAAGAATGTCGGTGGGAGGTGTGCTACTGAGAGCGAGAAAAGGCGTTGGTGGTCACTGCGTAAACAAAGTTGGTGATCACTGCGCAAACTGCGTAAACAAAGCTGGTGATCACTGCGCAAACAAAATTGACTTTCAAGATTTAATACCATAAAATAAAGTTACAAAAACAGTAAATTAACAAGAAAACGACAGATAACGTTGCGAAACTCGTAACTTACATGACGGAGGACGTGACATGAAAATCCACGGCACGGAGAGTAATACATGTTTGATGGAGGAAATCGGACGACGTTTACGGGGTTTGCGAGTACGTTCGTCCATGACACAGCAGGAACTGTCTACTCGTGCCGGAGTGCCAAAATCAATGATCACAAAAGCAGAGAATGGTACTCCGATCCGCATGGACGTGTTGGTGGAACTTATGCGCGCATTGGATTGCCTGGGGAATCTTCAAATGTTGTTGCCGGAAGACGAGCTAACCGCACTTGAAATGTTGAAGGGGAAGAAAAGTCGATTGCGTGTGCGACACACAAAGAATGAGCGCGTAAAGGGTAGCGATTGGAAATGGGGAGATGAGGTATAATTGGGGTAGCTGTTGTTTTATGGGGCAATAATAGCCTTAGTCCCCCAGTCATTAACGCTGCAGTGTGGAGGTCATTATGGAGAGGAAATCGAGGCATTGGTATTGGAAAATCCTGGCGATCGCAGGCATCATCATTCTTGCGTTCGTTCCGATCGCCTATGTGAGCGGTTTTGCGACGTGGTACGCGGATCATGTCTATCCGCGGATCCAGGCGGTTTTGGGCCGCGCGACGGGGTGGTTTCCGTTCGCGCTCGGCGAGGTGCTGATGTATGTTGTCGCGGTGTATGTTGCCGTGACAGTGATCATCCTGATCGTGTTCGGGATCCTCGCGCTGGTGCGCCGGTGCAAGAGGGGTAAAGCAGCGAAGGCAGAGCCCAAACAGTCTGAGAGTGTTGATGCGGAAAATGAAGAGGAGCCGGCGAGTGTGGCGCAGGCGGCCCCCGCAAACTTGGAGGCCCCCGCAGTGCAGGCGGCCCCCGCGGCGCCGGAAGCCCCCGCAAAGCGTCGTTCCCGCTTCCTGCCAATCTACATGAAAGTGTTCCTCGCGTGCGTCGTGATCGGCCTGTGGCTCTACGTGTTCAATTGGTGGATCCCGTACCACGACTACGTGCTCAGCGCGAAGACGCACAAGAAGGAATTCACGTTCGAGGAAATATTTTACGCGCACAATGAACTCGCGAAGCAGATCAACGCGGCATGCCTCGCGATTGAGCGCGACGCGGACGGCAAGATCATTTACCCGGGTCGCGACGAGGCGTGGAAAACGGTTGTGCGCGCGATGCAGTCGGTCTCGGGCGAGTATGTGCGGCTGAAGGGTTACTACCCGATGCCGAAGGTCGCGATGTGTTCGGACGTGCTCGAGTGGATGAACATCGGCGGCTACACGTATCCGTACACGCTGGAGCTGACCTACAACAAATACATCAACAACCTGTATTTTTATAACCTTCTCGCGCACGAGGCCGCGCATCACAAGGGCTATTACAAGGAAAATGAGGCGATGTTCCTCAGCTTCTACGCCTGCCGTGCGTCGGACGATCCGCTGATGGTCATGGGCGGCCTCTGGGACGTGTACTGGAGGGTTTACGATGCGCTCTCCGCGGCCAACGAGGATCTGGATAAACAGGGCTTCAGGGCCAGCGAGGAACAGAATGCTTACTTCAACAGCCATTACGTGGAAATCCTGCCGCAGGTTTACGACGATTTCTATGGCGCCCGCGAGGAGGCGCAGGAAGCGTATGAGGAGGACGACCATCCGCTCGAGGAGTACCGGGAGACTGCGGAGCAGGCAGCGGACGTCGGCTGGGACACGCAGGCGGAGCTGATCGGCGAGTTCAGCTATGACGGCGTACTCCAGCTGGTGCTTGAGTATTACGCGGGACAGATGACGGACGAGGACTATTTCCTCGGGGGAAAGTAGACGCAGTGGATCCCGGGGACGGGGTTCTTGGTTCAAACTTCGGGAAGTGAACCCCGGGGACGGGGTTCTTGGTTCAAACTTCGGGAAGTGAACCCTGGGGACGGGGTTCTTGGTTGAAGAAAGAAGACATCGGAGACAGTTCCGGATAGTACGATCGAAGACGATATCGCATCCGAAAGGAGGTACATGCACATGTTTGGCATTCTGGCGCTCTCGCCGCTTACGAAGGCAATTCTGAACGAGTACGCGTGGGTGCTCGGCATTGTGCTGTTTTTCTTCGCGATCACGTTCATCGGCGGTATTTTGATCGAGAAGGACGAAAAGGGCTCCGGCTTCGGCGGCAACTTCGGCCTGGTGATCATTCTGATCTTCGTGCGGATCGGCGTCGTCTTCGCGGCCGGCGTTTACGCGGGTGTCGTGAAACCGATCCTCATATTTGTGCGGTACCACAGCGAGATCGGCAGGATCACTCCGCTTATCGCGAGGATCGGCGTGATCGCGCTGATCATTTTCCCGCTTTTGTTGATCCTGGCGTATGCGATCGCAGTATTTTTCGGTCGGAAAATAGAGAACTATTTCTTCCGCAAGAAGTACGAGACCGGCAGGGACACGTACGAGAAGTCAGCGGAGGAGTACCGTCAGGCGACAGAATTTTACGAAGCCCTGCAGGAGCGTGACCTGTACTGCACGGACGAGGATAAGGAACTTCTGGAGAAGCTCAATCAGCCGTATACAATTGAGAATCTCCTGAGCAAATACTTCTACACGAGGGGCACGATCTTCGCGCTTGAGGATAAGACGTTCAGAGATAGTCTTGATGACAACCGGTGGATCTCGGCGACCTCGACGATGCGCCTTCCCGCGTTCGTGTACAACGCGATCCTGACGCTTCCTGAGCCGGACGGGCAGCTTCGGTACGCACCGCTTGCGCGGTATGAGGACCATACGTCTTCGCCGCGCACCGGCAACGCGACGCCGTTCTTCCGCGACTACTATGTCGAGTGCAAGATCGTCTATGTGGACGGCGATATGTACGCGATCATCGGCGTCGGCGAGGCGTGGACGGTCCACAAAGCCTTCGAGACCGTGAAGCCGCACTTCGTGATCCTCTCGGAGACCGAAAACATCAAGACCTTCTGCGACGGCAAATATTGTCCGTACGGGGCCGTGGAAAATGAGTCCCGCGGTCAGTTCGTGATGCACCCCAACACCAATGTCTTTGCCTGCGGCGCTCCGTTTAAGCCGATCAACTATCCGGTCCGCGTCGTGGAGCGCCTCGACCGCGCCGCCATCGACCGCTACGCTGCCGAACTGCAGCAGGGCGTGCTCGCGGGATCCATCGCGCGCTACGCGAAGGAGAAGGGGAAAGCGTGAGGGGGAACGGAATAGGCCAAACGAGAAGGTTCACCTAAATTATTTCCCGCAATTATTTGAAAAAGCGAATTTTGAGCGAATATTCGGCGAATATTCGCTCATTTTTGTTGACCGGAGTGAATTTTTCGCGTAAAATGAGTCAAACGGGGAGAGTGCGTGCAGTGTGAGGAGGTGCTTTTATGAGGCTGGAGACAGAAGAGATTGAGTTTAAGGAACAGTTTACGGAATCCGTATACAAAGAGGTCATTGCGTTCGCCAACACGAACGGCGGGACGATCTACATCGGAATCGACGACGAGGGCAATGCGGTCGGCATCAAAGATGTTGATCAGGAGTACGTGCGGATAACCAATGGGATCCGCGACGCCATCATGCCGGATGTGACAATGTTTGTCAGATATAAGATCCAGGACAATCAGGTGGTTCAGATCGTGGTCCGCGAGGGAACGAACAAGCCGTATTACCTGAAGGCGAAGGGGATGAGGCAGGGAGGCGTGTTTGTGCGACAGGGCAGCTCGAGCGTTTCCGCGTCACCGGAGGCAATCCGGCAAATGATCAAGGAAAGCGACGGAGATGTGTACGAGGAGAAGATATCTCCGGTACAGGAGCTGACGTTTCAGGGAACAAGCGAGGCATTTCGCGTCAATGATGTGGATTTTTCAACTAGTAAATACGCAGCTATCGGGATGACTGTCGGCGCGGATGCGGAATACACCAACCTGGGGCGGTTGCTGTCGGATCAGTGCGAGCACACGATCCGTGTGGCGGTTTTCGCGGACGAGGGCAAGAGAATGTTCCGGGATCGTCAGGAATTCGGAGGGTCGGTTCTGACGCAATTTGACCAGGTTTCAAAATACCTTGACCTATGTAACCGGACAGCTGCAGTGGTAAAGGGCTACCGGCGAGTTGACACGCGGGATTATCCGGAGGAAGCGGTTCGGGAAGCGCTGCTCAACGCGATCGTTCACAGGGATTATTCCTACAGTGGGAGCAGTATCATCAACATTTACGACAGCCATATGGAATTCATCACGCTGGGCGGGTTGCTGCCGGGGATTGAGAAGGAGGACATCTGCAATGGGATTTCTCTGCCGCGAAACCGAAAGCTGGCATCCGTATTTTACCGCCTGCGGCTGATCGAAGCGTACGGAACCGGGATTTTCCGGATCATGGACGCGTATGAGGACTGCAGTGAGAAGCCGAAGTTTGTGATCACGCCGAACTCGTTCAAGCTGATCCTCCCCAATCGCAACGCGGTGAAAGAGAAAGCATATTCCGTACGGGAAACGCCGTCGGAACAGCGGTACGGCACGAACATGGCGCCCTACCGTACGATCCCGGTCGTTACCGAGCAGATGCGCAGGGTGCTGACGTATATCGACGAGTACGGACAGATAACAGACGGAGAGATCCAACAGTTGTTGTCGCTGAAGAAGACACGGGCATTTACGATTGCCAAGCGGCTGCGCGAGTTCGGGTTGATCGTTGTCGAGGGGCGCGGCGAGGAGAGGCGCTACCGAAGAGTGCAGTGATAATTGAGCGGACATAACAAAGCCTGCCGAGCGGAGATACCCTTTGATCATGGGGCCATCAGCGAGGCAGGCTTTTTGTACGTTATATGCAGCGGAGTATCACTCCCCGATCTTCCATACGGACACCTCGCGGAGAGAGGTTGTGCCGTTGGTCTCCGGCAGTTCGTAGACCGAGCGGTAAAACAACGTTTCCCCGTTCATCGCGAAACCGCGCACAATGACGGAGTCTGACGCGTACGTGTCGCACAGGATCGCGCGGTAGACGGAGGGGCTGTCCTCGCGCAGATACACCGTAAAATAAGCGTTGTTGTCCCGGAATTTGAAGCACGGCAGCCAGTCATCCGTGGCATCCGCGCTGCCGTCCAGCGGCACCACGCGCAGTGTCATCGGGTACTGGTCTCCCTTCGGGTTGCGCAGTGTTCCTTTGAATTGTCCGTTGACATCGCGTTCGATGTGCAGCATATAATCGCTGTCGGAAAATGTGAGATCCGCGCTCTGTCCGGCTTCCACGGTCACGGCGTTGCGGCCCTGCCGGATGTAAGGTGTGCTCGGGCTTTGACCCGAAAAATCCCAGCGGCCGAAGGTCGCGATGGCGCCGACCTTGCGGAGCATATCCTCGGAAAATACGAGGTACACCGGACGCGGCTCCTCCGGGTGCGTGAGCGCCAGCAGTTTGGCAGCGGTCGCGGCGTCGAGACGATCTGCGGGATCGATCGGTGAGTCGGGCAGATTTGCGGAAACGACGCACGCATTGGCCGGCGGTTCCTCCGACAGATTGACTCCGGTCAGATATGCCTCGGCCTCCTGCCGGTAGAGCGGCAGGATCGTCTTTAAAACGTCAGTGGCGCGGCGCGCATAGTCCGCGTCGTTTTCTTTGTAAACATTCATCAGCAGATGCGTCGCGTCCAGGCCGCCGGTCGCGAGCATGCGGCAAATCCCCTTCGTCAGCAGGATATCATCCGTTAGCAGTGCCTGTCCCAGCCAGTAGTTCCACTCACCGTTAAAGTTGCCGCCGTCGCCCAGCGTCAGGCGCCTCGCGGCATACTCGTAAAAGTATCCGTAATCCCACCACGACGCGATCACGGCGTCGGGCTCGGTCTGCTCGCGGATGGCGTCGCACATTTCCTGCAGCGTGTCGCTTCCGTCCGGGATCGCGCTGTAGGAGCCGCCAGCGCAGGCCATGCACGGGGATAACACAAGAGTCAGCGCAAGCAGGTTAACAAGCGCCCGCTTCTTCGTAAAATACAGCAAAAGCCCCGCGGACAGTGCCGCCACACCTGCGATGAGGCACGGCGTCCACCCGAATTCCGCGCGAAGTGCGAAGGCCCAACCCGCAACCGAGAGGGCGATGATGCCCGCGTAAATGATCGTCCGGATAATGGGACGGGGAGTGCGAGCAGAGTGCTCGTCGGGTTCGGGTTGGTCTGCGTTCTCCGTGTCTCGGGCGCAATCGGCGCGCATTAAGTACCTGCACAATAATCCGGTGCCGAGGCCGCATACGATGCTGACCGGCAGCACGGGGATCGTCAGGAAGCGGGAACCCTTCAGCATGATAATGATGCCGCAGCCAAGCCACACCCAAAGGAAGACTGTGGTGATCAGGAGGTTTTCAGATATGGCGGCGGAGCTGAGACGGACTTCCGTTTTATTCCCGAACGCCTTTCCGGTGAAGACGATCCGACAGCCCCAGTATACGAGGAAGCCGGCCGTGATCACTGTGACGAGCAGCACGGGCCAGGCTCCGAGTTTGTTCAGCATTCCGTCCGCGTAAGCGGCAAACCCGTTCAGGGCTTTGTCGAGAGTGCTGTTTCCGTAGTCGTCCGCCAGCAGCGGTGTCGGCAGAAGCTCGCTGACAAATCGTCCCGCGTCGGGAAATGCGGAGTCGCCGTTGGCGAGGGATCCGCTCACATTGCCGATGATACCCGCGATGTCCTTGAAGAATTCAAGTCCGCGAACGAGCAGGCACAAAAGCACCTGCGCACCGAGTCCGATCAAGGCGCCGCTCAGAGCGCCGGGGAAGAGACGGTTGCGGGAGGCCTCTGCCGGAGCACTCGGCGCTTCGTCTGAGGTCTCGGCCGAAGTGATTGTCTCCCCTTCGGAGGTCTCGGCCAAAGCAATGTTGTCATCGTTGGAAACTGAGGCGTTTTCCTGCTTGCGCAGGCGCATTTTCCGAATGAGACGCATCAGGAGCAGGGCGACGACCGTGCAGCAGGCAGCGGCGGCGCCGATGCAGAAGTATGCGTAGTATGCGCGCCAGAAGGTCGAGAGGACGCAGAGCGCGAGGCCGCTCCCGCAGCCCCAGGCGAGCTGTTGTTTCCGGTTTTTCGAGAGCAGGGCTTCCGCGTAGCACAGCAGGAATGTGCACGGCAGCAGTGCCAGGCCCATGTCGGTGTCGTAAAATCCTGCGTGCGTGTGCCAGGAGAAGGATGCCGCCGTAACGACGAGCACCGCCGCGACAAAACCGCCGAGGCGGCCGGCGCGGTCATTGGCGAAGCTGCGGAGCCTCCGGCTCACGAAGAAGTACACGGGGATCGCGGTGAGCGAGGCGATGAACGGTGCCAGCCAGTAGATCACGCTGTAGGGCGTGACACCGGGAACCCACGAGAGAAGCTTGTAGACGGTCGCGCCGAGGATCGGAAGGCCCATGACGACGTCGCCCTCCTCGCCGGTCGCGTTGGCCGAGATGTAGGGGTCGTCGCCGCGGCTGTGGCGCAGAGTGTATTCGGTGATGTCGCCCGTCGCGAGGTCCTCGGTCAGGCGGCAGTAGAGGTAGGAATCCATCTCGGAGAGGTACGGCAGACCGCTGTCCGTGCGATACTCATCGCGCGCGCCCGCATCCGCGTACAAAAGAGGAAGCGACAGCGAATGCAGCAATATGGACAGGAACACGATCAGCGCGCAGACCGCGAGATCGCGTGAAATGCGGATTTTCCGTGTTGTCTTCATCGAAGTGCCCCTCCTTTCCCGGTTGGATCGTCCTCGTACGTTCCCGCTCCCGCAGCGTTCCCGCACGTTTCCGTTTTTTTATTCCCCTCACACCTTCCCATTCTAAGGGGTATGTGCATTCTTGTCAATCCGCGGCGTCGCAGGCGGCGCAAGGACATGATTCGACATAGCAAGGTAAACATGTGACATGGCAATGTCATTAATCTCGCTTAGAACTTAAATTAGAGTTCAATGGAGTATAAGATAATACATCTTTTCCTCACGGCAGTGACAAAGAAGGTGCATTTGCATTTTCCGGAAAATGCGGCATAATCGGTTGTGCGAGCGGCGGGGAGTCAGGCATGTGCTCCGCGATATAGCCGTTTCGCCTAATAGTGACATTATCCTCTGCGTGTAATTGAGTGGCGGGAACCCGTTTCGGCGGGTTCCCGTTGCTTATGCGGACATATGAGGCTAAGTAAAGATTTACTATGGAAATACGGTGTTTTTTCATGTACAATGGGGAACGATGCGGAAAGGAGCAGCGGCCGTGAAAGCGGCAGCTGATTAGAATACAAACGATGAAACTGTTTCAGAAGGATCCGAAATTTTACAAAAAGGTTCTCCTGCTGGCGCTTCCGATCGCGCTGCAGAGCCTGATCGCCGTCGGCGTCAACATGCTCGACACGATCATGGTCGGCAGCATCGGCAGTGCGGGCAGTGTTTACGATGCTCACGATGTCGGGGTGCTCGGCAAGACGGCGGCGGAGCTGGCGAGCGAGCAGTCGCTGTCGGCAGTTTCCCTGTCCAACACATTTATCGGAATTTACCACATCTTCTGCATGGGTCTCGGCATGGGCGCCTCCGTGCTCGTCTCGCGCTACTGGGGCATGAAGCTCAAGGGCGACGACGAGGGAGGCAAGGCGACCACGGCGCTCAAGCAGACGGTGAGCCTGATGCTTCGCCTGACGATCGTCCTGGCGGCGCTGTTCGCGATCGCGACCTTCGTCATGCCGGAGACCATCATGAAAATGTACGCCAAGAAGCAGGTGGACATCTCCACGGTCGCTCCGGAGGAGGTTGAGAAGACGATCGCGGAAAATCTGAACAACCGCGAGATCATCCGCCGCGGTGCCGACTACCTGAAGTACTCGGTCATCACGTATTTCTTCCTCGGCACTTCGCTGACGGTCACGATCGTGCTCCGCAGCGTCGGACAGGCACTGTTCCCGCTGTTTGTGTCCATCGGCGCGCTGTTCGTCAACCTGATCGCTAACTACACATTTATCTTCGGCCACTTCGGCGCTCCGCGCATGGAGACGAAGGGCGCCGCGCTCGGCACTCTGATCGCGCGTATCTTCGAGGCGGTACTGATCCTCGGCTACCTGTTCCTCAAGGACAAGAGGATCCGGTTCCGTGTGCGCGATCTCTTCATGAAGACGCGCTCGCTTCTGCGGGAGTACATCCGCATCAGCATTCCTGTGCTGATCAGCGACGGTATCCTTGCTCTGGGCAATAACTCGGTCGCGATGGTCATCGGCAAGCTCGGCTCCGAGTTCACCTCGGCCAACGCCATCACCGCGGTGACGCAGCAGATGAGCACGGTCGGCATCCAGGGCGTGTGCCAGGCGGGTGCGATCGTGACCGGCCAGACGCTCGGCACCGGTGACAAGGAGAAGACGATGAAGCAAGGCTGGATGTTCTTCGGCCTTGGCCTTGCGCTCGGTCTTGTCGCGGCTCTGATCATCACGATCATCCAGAACCCGGTCGTCAACAGCTACGACGTCGCCGGTACGACCAAGGACATCGCGTTCCAGCTGATGAGCGCCATCAGTATCATTCTGATCTTCCAGGCGACCAACAGCATCATGACCAAGGGCGTGCTGCGAGGCGGCGGCGACACGAAGATGTTGATGCTCATGGACAACATTTTCCTCTGGGCGATCGCTCTGCCTCTTGGTATCATCGCGGGCTTTGTGCTGCATCTTGACGCGTTCTGGATCTACATCTGCCTAAAGTCCGACCAGATCGTCAAGGCGGTGTGGTGCTGGTTCCGCTTAAAGAGCGAAAAATGGATCAAAAAGATTTCAACCGGCGAGCAAGAGCCGGCGAAATAGAAGGGGTTTACAACTATGGCTAAGAAAGCAAAAATCACGGTTCATCCGTCGTTTGAGATCGGTGAGATCTCGGATGAGCTGTTCTCGGCATTTCTCGAGCCGATCGGCACGATGGTCAACGGCACGATGTTCAATCCGAAGCATCCGACGGCCGATGAGCAGGGCTTCCGCACCGACGTGATCAACGCGCTGAAGGCGACGGGCCTTCCGGCTGTGCGCCTTCCCGGCGGCAACTTCGTGTCGGCTTGGCAGTGGAAGGATTCGATCGGACCGATGTCGGAGCGCAAGGTGCATCTCGACCCGGCGTGGTACCAGGTCATCCCGAACAATGTCGGCCACGACGAGTACCTGCAGTGGGCGGAGAAGATCGGCACGAAGTCTCTGTACACGGTCAACATGGGAACCGGCCGCACGCAGGACGCGATGGACTGCGTGGAATACACGAACTTCCCGGGCGGCACGTACTGGTCGGATCTTCGTATCAAGAACGGTCATGAGAAGCCGTACGGCGTGAAGACGTGGTATCTCGGCAACGAGATGGACGGCCCGTGGCAGCTCGGTTCGTGGGACAAGGACCCGCGCGCTTACGGCGTGATGGTCAACGAGACCTCGAAGGCGATGAAGTGGATCGACGCGTCCATCAAGACGGGCGTTTGCGGTTCCTCCGCGCCGTTCATGGAGCATTTTCCGGATTGGGATGAGGCGGCGCTCGACGTGTGCTACGACACGGTCGACTACCTCTCCGTCCATCATTATCACAGCGCGCCTCCCGGAGACACCAAGGCTCTGCTCGGCGGCGCACTCTACTACGAGGATTTCATCAACACGCTGACCGCGATGTGCGACTACGTGCAGTCGAAGCACCGCTCGCCGAAGAAGATGATGATCTCCTTCGACGAGTACGGCGGAATGGTTCGCCCGAACTCCCCGCTGCATCCCGGCTGGGGCCGCTACAACATGGCTCGTTCGCACTACCGCTTCAACCCGGAGAGACCGTATCTGTTCCACGATCCCGACAAGATGCCCGAGCGTCGCTTCCCGGGCGGGGACCTCACGCAGATGCTTTCGATGACGTCGATCCAGCTTGCGCTTCTGCGCCACGCGGACCGCGTGAAGATCGGCTGCATGACTGGCGGTCTGGGCGCTCTGTGCGCTTCGAACCACGACAATGTATGGCGCTCGGCTTCGCACTACGCGTTCATGCAGATGCTCTCCTTCGCGAAGGGCACCTCGCTGCAGGTCGCTGTCGAAAGCGAGACCTACGACATGCCCGGCTACGCGATCGATGACACGTCGCAGTACGTTGGCAAGAACGGTGTTCCGTATGTGGATTCGGCCTGCGCCTGGGACAAGAAGTCCGGCCGTCTCGCGGTGTTCGTGATCAACCGCAACGAGACCGAGGACTACGCGCTCTCGCTCGATGTGACCGGCTTCGGAAGCGATATCGCAGCCGCTCCGACCGTGGCAAGCATCGCGGAGGTTGTGGAGCCCGCGTGGCCGTTCGGCGGAGCTGCCAAGGAAGCGAAGAAGGCGCCTGCCGCCAAGGTTTCCTTCCCGAAGCTTTCCGGCTTTACGAAGTGCACGCACTACGAGATCTCCGGCGATCCCGAGGCACAGAGCGAGTACGGCAACGACGCGATCTTCGCGCCCGCGGTCAACAAGCGCTCCGGTTTTTCGGACGGCGCCGTGAAGGGCCATATCAAGCCGTTGTCGTTCAACGTGTTCGTGCTTGAGAAGTAAGAGGCGGCATTTTCCGAATTTGAATCGATTGACGCAATTGCGTCAATCGCCGCCGAATGCGCGCCCGCGAAGCGGGCAGATTTCCGCTGCGCATTCGTGCGATCCGCCGGAGGCTATAAGGAAACGCTGATCAGGTCAGTGTTTCCTTATAATAAACGATATGTAGAGGGTCAGTCTCGGACAGTTCACAAGACCTTGTGGAACGGTCCCCGGCTGACCCTGCTTTTGCCATAAGACTTGCATTTTCGGGCGATATGGTGTACACTCATTCTGTATGACTATGGGGTGGAGAAAGAAAAATACGGAGGAAACCTGTCCCTTTCGGGGACGATATAGTCAAGATGAGCAAGTCCGAAAAAAAGGTTAAACCGATGAAACGATTCTTCGGTAAGGAGCACTGGATCGGAGTATCTTTATTCCTCGCTCTTTACGATATCGTCGTTGTTGCCATGAGCTATTTTCTCGCTTTATGGCTTCGTTTTGATTGTCGCTATTCGGAAATCCCGGCAGAATATTTGAGCGCATGGAAGCATTTTACGCCGATCTACATTGTACTGGCGATATTATGCTTCTATTTGTTGCGTCTTTATAAGAGTATCTGGCGGTTCGCGAGCTACAGCGAACTTCTTCGCACGATCGTCGCATCGATCATCACCACGATCATCCACACGGTCGGAATCACCGCAATGATGCGGCTTCTGTTCGACACTTACACGATGCGCAGAATGCCGATCTCCTACTACATCATCGGCGCGATCATCCAGTTCTGCTTCATCCTCGGCGCGCGGTTCGCGTACCGCTTCATCCTTATGATCAAGGCTGAGGCGCGCATCGGCAAGCCGAAGGGCGAGTGCGACAACGTCATGGTCATCGGCGCGGGTTCGGCCGGCCAGATGATCGTCCGCGACATCAACAGCGCCGTGGAAGTCGGCGACCGCGTGGTGTGCGTCATCGATGACAACAAGAACAAGCAGGGCCGCTATATCGACGGCGTGCCCGTAGTCGGCGGCCGCGAGCACATTCTCGAGGCTGCGGAGCGCTATCACGTAAAGAAGATTTTCCTCGCAGTTCCTTCCGCGAGCATGGCGGAGCGCAGAGACATCCTTGCCATCTGCCAGGAGACCGGGTGCGAGCTCAAGAACCTGCCCGGCATGTACCAGCTCGTCAACGGCGAGGTTTCGGTATCCAATCTTAAGAAAGTATCCATCGAGGATCTTCTCGGCCGCGACCCGATCCAGGTCGACATGGGCGAGGTCTTCGATTTTCTGCACGGCAAGACCGTTCTCGTGACGGGCGGCGGCGGATCGATCGGCAGCGAGCTCTGCCGGCAGGTGGCGGACCACCATCCGAAGCGCCTGATCATTTTCGACATCTACGAAAACAACGCGTATAACATCCAGCTGGAGCTTAGGGAGAAGCACCCGGAGCTCGATCTCGTGACGCTGATCGGTTCGGTGCGCGACTCGCGGAAAATGTTCCAGGTCTTCGAGCAGTACAAGCCCGATGTTGTCTACCACGCCGCGGCGCACAAGCACGTACCGCTCATGGAGGACAGCCCCTGCGAGGCGATCAAGAACAACGCGATCGGCACCTACAAGACCGCTTACGCGGCCATGGTTCACGGCTGCAAGCGCTTCGTTCTGATCTCCACCGACAAGGCGGTCAATCCTACCAACATCATGGGCGCTTCGAAACGTCTGTGCGAGATGATCATCCAGAGTTTCGACGCGAAGATCAAGGAGGGCAAGGCAGCGGAGATCCCGCAGCTCTTCACCCATTACACGAAGACGCGCGGCGGCAAGGAGAAGCTTGACCTGATGGCCAACGCGGACTTCTTCCGCAACATCAAGACCGAGTTTGTGGCCGTTCGCTTCGGCAACGTCCTCGGCTCGAACGGAAGCGTCATCCCGATCTTCAAGAAGCAGATCGAGAAGGGCGGCCCGGTCACGGTTACCCACCCCGACATCATCCGCTATTTCATGACGATCCCCGAGGCCGTCAGCCTCGTTCTTCTTGCGGGCACGAACGCCCGCGGCGGCGAGATCTTTGTCCTTGACATGGGCAGCCCGGTCAAGATCGACACGCTCGCGCGCAACCTGATCCGCCTCTCCGGTCTTAAGCCGGACGTGGATATCAAGATCGAATACACCGGCCTTCGCCCGGGAGAGAAACTCTACGAGGAGAAACTCATGGCCGAGGAAGGCCTCGAGAAGACGGAAAATGAGAAGATCCACATCGGAAGACCTCTGAAGTTTGACATCGATCATTTTCTGGATGATCTTGACGACCTTATGGACGCGGCTTACGCGAACAGCCGCGACATCAAGCGCCTCGTTGCCGGCATGGTGAACACGTATCACCAGGAGGGCGTGGACGCGATCCGCAGCGAGACGTATCGTCTGCTGATGGAGGAGGTCGGCGAAGGCAAGGTTACAGCGGAAGCGGATGATTGATTGCTGAGATGTGCATCAGTTAAAAAATGAAAATGCAATAAGGACACGAGAAATGAGTATTTTGACAGATCCTCGATTTGCGGGGATAACACCGTTTGACAAGAAACTATGGCTTTCTTCGCCCACCATGCACGGGGAAGAGCAGAAATGGGTTGATGATGCGATCCAGACAAACTGGGTATCCACTGTCGGCGCCAACATCAACGAAGTTGAGAAGCAGATCGCCGAATATGTCGGGGTAAAGTACGCCGTGGCATTGTCCGCAGGAACCGCGGCACTTCATCTTGCAACCAAGCTGGCCGGAGAGAAGCTTTACGGGCAGGCTCGTCCGAATGAGGGAACGCTGGCCGGCCGGAAAGTGTTCTGCAGCGATGTGACCTTCGACGCAAGCATCAATCCTGTGGCTTACGAGGACGGAGAAGCAGTATTTATCGATACCGAGTATGACACCTGGAACATGTGCCCGAAAGCACTTGAGAAGGCGTTTGAGATTTATCCGGAAGTTAAGCTGATCGTTGTTGCTCACCTCTATGGAACACCCGGCAAGATGGACGAGATTAAGGCAATTGCGGACCGACACGGAGCATTGATCGTTGAAGACGCTGCGGAGAGCCTCGGCGCAAAATATAAGCTGAACGGCCAATGGGTAGAAACCGGCTCGCTCGGCAATTACAATTGTATTTCATTTAACGGAAACAAGATCATCACCGGCTCCGCCGGCGGAATGTTCCTGACGAACTCCAAGGAGGATGCGGACAAGGTTCGCAAGTGGTCCACGCAGTCACGCGAAGCAGCTCCGTGGTATCAGCATGAGGAGGTCGGCTACAACTACCGTATGAGCAACATTGTTGCCGGCGTGGTTCGCGGACAGATCCCTCATCTGGACGAACATATCGCACAGAAGAAGGCGATTTATGAGCGTTACAAGGAGGCCTTTGCCGATCTTCCGGTGAAGATGAACCCGTTCGATGCAGAGAAGAGTGTACCGAACTACTGGCTTTCCTGTATGATCATCGATGAGGACGCGATGGCTCCGATGGTGCGCGGCGAGCAGGATTATCTGTACGAGCACGTGAGCGGCAAGAGCTCCCCGCAGGAGATCCTTGATGCGATAGCAGCATTTAACGCGGAGGGTCGTCCGATCTGGAAGCCCATGCACATGCAGCCGATCTACCGTACGCATGCATTTATCACTGCCGAAGGAAACGGTCGCGGCAGGAGCAATGCATATATTGCAGGCAGCGGCGCGGATGTCGGCGCAGACATTTTCCGAAGAGGACTGTGCCTGCCGAGCGACAACAAGATGACGGCAGAGCAGCAGGCGACTGTGATAGAGATTATCAGAAGGTGCTTTTTGTAGGAGGGCGCATGATTAAGATTCTGTTTACGGGAGTTGGCAGAAGAGTTGAATTACTTCAGGCATTCAGAAACGCTGCTCTTGTACTGAATAAAGACTTGATTATTTACGGCGCGGATATGGCGGGAACAGCCCCTGCACTGGCTTATTGTAACTATGTACGACGAGTCGTTGCAATGAAAGATCCCATGTATATCGACGACCTTCTTCATATTTGCAGGGAAGATAACATCGATCTGCTGATACCGACGATCGACACGGATCTGCTGGTATTGGCAGAGAACAAGGAAAAGTTTGAGCAGATCGGTACGAAAGTATTGATCAGCGAGCCCGACAAAATCAGAATTTGCCGGGATAAGAACAACACGAGTGAGTTTTTTGTCAAGTGCGGACTGCAGGCGCCCATGCCGGTTAACGATTGGAGAGAATACAGAGCAGGATACCCGGCATTTATCAAGCCGAAGGACGGATCCAGCAGTATTAACGCTTATAAGGTTGACAATGTTGAAACGCTGAAAGTATACGCAGAACAGATTGAAGATTATATTGTACAGCCTTTTGTGAGCGGACGGGAATATACCATTGATATCTTTTGCGACTGGAACGGGGAACCGGTAAGCATAGTTCCGCGCGAGCGCGTGCAGGTCAGATCCGGGGAAGTGTTAAAAACCAGGATCTTCATGGATGATCAGATGATCAATGAGGCAAGGAGTCTCTGTAGAGAATATAAGCCCTGCGGACCGATCACGGTGCAGTTAATCCGGGATGAGGCAGGCGTAGACTGGTTTATCGAGATCAATCCCCGATACGGCGGCGGCGCACCGTTGTCAATGAAGGCGGGGGCAAGAAGCGCCGAAACGGTTTTGAAGTTGCTTGATAATGAAAGGATAGAGTATCAGGGTGACATTGCCGATGGGGCGGTCTATTCCCGTTTCGACCAGTCTGTGTGTATCAGTGAAGGAAAACGTCAGATCAAGGGCGTAATTTTTGATCTGGATGATACATTGTACAGTGAAAAGGAATACGTACAATCAGGATATAAAGCGGTCAGCGATTATCTGGGCGGCGGATATGAAGAAAAGCTTCAGGAGTTTTTTGCTGCAGGAAAACCGGCTATCGATGAACTCCTGAGAGAGCTCGGGCGTGAGGATGAGAAGTCTGATGCAATACATGCGTATCGCTATCACAAACCGACGATCCATTTGTTTCCCGGTGTTATGGAAACACTTGAGAGCCTAAAGTCAAAAGGGATTAAGATCGGGCTTATTACCGACGGAAGGCCGGAGGGGCAGAGAAATAAGATTGAGGCGCTGGGCATCGATAAGTGTTTTGATGACATTATCATTACCGATGAGTTGGGCGGACCTCAGTTCAGAAAACCTTGTGACATTGCCTTTCGGATAATGGCGACCAAATGGAAATTGCCGACAAGCGAGATAGCTTATATCGGTGATAATGTTTCCAAGGATTTTCAGGGGCCAAGACAAATCGGAATGGCTTCAATGCTTTTCCGTAATTCAAATGGTCTTTACTATGAAGACAGTGAGATCGTCAACGAAATTACCGTGGTTGATTCCTTCAAAATGATAGGGGATTTGTTATGTCAGTAAGTGAAGAGGAAAAAAGGAACTCTGATCCATATGGAATCAAAGATATGCAGGAGTATCTGCTGAAGATATTGGTTGATATTGATGATTTCTGCAAGCGGAACGAAATTAACTACAGTCTAAATGGTGGAACTCTGTTAGGCGCGATCCGGCATAAGGGGTTTATTCCGTGGGACGATGATGCGGACATAATGTTCGACAGAAAAAACTATGAAAAATTCATAGAAAGATTTCAACAGAACCAACCTGACGAATATGAGATCATCGGGGATACTTGGGTAAAAAGAGTCACGCGAAAGGACAATCCCCGAAAGCAAATGGATGAGGGGTGTGTTGACCTGTTTGTGATGGATAATATTCCGAACAATCCCGTCGTTTCCAAGGTGAAGAACTTTACTCTTAAGGCCCTCCAGGGCATGTTAAAGAAGAAGATAGACTACCGGCAGTATAAAGGAATAAACAAAGTACTGGTTGCCATAACACATGTCATGGGAAAACCGTTTGGAACGAAATTCAAACAGAAGATGTATATGAGCGTGTCCAAATGGGGAAACCGGAAGAAGACAAAAAAGAAAAACATATACAACTCTATGTTCAGACAAATAGGTTTGTTTGAATATTCGCAAGATATGATGGACAATTATATCGATGTTGAATTCGAAAATACTGAGCTAAGGGGTATTTCCGATTATCACCAGTATCTGACCGTAGCGTATGGGGATTATATGAAATTACCGCCGGTTGAAAAGAGAAGGCCGATGCATAAAAAAGAACAACAGTAATTTGAGGTGACACGGATAATGAACGTATTGTTTCTTACGGTGGGGCATATAGATGATATTGAAGAACGCACAATATACTGTGATCTGCTCCGATGTTTTTTGAAACATGGACACAGTGTTTATGCGTTAAGCCCCGGAAAGAAAGAAATACAAAGGCTGTCATGTTTCGGAGGAAAGGATAACTGTGTTATCGCTCATGTCGATATTGATATGATGCGGGGCGGTAAAAATATAATAAAAAAGGGTCTTTCCACACTGCAGGTGTCGAAAAAATACATTAAATCGATTAAGAATGGTTTTTCAAATGTAGTCTTTGATCTGGTGCTTTACAGCACGCCGCCGATCACGTTCAATAAGGCGGTTGAGTTCGTGAAGAAACGCGACAATGTAAGAACATATCTTTTGTTAAAAGACATTTTTCCTCAAAACGCGGTTGACCTTGGGATGATGAAAACATCCGGATTGAAGGGCTTTATTTATCGATATTTCAGAAAGACAGAAAAGAAATTGTATCTGTTGTCAGATACTATCGGTTGTATGTCTCAGGCCAATATGGATTATGTCATCGGGAATAATCCGGAGATTGATCCGTCCAACGTTGAGATATGTCCCAACAGTATTGAAGTAGTAGAAAAAAGAGTAAGCAAAGCCGACAGACAGGCGATACGCGAGAAATACGGCATTCCTTCCGATAAGGTTGCGTTCATTTATGGTGGAAACCTTGGAAAGCCACAGGATATTCCGTTTGTGATCAAATGCTTAAAAGCTTGCGAGGGGGAAGACAGAGCTTGTTTTGTCGTAGTCGGGGACGGAACGGAATATCGGACGCTAGATGACTACCAAACGAACTCCGGGCAGAAGAATTTTAAGCTGATAAGGAAAATTCCAAAGGAAGAATATGACATGTTGGTTGGTGCGTGTGATGTCGGACTGATCTTTCTGGATCACAGGTTTACAATCCCGAATTTTCCGAGCAGATTACTTTCCTATATGCAAGTTGGAATTCCGGTTCTAGCGTGCACCGATACAAGTTCGGATATCGGCAAAGTTATTGTTGACGCCGGATTTGGCTGGTGGTGCGAAAGCAACGATGAGAATGCGTTCGCAATGACGGTAAACGATGCGATTAATCAATACTCCGACCCGGATATGTACAAAAGGGAGACGGATTATCTGAACACATATTATTCGGTTGAGACGGCATACAGGATAATTACCGGGACGAGTTCCGAGTGATTCTGCAAAATGCCCGAACATGTCGGAATTGTAACTGAGTAGTGAAAATACTGTTTGTATAATACTGTTTATATAAACATCAAACAGGTGATATATGGAAAAGGCTAAACGGGGCCCATATGCCCTGGTTTTTAAACGTTTTATTGATGTTATTGCTTCCTTGGTAGTAATTATCCTTTTTTGGTGGCTGTATATAATAATTGCAGTTTTGGTAAGGATCAAACTCGGATCGCCGGTTTTGTTTAAGCAGGAACGAGCGGGAAAGATAAACCCGAAGACCGGAAAAGAGAAGTTGTTTTGTCTGTATAAATTCAGGACGATGACGGATGCCAGGGACGAGAATGGGGAACTATTGCCGGATAGTGAGCGACTGACATCGTTCGGAACCTGGTTGCGCAAGACAAGCATGGATGAAATCCCGGAATTGCTGAATATTCTGAAAGGGGACATGTCTTTGATCGGTCCCAGACCGCTACTGGTACGGTATTTGGACAGATATAACGAGGAACAGCATCACAGGCACGATGTGAGACCGGGATTAACCGGTTATGCGCAGGCACACGGCAGAAATGCAGTATCGTGGGAAGATAAATTTGCCATGGATGTTTGGTATACCAAGAATGTTACGTTCATAAATGATGTTAAGATCATTTTCGATACGATTAAAACGGTTTTGACTCACGAGGGGGTCAATTCAGAGACATCTGCGACGATGGAGGAGTTTATGGGAACACCGGATGATGCCGTGGTTAACTGGAGGGCGCCGGGAAGCAATACCCGTCCATAGATGTCAGTGAATTAACAGGTCTCTGCCGGTTTTGTTGATTATTCGCGATATCCGGATAAAGAGCGTGCTTTGATTGATGAAATGAAAGGAGAAAGGTGTTTTTGTGAAAGCACCACGCGTGAAAAGAATGCAAGCGATTATTTTAGCAGCAGGTATGGGAAAACGCTTAAAGGAACTGACGCAGAATAATACCAAGTGCATGGTTAAAGTGAATGGGGTTACGTTAATCGATCGTATGCTTCATCAGATAGAAAAGCTGCAGTTGTCTCGTATTGTTATCGTGGTCGGTTATGAGGGACAAAAACTGATTGATTATATCGGAACCCTTGATATCAAGACACCGATAGTTTATGTAAACAATCCTATCTATGATAAAACCAATAATATCTATTCGCTCGCACTTGCAAAAGACTGGCTTGTAAAAGAGGATACGCTTCTTTTTGAGTCAGATCTGATATTTGAGGATTCGGTTCTCGATGCGCTTGTTTCGGACCCGAGAGAAACATTGGCATTGGTTGACAAATATGAATCCTGGATGGATGGCACTTGCGTGAAACTTGGCGAGGACGATACCATTGAAGCTTTTGTGCCGGGCAAGAAGTTTAAATTCAACGAAATTAAGGAATACTTTAAGACGGTTAATCTGTATAAATTCAGCAGGCAGTTCTCAGAAACGCATTATGTTCCGTTCTTGGATGCATACCAATCCGCGTTGGGTGAGAACGAGTATTATGAGCAGGTTCTCCGTGTTATTACGATGCTTGACGAACCGGTTATTAAGGCGAAGCGACTGGACGGACAGAAATGGTATGAGATTGATGACATCCAGGACCTGGATATTGCGGAGTCGATTTTTACTCCGGATGAAGATGAGAAAGTGCGATTGCTGCAGGGGCGTTACGGCGGTTATTGGAGATATCCGAAACTACTGGATTTTTGTTATCTTGTAAACCCGTATTTTCCGCCCCAAAAAATGATAGACGAGATTAAGGCGAATTTCTCCGTGCTTCTGACGGAATACCCGTCCGGTATGCGTGTTAACAGTTTGCTTGCGGCAAAAAACTTCGGCGTTCATCAGGATTGTATCCTTGTCGGAAACGGAGCGGCAGAACTGATCAAGAGCCTTATGGAGAATCTTCACGGCACGGTCGGGTTTATCCGGCCGACGTTTGATGAATATCCCAATCGGTTTGACAGGGAAAAATCCGTGGATTTTACACCAGACAATAACGATTATTCTTATACGGCTGAAGACATTATGAGGTTTTTTGACGACAAGGACATACAAAACCTTGTTGTGATCAACCCGGATAATCCCAGCGGAAACTATATCCCTAAAGAAGGGTTATTGCGGCTGATCGATTGGAGCAAGAAAAGAGGAATAAAACTCATCATCGATGAATCGTTTGTTGATTTTGCAGATGAAGCAGACAGCACGCTCATCTATCAAGATATTCTGGCGCAAAACCCGCATCTGTATGTCATGAAGAGTATTTCCAAGTCGTATGGTGTTCCCGGACTGCGCCTTGGAGTTTTGGCGTCAGGAGATACGGAAACCATAAAAAAGATGAAAAAAGATGTTGCCATCTGGAACATTAACTCTTTCGGCGAATTCTATATGCAGATAGAAGAAAAATATAAGAAAGATTACGCGGCCGCTCTTGCAAAGCTGAGAGTTGAACGTGCTCGTTTCCAACGCGAATTGGCAACGATCAGGGGAGTAAGAGTGATCCCTTCACAGGCCAATTTCGTAATGGTAGAACTGGAAGAAAGGATCAGCCCCAAGGAACTGTTAAAAACGTTACTCATTAAACATAATCTGCTTATAAAAGAATTGACAACAAAGACAAACGGCAGAAATTATTTGCGGCTGGCAGTCAGAAACACGATTGATAATGACATTTTGATCGCTGCAATGAAAGAGGAATTGGAATAATGAGAATAACCATAGTCGGAGGGGGAAACATCGGAACTCAATTCGCTGTGCATTGCGCAGAGAAAAAGCATGATGTAACCGTCTATACATCTACGCCCGAAATATACAACAATTGTTTAAATATTGTAGATGAGCAGGGAATTACCACTCATGCAGGGAATATTAAGCTTGCCACGAAAGATCCGTGTCGGGCATTCCGGGATGCGGAACTAATCATGGTGACTGTGCCTTCGACTGTGATGAATGCTGTTGCAGATACGATTTATGATAACACGGATTCGAATCCACTGATTGGTGTCGTACCGGGCAATGGCGGAAGTGAGTGTGCG
This sequence comes from Lachnospiraceae bacterium, assembly GCA_017617545.1. Classification (GTDB taxonomy): domain Bacteria; phylum Bacillota; class Clostridia; order Lachnospirales; family Lachnospiraceae; genus ISDg. The sequence continues at coordinate 27,732 of JAFZVZ010000001.1, forward strand.
TTTAAAAGATGTATCGACCGCGGAAATACGTTCTTTGGAATAGAGAGAGTGCCCGCTATAGCCAGGTTGGTTCAAAAGGGAAGAACAGTCAGATCGACCGGATATCGGGATGAACTGCATGTGGCAGCCCTGCCAAAAAGCAATGGCCAAAGATGTGCGGAGATAATAGAGTCCATTTTTGACAAGCGATGCGTTGTAATTCCCGATTTTTTGAACCTAACCCTGACGCCGTCCAATCCGATCTTGCATACGACAAGGCTTAAAACGTTGTTTAAAGACTGGAAGCCCGGAAAAACATATGCTTCGATGCCGTTATTTTACGAAGAGTGGGACGATGAATCGTCGGAGTTGTTGCTGGCTTGCGACACGGAGGTACAGGAAATCTGTAAGGCTCTTCCGGAATTTGAGCTCAATTATGTCAAATCATTACGAATACACTATGAGAGCCCGACGGCGGAAGCCATGACGAGAAAATTATCGTCCATACAAGCATTTAAAGGGTTGCCCACGCCGACCGTAAGTGTTGACGGAGGAGTTATTCCGGACTTGCATTCCAGATATTTCACAGCGGATTTTTCGTATGGACTGAGTATAATTAAGCAAGTAGCCGTATTTGCCGGAGTGGAAACACCGAACATCGATGAAACGCTGAATTGGTATGACGGAATTGCAATCGAGGAAGCAGCGTTTCGATTTGAGGATTATGGGATTACTGATCGGGCCTCTTTCGACAGATTCTATTTGCAGTAGGCGGTAAGCACCGCAATATTTCGCTGATGCCCGGGGAGAATAAACTTGGATAAAGTAGCAATCATCAATTCTGTTTATGAATTCAGCAGCACCGGTGCGATGACCAAGCAGCTGTATGAGTATGGAAAAGCACATGGCTATGAGACGTTCGTATTTTTCGGGCGCGGTGAGAAAAGCGGAGACGATCATATTATCAGAATCGACGGGAAGCTTGAGTTTCTGATGCACAAGGCGTTGTCTCTTATTACCGGATATCAGGGAGTATTTTCCAATTCTGCTACCCGCAGACTGCTTTCCGCATTGAAAAAGAACGAGATCAGGAAAGTGATCCTTCTGAACATTCATGGGTATTACCTGAATGAGAAAAAGCTGCTGGAGTATCTGAAGAAAAACGGGATTCAAACGGCATATGTTACGCCGGATGAATATCCTGCACTCGGAAAGTGTTGCTACAGCGAGAAGTGCGAAAGATATAAATCAGGATGCGGCGATTGCCCCAAGAAAAAGAGCTACCCCAAGAGCTTGTTTTTCGATCGGTCGCAGACCATTTTCAATCGAAAGAAAGAAGCGTATCAAGGGTTTGATACGATGACGCTGATCGGACCGGAAACGAATCTGGTTAAATTCAGGGAATCCCCGTTGGTCAAAGATAAGCCCATGAAGAGAGTATCCTGGGGTGTTGATCTGGAAACATATAAGTATGAGATTGACGGATCGCTCTATGACAAATACGGGATTCCGAAAGATAAGGTAATCATCCTTACGGTAGCAAACTACTCCAACCCGAGAAAAGGCGTGAAAGAATATTTCTTTGAGATAGCAAAGCGGCTTCAGGATACGGAGTATCATTTCGTAAATGTCGGGTATGACGGAAATCTGAATCCGGAAGACATCCCAAAGAATATGACTACGATCGGATATATGAACGATCAGCAGGAATTGGCGCGGATATATGCGTTGTCTGACTTGTATCTTCTTGCCAGTACAGCGGATACAATGCCTCTTTCGTGTCTGATCTCTTTTGCTTGTGAGACCCCTGTCTGCTGTTTTTATACAAGTGGGCTGAGGTATCTGGCGGACAGAGATAATCCCGCGATACGATATTGTGACGACATCAGCGTGGATTCGTTGGAACAGATTGTAAGAAACACGAAGAAAAAAGACAGTGAGAGCATGAATGCCTGCCGCAGACTTGCGGAAGATGAGTATTCAGTTGAGGCGTTTAATCAAAAGGTATACGAAGTATTGGAATAACAAAAAAGGAGCTCGCTTTGAACATCATTCTATTGGGCGCTGCCGGATTTATCGGAACTAATCTTGTGATTGAACTGGCAAAAGATCCGGACAATAAAATTACAGTGGTTGACAGGAGCAGGGACTTCTTTGAGACGATACAGTCAAAGAATATTCCCGGCTTAAGCATTCTTGAATCGGAGTTTGATCTGAACACGGATTTTGACAAACTTGTTGCCGGTCAGGATGTCGTGTATCATCTCGTCAGCACGATCGTGCCTACAACTTCCAACAGAACGATCCCGAACGAGATCATGGCCAATGTTGTGATGTCCGCCGCCCTTTTTGAGGCATGTGTTCAACAGGGGGTTAAAAAAGTCGTCTTTATTTCGTCCGGGGGAACAATCTATGATAAAGATGCTGTTTGCCCGTTGGATGAGAATGCGCCTACGAACCCGATTACAAGTTACGGGGTGCAGAAAATCACGATCGAGAAGCTTCTGTATATGTATCATTATATGCATGGGCTTGATTATCGTATAATACGGCTTTCAAATCCTTACGGACCGTATCAGAGACCGAACGGGATCTTAGGAGCAGTGACAACCTTTACGTATAAAGCGCTGAAGGACGAAGAGATCGTGGTATACGGCGATGGTTCGGTAGTAAGGGACTTCATATATATTGATGATGCAGTGCGGGGAATACTGAACATTGTCAACGGTAATGACGAGCAACATGTATATAATCTTGGCTGTGGCTACGGAACAAGTATCAGACAGGTACTGAAAACCCTGGAGAAGGCGTTGGACAAGAAGGTTGATGTCCGGTTTACGGAAGGCAGGAAAGTGGATGTACCCGTGAATTTCCTAAATATCGCAAGATACGAGTCTGCGTACGGTTGTTTGAATCCCATCTCGCTTGAGGAGGGAATTCGAAAGACGGCACAGTTTTTAAGGGAGTTCTACGGCCTGTAAACCATCTGCTTATTTGACATTGATGAAAACAATGATCTTTCGGAAAGAGTAAAAATGAAGTCTTCTTTGTTTAAAAATCTCAGGCTCCAAACGTATCTTCAGGTTGTGAATACTATCATTCCGTTGATTACGACACCGTATATAGCCAGAGTGCTGGGTTCCACGAAACTCGGAATTTTTTCATACACAACCTCGGTCGCGTCCTTTTTTACCTTATTTGCGATGCTCGGAACGATTAATTACGGAACGAGAGCAATTGCGACCGAAACAGACAAGGAGAAAAGAAAGAGCATCTTTGCGGAAATCTATATTCTGCAACTGGCGACCTGTGTTATAGCGACAGTCTGCTATTCGGGCTATTTTTTGTTTTGTCGTGAAAACAGGCTGATGGTGTTTCTGCAGTTGATCACGCTGGTTGGATATATGTTTGATGTATCCTGGTTTTACTTCGGCGTCGAGAATTTCAGCTTTACGGTGAGATGCAACCTGTTTTTCCGTATTTTGGGAGTGGCATCACTGTTTATTTTTGTAAAAGATGAAGGGGATCTGTGGATCTATACGGTGATCATGTTGGCCAGTGCAGCGCTGAGCCATCTGGTCCTCTGGATCAATCTGCTAAAGGATGGGGGCATTTGTTTCAAGGGGGTCAACCGCAGCAATATTTTCAAGCACATAAAACCGAATGTGATCTTGTTTGTTCCGCTTGTAGCAATGACGGTATATCATAGTACAGACAAGTTGATGTTAGGCGTGTTCAGCACCTATGAGCAAACGGGGTATTACTATAATGTCGATAAAGTGATCAATGTTCCGCTTGCGGTATTTACAGGGATCGGAACGGTTCTGCTGCCTCGAATGACTGTACTGTTCCAGCAGGACAGGGAGAAGGCAAAGGCTTTCTTTTTCGATGGGCTGAGCGGAATCATGATGCTGGGAACGGCACTTTGCTTCGGCATTATTGCAATCGCGCAGGAGTTCATCCCGCTTTTTCTCGGAAAAGGCTATACGGAATGTATCATGCTGATTATGACATTTGCGCCGATCGTTATCGTCAAATGTATTTCCAATGCGATCAGAATGCAGTACCTGATCCCGCAGGGACAGGAATCAATATACATTAAGGCGACCGTAGTCGGAGCAATCATCAATGTCATTCTGAATTTTTTCCTGATCCCGCAATACGGCGCAATGGGCGCAGAGATTACGACCATTGTTTCCGAGGTTGCCGCGCTGGCAATTCAAATTGTTTTCATGTGCGATAAGAGAAAGCTCATAAGAACCGCTTCAGATTTATTGATTTATGTAATCCTGGGGATTATTATGGTGCTTATAGTACGACCGTTCAACGGCATTATTTCGAACGCTTTTCTTTTGACAACAGTCAAGGCAGTTGTCGGCGGCGTGTCATATTGTCTGTTGACGCTCTTGTTTTGGATCATTACCAAGAACCCGCTTTATGTCCAATACATAAAAGGGGTGTTAAGAAAGTCCGTAAAAGGTAATTAAGTCGTTATGGATTAACCGGAGTAGTCTGATGAGGTATGCGATTGAACCGATATTTGTGATCTTTCCGCTGATCTGTTTTCTTTTCTATGTTGCGAATTTCAAACAAAAGAAGACAGTGTGCTTTATTTTGGCGATTTCCTTTATACTCATATATTGTTTTTCGCTGAACGGTTCAGACTTCTATGGGTATTATACCCACTACAACATGGTGGGAAACGGCGTCAGTTCGTCCGATAACGCGCAGGAGATAGGCTACTTTTATCTTATGAAAGCGGCGTTGCGTCTCGGGTTGGATTACCTCTCGTTCCGAGTGATCCTATTATCCTCGATGACGATGGTACTGTTTTATGCAGTAACCAGGTTTACAAAAGATTTTTCGATGGCGTTGTTCTTCATATCATCGATGTTTGTAGTTTACACGATTTCCGCATATCGACAGTATATAGTGATCGCGATATCGTTGTACTGGATTTACAAATTTAATCAGGGAAAAGTCAGGACGGCGATCTGCGGGACTGCAGCGCTTATGTTGTTTCATATAACAGCGGTTTTACCGTTGGGATGCATGGTTTTCACGGCACTTCGCAAGAGAAGAAAGGTTGAGAAATCCGCCGATATGTTCAAGCGGAACTTCTCAATCATCATTACGTTGGCACTCCTGACAAGAGTCACGGCAACGATTCTGCTGCGGACAGCCTTCTTTTACAGAGTGGTGGGTGGTATTCTCGGAGCTCATTCCACTCCGGATCCGACGCTCTTCTCTTTCGGATTGTTGTCAAGACTGGTATTTCTTGCGGGCGTTACATATCTCTTCCGGGCTTCCGGTACGGATGATCGGGCGGTGCATTTTCTGTTTTGGTACTATTTTGTATCCATTGCAATCTATGTAGCAATTCCGCTCGAACTGGTAATGGGACGGTTGATGAATAATGCAAGCATCCTCTGTGCCATACTGATCCCGATGCTAAAAAGAGAAGTCGTTGTGTCAACACCGACTGCTCAGGCAGAGCACAGGAAGCAAAACGTGAAATTGTTGCTTATGTTTTTGGAGTTTGTGGCCATTGCAATTCTGATCAACCAGTTGCTCAAACAAAACGGATATACGCCGTATATGAATATTCTGTTGGGAGACAGGCCGGATTACAGCACGACCTGGTAATTCGGGAAGGATAGTGCCGGACCGGGTTGACAATCGTCAGTCACAGAGGGTATTATCCGAAGCAGAGAAAGGAGAGTTTCTATGAAGGGGATTATTTTAGCAGGCGGTGCGGGAACGAGATTATATCCCTTGACTATGGTGACAAGCAAGCAGCTGTTGCCCGTCTATGACAAACCGATGATTTACTATCCGTTGTCAACTTTGATGTTGGCAGGTATTCAGGATATTCTGATCATAAGCACCCCCGAGGATACTCCTCGGTTTGAACACCTGCTCGGAAACGGCGAGAATTACGGGATTCATTTGGAATATAAGGTTCAGCCTTCACCCGATGGTCTTGCGCAGGCATTTATCATCGGCGAGGAGTTCCTTGCAGGGGAAGAAGGCGCAATGATCCTGGGGGACAATATTTTCTACGGCAGCGGGTTCAGTAAGATTCTGAGCAGTTCGGTGGAAAATGCAAAGAACGGACGTGCGACGATCTATGGATACTATGTTGAGGATCCGCAGAGATTTGGAATTGTCGAATTCGATGAAAACGGGCGGGTTATTTCCGTTGAGGAAAAACCTGAGAACCCAAAGAGCAACTATTGTATTACCGGACTGTATTTCTATCCGAAGGATGTATGTCAGAAAGCCAATGCCGTTAAGCCGAGCGCGAGAGGCGAGTTGGAGATCACATCGATCAATGAGATGTATCTGAAGGAAGACAGACTGGATGTAAAGCTGCTTGGTCGCGGCTTTGCATGGCTGGATACGGGAACGGTAGACAGTCTGGTGGATGCCGCGGATTTTGTGCGCATGGTGGAGAAAAGACAGGGCGTAAAGATTTCGGCGCCGGAAGAGATCGCATATCGAAACGGTTGGATCAGTAAGGAGAGTCTCCTCGAATCGGCAGATCGTTACGGAAAGAGCCCGTATGGGAAGCACCTGAGAACCGTTGCAAACGGCAAGATCATCTCTATGTGAGTCGGCAGTTGCATAAAGGTGAAAGTCTATAAGGCCGAAAGGTATCTATTGTGGAGGACAATACAATGAAAATAGTTGTTACCGGCGGCGCCGGCTTTATCGGAGGAAACTTCATACACTACTATCTGAAAGCGCATCCGGAGGATCGGGTAATCTGTATCGATAAGCTTACATATGCGGGCAATCTGTCGACACTTGCACCGGTCATGAACAATGACAAATTCCGCTTTGTCAAGGCGGATATCTGTGACAGAGAGACGGTGTTTGCTTTGTTTGAGGAGGAACAGCCGGATGCGGTGATCAATTTCGCTGCGGAAAGCCATGTGGATCGTTCCATTGAGGATCCGGAAGTATTCTTACGGACCAACATTCTCGGTACCGCAACGTTGATGGATGCGTGCAGAGTGTTCGGTAATGTGAGGTATCACCAGGTCAGCACGGATGAAGTGTACGGTGATCTTCCGCTTAATCGTCCGGATCTGCTGTTTACGGAAAATACACCGATCCATACGAGCTCACCGTATTCCTCGTCGAAGGCGGGGGCAGATCTTCTGGTTCAGGCATACAATCGTACGTATGGCCTTCCGGTTACGATCTCCAGATGCTCCAACAATTATGGTCCGTATCATTTTCCGGAGAAGCTGATCCCGCTGATGATCGTCAACTGTCTGTATGATAAGCCGCTTCCGGTCTACGGGGAGGGGTTGAATGTCCGTGACTGGCTCTACGTTGAGGATCACTGTAAGGCAATTGATCTTATCGTGAGAAAAGGAAGGATCGGAGAAGTCTACAATGTCGGCGGGCATAACGAGATGCGGAACATTGACATTGTCAAACTGATCATCCGTGAGCTGGGCAAGAGCGAGGACCTGATCACGTATGTGACGGATCGGAAAGGACACGATCTTCGCTATGCCATCGATCCTACCAAGATCCATGAGGAACTGGGATGGCTTCCCGAAACATGCTTCGAGGAAGGAATTAAGAAGACAATAAAGTGGTATTTGGAGAACCGCAGCTGGTGGGAGGAGATCATCAACGGTGAGTACCAACACTACTACGAGAAGATGTACAATAACAGATAACCGTATTTCGGGATGTTTTCATCCGGATTTGCGAGCATGAAAGGAGTATTACCATGTCGGTAAAGGAGTACAATCGTACCAATATCGCGGAATCGTTCAGCAACCGTGTGTTGGTTATCACCGGAGGGACGGGATCATTCGGATCCACGGTGCTGAAGCATTTTCTGGCGACGGATATCGGCGAGATCAGGATCTTTTCACGTGATGAAAAAAAGCAGGATTGGATGAGGCATACATTGCAGGCGCAGTATCCCGAATATGCCGGAAAGGTCAAGTTTTTCATCGGTGATGTCCGCAACCTGGACAGCGTGAGAGATGTGATGTACAACGCCGACTATGTTTTCCATGCGGCAGCCCTGAAGGAGGTTCCGTCCTGCGAGTTCTTCCCTATGGAGGCAGTTCGGACCAACATCATCGGAACGGATAATGTGGTTACCGCGGCTGTGGAAAATAAGGTGCAGCGAGTAGTGTTCCTCAGTACAGATAAGGCGGCATATCCGATCAACACCATGGGAATGACCAAGGCTGTTGCGGAAAAGATTGTCGGTGCGAGAGCCCAGACTGCATATGATCGCTCGGGGACGGTTCTGTGCTGCACGAGATATGGAAATGTAATGTGCAGCAGAGGCTCGGTAATACCTCTGTTTATCGACCAGATTAAGAGAAAAGCTCCGATTACGATCACGGATCCCCAGATGACCAGATTTCTGATGAATCTGGACGAAGCAGTTGATCTGGTTGCCTTTGCGTTCGAGCATGCAGAACCGGGTGATTTGTTTATTCAAAAAGCAGATGCCAGCACGATCGGTGATCTGGCAGCGGGAGTCATGAGACTTTTCGGTGAGACCGAATGTAAGGTGATCGGCTCGCGACACGGAGAAAAACTCTATGAGACATTGATGACCCGTGAGGAGCGGCTGAGAAGTACGGATATGGGGAATTATTTCAGGATCAGTCCCGATGCCAGAGGTTTGAATTATGATAAGTTCTATGTGCAGGGAACCGTTCAGACCGAGGGAGACGAAGCGTATACGAGTCATAACACAAACCGCCTGGATGTGGATGGCGTAGTGAAAAAGATAATGACTACAGACTATGTCAGGGAAGAACTGGAAGGAAGACCTCATTTGGTTGAGGCCTAACAAAAGGATCAGGAGACGAGACAGATGGGTTATCCCGAGTGGAAAGAAAACGGAAAAATTAAACTGATGATCATCGTGGGAACACGTCCTGAGATCATCCGTCTTGCGGCAGTTATCGGAAAATGCAGAAAGTACTTTGACACCATACTTGTCCATACCGGACAGAATTATGACTACAATCTGAACGGGATTTTCTTCAGGGACCTCGGACTGGAGGATCCGGATCTTTATTTGGATGCGGTAGGACAGGACCTCGGGGAAACAATGGGTAACATTATTGCGTCGAGTTATAAAGCAATGGCTGAAATGAAACCCGATGCGGTTCTTGTTCTGGGAGATACCAACAGTTGCCTGTCGGTGATCGGTGCGAAACGTCTTCATATTCCCATTTTCCATATGGAAGCCGGAAACCGTTGCAAGGACGAATGTCTTCCCGAAGAAACCAACCGGAGGATCGTCGATATCATCTCCGATGTCAATCTGGCGTATTCGGAGCACGCCCGCAGGTATCTTGCGGATTGCGGATTGCCAAAGGAGCGGACATACGTGACAGGATCTCCGATGGCGGAGGTTTTGAGCGCGAATCTGAACGCGATCCAATCGTCAGACGTTCATCAGCGGTTAGGATTGGAAAAGGGAAAATACATCCTCCTTTCCGCACATCGGGAAGAGAATATTGATACCGAAAAGAATTTTACGAGCCTGTTTACCGCGATCAATCAAATGGCGGAAAAATATGATATGCCGATTCTCTATTCCTGTCATCCGAGAAGCCGCAAGAGACTTGAGGCAAGCGGATTTCAGCTGGATCCCAGAGTCATACGGCATGAGCCGCTCGGATTCCATGATTACAACTGCCTGCAGATGAATGCATTCGCGGTCGTGAGCGATTCGGGCACATTACCGGAGGAAAGCAGTTTCTTCACGTCCATCGGACATCCCATCCCCGCGGTGTGTATAAGAACCTCCACGGAAAGGCCGGAGGCGCTGGATAAGGCATGCTTTGTACTTTCCGGAATTGATACCAGAGGTTTGCTGCAGGCCGTTGATACGGCAGTGGACATGGTGCGCGAAGAGAAAAACGGCGGCGCCGTTCCGGTTCCCGATTATACGGATACGAATGTTTCCGATAAAGTCGTGAAGCTCATACAATCCTATGTCGGTGTTGTCAATAAAATGGTTTGGCGAAAAGATATCTGAAGGTGCAGAGTATGAATATTTTAGTTACCGGTGCAGCGGGTTTTGTCGGTCGGAATCTCGTTGAGAATCTTAAAAACATAAGAGACGGAAAGAACAGAACACGGGCGAAGATCACGATTGACAATATCTTTGAGTACGATATTGACAATACGCAGGATGACCTTGACCGGTTTTGTTCGGACTGCGATTTCGTTTTTAATCTGGCAGGCGTCAACCGGCCCAAGGATCCGGCTGAGTTCAAGGCCGGGAATTATGGCTTTGCGTCAACATTGCTGGAGACCTTGAAAAAGCACGGAAACAAATGTCCGGTTATGTTGAGTTCATCCCTTCAGGCAACGCTTGCCGGCCGGTTTGGCACCAGCGAGTACGGTCTGAGCAAACGCGACGGCGAAGAATTGTTCTTTCGCTATGAGAAGGAAACCGGCGCGCAGGTATATGTATACCGCTTTCCGAACCTTGTCGGTAAGTGGGTAAGGCCGAACTACAACAGTGCGGTCGGAACGTTTTGTAATAACATTGCCAATGATCTTCCCATTACGGTCAATGATCCGAGCGTAGAGCTGGAGATGCTCTTTATTGATGACCTGATCGAGGAGATGTACGACGCGATCGAGGGACATCCGCACAGGGCAGAGTATCCCGGAACGGGGGAGGTTGTCAACGGCATTGAATATGACGGATTGACGCCGAATGCGACGGAGCAGGGACGGTATTGTTACGTGCCGGTGACGCATAAAGCGACACTCGGCAGGATCGTTGAATTGCTTCATCAGTTCCATGATCAGCCGCAGACGTTGATCATGCCCGCGATACCCGCAGGATCGTTCGAGAAGAAACTGTACAGCATGTATCTGTCATACCTGCCGAAGGATAAGGTAACATTTGATCTCAAAATGAACTGCGATGATCGCGGCAGCTTTACCGAGTTGTTGAAAACCGTCGATCACGGGCAGTTCAGTGTTAATATATCCAAGCCCGGGATAACAAAGGGACAGCATTGGCATAATACCAAATGGGAGTTTTTCATTGTTGTTTCCGGACACGGATTGATCCAGGAAAGAAAAATCGGAACAGATGAGGTCCTTGAGTTTGAGGTGAGCGGAGATAAAATCCGGGCAGTCCATATGCTTCCGGGATATACGCATAACATAATAAACCTGAGTGAAACCGAAAACCTGGTGACTGTAATGTGGGCCAATGAGATGTTTGATCCACAGCATCCGGATACTTTCCGGGAGGACGTATGACAAGTGTGATCATAGCGAAACCGAACGCCCCGTTGGGATACTGTCCCGGCAGGGCGTTTTGCGCTCCGACAGCAGTATTTGAAATTCCCCCGCACGATCTGTGCTGTTGACTATCTGATCGAAACCCGAAGGAGATCCGTAATGAAGACATCAATCGCGATGACAACATACAATGGAAAAAAGTATTTACGGGAACTTCTTGATTCGGTAAGAACTCAAACGGTACAACCGAATGAAGTGATCATACTGGACGACAGATCGACGGACGGAACGTACGAGCTCGTAAATGAATATATTGCAAAGTATGGTTTAGGGAACTGGAAGAACAGCCAAAACGAGACGCATCTCGGATGGAAGACAAACTTTCGGGAGGTCTTTAAGAGGTGTTCGGGGGATCTCGTCTTTCTCTGTGATCAGGACGATATCTGGATGAAAGATAAAGTTGAGGTCATGAAGAACGTCATGGAAGGGAATGACGATATCCGGTTGCTTGTCTCGAATTATGAAGTGCTCAATGTAGACCGGAAAGAGAAGATTAAAATCGCGGGGCTGAACAGGAATGACGGTACAGTTGAAAAACCGGAATTTAAAAGCGGCTCCCTGTCGGTTCTGCGACCGGGATGTACGTATTGTGCCCGGAGAAGCCTGATCGAAAAGCTTTGGGACAGAGATAATATCAATGCGCCGCATGATGCCATGCTGTGGGCATATGCGGCAATCGAGGAAACGCTCTATTTGCTCAATAGGAAAACGATACGGTATAGGAGGCATTCCGACAGTGCTTCCGCACCGAAATACTCTTTGCGCAGAACCAGAAGACTCGAAGAAGTCAGTTTTTCCATGGAGATGGAAAAGTTTTTCCTCGAAGAATGCAGAAGAAACGGATATAAAAGAAAAGCCAAACTGATCGAGGATCGATTGGCGTTTACTTCCGGAAGAAAGAGGATACTTGAAGAGAAGTCTTTGATGAAGATGATATGGTTTCAGATCAGGAACCACAGGCATTATGTGACAGCCAGAAATATGCTTTCGGATGATTATGTTCTGGCGTTCAGGCAGCGCTGATCTGAACGGATGTCTGATAACGATTGTATATGACAGTGAGGCGCGTAATATGAATTTGTTGGTCACAGGGGTTTGCGGTCAGCTCGGATACGATGTTGTCAACGAGGGAGCCGGAAGAGGGCACCGGATTACCGGAAGTGATATCCAGAGTGAGTATTCCGGTATTGTCGACGGCGCGGCGGTGACAGCAGTCCCCTACATACAGCTGGATATTTCAGATGAAACGGCAGTTCGGGATGTCTTCTGCAGGTATCGCCCGGATGCGGTGATCCACTGTGCGGCATGGACGGCGGTGGATGCCGCGGAGGAATCGGATAATCGTGCGAAGGTGCATGCGATCAATGCGGAAGGTACGGAAAATATAGCAAGGGCAGCCAAAGAATTTCAGGCGAAGATGCTCTATATCTCGACGGACTACGTGTTTGGCGGGCAGGGGGAGCGCCCGTGGAAACCGGATGACGAGTGTTATATGCCGCTGAATGTGTACGGACAAAGCAAACTTGACGGTGAGCTTGCCGTGAGAAAATTACTTTCAAAGTATTTCATAGTGCGGACCGCCTGGGTTTTCGGAATGAACGGAAAGAACTTCATCAGGACGATGATCAACCTGGGAAAAAAGAAGGACTCCGTGAGGGTGGTCAACGATCAGATAGGAACGCCGACATATTCGCGTGATCTGGCGCGCCTTCTGATCGACATGATTGAGACTGAAAAATACGGCTGTTACCATGCGACTAATGAGGGAGGCTATATCAGCTGGTATGAGCTGTGCACTGAGTGTTATCGGCAATACGGTCTGCGGACACAGGTCATCCCGGTAACAACCGAAGAATACGGGCTGACAAAGGCGGTGCGGCCGAAAAACAGCCGTTTGGATAAATCAAAACTTTCAGAGGCAGGTTTTCAGCCGCTGCCGGACTGGAACGATGCCGTGCGCAGATATCTTGAGGAGGCAAAACCGTAATGGGACAGATTATTGTAGAGAAAGATTTGGACGGAATCGAGGGATTGTGTCTGATCACTCCTGCGCTTCATGACGATGAACGCGGCTATTTTATGGAATCGTACAGCCGGCGGGACATGGAGGAGGCGGGGTTCAATATATCGTTTGTCCAGGACAATCAGTCCATGTCGACGAAGGGCGTGCTGAGGGGACTTCATTTTCAGACAGAGCACCCGCAGACGAAGCTGGTCCGCGTGTTGCGCGGGGAAGTCTTTGATGTAGCGGTTGACCTTCGCAAAGGGTCAAAGACATTCGGAAAATGGCACGGAGAGATACTTTCGGAGGATAATAGAAAGCAATTTCTGATCCCGAGGGGATTTGCACATGGATTTTTGGTGCTCTCCGATGTTGCCATATTCCTTTACAAGTGCGATGAGTTTTTCTACGCGAATGACAGAGGCGGAATCGCATGGAATGATCCCGGGATCGGGATTCACTGGCCCGGGGTAACCGGCGAATACAAAGGTACCGCGAGTGCAGACGGATACAGGCTGGACGGCATAGAACTGATCATGAGCGAAAAAGATCAGTGCAGTATGGGATTTGAGGAGTTTTGTTCGGTTCCTGATATGGATTGAGGTGAATATACGGGCATGAGAGTATTATGGATCGCGCATGGATGCTCGCTTCAGGACAAGGGTAACAATTCGAGTCTGAGTTCACGGTATGAGTGGGCGTTCTCCGAGTATGCGTCGGAGGTCGAAACGGCTATGGCGTATGCTGCCGACGGGGAGCATGACGACCGGATTGAGCAGAACGGCATCACATATTATGCCGTACATTCGGATATGTCGGTCGGGATCAGCGAGGAGCAGTGGGAACAGGCGAAAGCAGAGTTGCTGCGGATCATTGACGATTTTCAACCGGATGTTATTCAATGCTTCGGGGCGGAGTGGCCGTACGGGAGGATTGCTGAGGCAACGCAGGTTCCCGTTGTCATTCACATGATGGGATTTCTGAACATCTATTTCCTGTCGGTTGATATGCTGTACGGAAGATCCTGCACCGACAGGGAGCGGCTGTCCGTGCGCATGCGAAGAGCACTGAGGCGCCTGGTCAAAGGAACCGGTCCTTACGTGCGGTGGGAGGTTCCCAGGGCAGAATCCGAACGCAGGGTTATGGCCGCGAACAGGTATTTTCACGGCAGGACAGAGTGGGATCGCAACGTTGTAAAGTATTTTTCACCGGGTTCGGAGTATTTTCATGTGGAGGAGCTCGTGAAGCCGTCGGTGTATGCCGCAGCGGGGAAGTGGAACCCCTGCCGTGACGGAAAGATCCGCTTATTTACCTGTTCCGCCGGCGATGACCGGAAGGGCAACGATATCATCCTCCGGACGGCGAAGATCCTGAAGGAACTGATGAAAATCGATTTTGTGTGGAAGGTCGCCGGAAATAAAAAGTTTTTTTCGATGTTTGAAAAGCGCACGGGAATCCGGGGCGAGGACGTGAACGTTGAACAGATTGGATATGTCGACGATCCGGTTATCGTCGAGGAGTTGACGAAATCGGATTTCTTCATCCATCCGTCCATCATCGACAACTCGCCGCATTCGGTATGTGAGGCGCAGCTGATCGGGTGCCCGGTGATCTCGTCCAACGTCGGAGGTCTCCCGCAGCTGGTCAGGGACGGGGAGACCGGGTGGCTGTATCCGTGTAACGAGCCGCATACGCTCGCTTTTCTGATCGGAAACCTCCGTGAGGATAGGGAGCTGCTGGAGGCAGTTTCCAAACGGGAGACGGAGATGGCGCTGAAGCGACATGATCCGAAGACAATTACGGGAGAGTTGGTTGACATCTATGAAAGAATCCGACTACATTGATCTGTTCCTGAAGAATAACGGCAGGTCGATCGAGCGCATCGCGACATGGAAGCGGCTTCGGTGGATGCTGATGCTGAACCGGAAGGCGAAGAAACTGTATTCCGAATACCTGAATGAGACCGATCCAGTGAAAAAGAATGAGTTGAGTGCGCAGGCCCTGAATTCCATAGACAACATGCTGATAAACAGGGCGAGGAGACGGTGCAGTATTCTGAAAGAGGATGTCCGGTTGTTCTTCACGCAGTTCGGAAAAAAAACGTCGATCGATCATTCCGACAGGAGAGTCAAAGATTACTATTCCGTTGTGGTGATCACGAAGAATTCTGCCCCGTATATCCGCGAATTCATTCTCTTCTATCAGGCGACCGGCGCCGACAGGATCTATCTGTACGACAACGATTCGACGGACAACCTGGCGGAGATGATCAAGCCGTTTACGGAGAGCGGATTCGTCGTGTATCGCAGGTGGCCCGGAAAAATCGTTCAGTCAGCGGCGTATCGGGATGCGGTCAGGCGATCGAAGCGCAGGACAAAATGGCTTGCGATCGTGGATGATGACGAGTTTCTGTTCTCTCCGAAGGGACCCATGCCGGAGCAGCTGCGGGACTATGAGGACTATCCCGGCGTAGGCGTCAACTGGGTAATGTACGGACCCAACGGTCATGATAAGAGCCCTGCGGGACTGGTCATGGACAATTATACAACAACCTTTGAGGACGGAGACTGCATCGGCAATCACCACATCAAGAGCATCGTACAGCCACGAAAGGTATCTATGATCCACCATGCGCATTTTGCGGGGTACAAACGAGGACAGTACGCGGTTGACGAGAAGAAGGAAACGATCGATAACTACAGCGCGGTCCTGGAGAGGACCGGCAGGGCGTTCACGCCGAAGAATTACCGTGACATTTTCCGGATCAATCATTATTGTACCAAATCGCTGGAGGATCTGCGCAGGAAGTGCTTGCGCGGATTTCCGGACGGGTCTCCCAATGCGGATTATGATAATATGGTGGATGCATTCAACGCGCCCATGGTCGAGGATGTTGCGATTGCGCCGTATGCGGATATTGTAAGGGAAAGGCTGAGTCAGTTGGAGTCATGCGAGAAAACAAGATAAAACGTGTATTGTCGAAAAGCCGGTATCTGTTGTATGCCGGAAGAAGAAGCCTGAAAACGAACGGAGTGCGGATAACTGCAAAGAAAGCGGTCGGAAGACTGCTTCGCAGAGACATTAGCGCCAGTGCATGGATGAAAAAACCGATTTATACGGAAAAGCAGCTGGCGGAGCAGAGAAACCGGATATTTGACCGTGACATTACGTTCAGTATCATCACTCCGTTGTACAACACTCCCGAGAAGTATCTTCGGGAGATGATTGAGTCCGTTTTGTCTCAGACATACGGAAAATGGGAATTGTGTATGGCTGACGGAAGCGATACAGACCATGGGAATGTCAGGAAGATATGCCTTTCATACGCGGATAAGGACAGTCGGATAAAATATCAGAAACTGGACGAGAACAAGGGGATTGCCGGTAATTCCAACGAGTGCATTGAAATGGCTACCGGTGAGTTTATCTCGCTGCTGGATCACGATGATATCCTGCATCCCTCGGCTCTGTATAATGTTATGGAGGCAATCTCCGAAGAGGGAGCAGATTTTGTCTATACGGATGAGGCAACATTTTGCAGCCCACATACATCCAAAATCACGTTCATACATCTGAAACCGGACTTTGCCCCGGACAATCTGCTTGCCAATAATTATATCTGTCATTTCACGTCGTTCAGCCATAAACTGCTGGATCAATGCGGAGCATTCCGTTCCGGATATGACGGAAGTCAGGATCATGAACTGATGCTTCGTCTGACGGAAGCGGCTGAAAAGATTGTCCATATACCGAAGGTGCTGTACCTTTGGAGGGCAAGCAAGTCTTCCACTGCGCAGGACATTGACAACAAGCCGTATGTCACAGCAGCAGGGATTAAGGCGGTGAGCGATTTCCTTCAGTCAAAAGGAATCGTCGCGCAGGTTGACCAGGCGAAAGGGATCCCTTCTATATATCGCGTGTCATATGCGTTGCCTGCGGAGAAACCAAAGGTAAGTATCATCATCCCGAACCGGAACCACTTGGACGATCTGAAGACCTGTATCGACTCTGTCATACAGAAGACAACATACGACAATTATGAGATCATTATCGCGGAAAACGGCAGTACGGAAGAATCGGTTCTGAAGTATTATGAGGAGATTACCGAAGCCGATTCCCGTGTGAAAAAGATCGACTGGCAGGGAGGCTTCAATTGGTCGGCGATCAACAATTACGCGGTTCGCGGGGCGGACGGTGAGTATCTGTTGTTCCTTAACAACGATACGGAAGTCATCACGCCGGAGTGGATCGAGGAGATGCTGATGCATGCGCAGCGGAAGGAAGTCGGAATTGTCGGGGCACTGCTGTACTATCCGAATGACAGCGTACAACACGGAGGCGTTGTCATCGGGCTTGGAGGTGTTGCCGGGCATGCATTTGCGGGAGCCGGACGTGGTAACCGGGGGTATGCCGGGAAACTGAGTTATACGCAGGATATGTCAGCAGTGACGGGTGCGTGTATGCTGATGCGCAGAGAGATATGGGAAACTGCAGAGGGATTTGACGAGGCTTTTGCAGTGGGCCTGAATGATATTGATTTCTGTATGCGTGTACGGAAAGCGGGATATCTGATCCTTTGGACGCCCTTCGCGGAATTGTATCATTACGAGAGCAAGAGTCGGGGGAAGCCGGACACGGCCAAGAAACAGGAGGAGGCAAGCCGGGAAGTCGAGTTGTTCAGGACCAAGTGGGGTAACGAACTGGAGGCAGGAGATCCCTATTACAACCCGAACCTTTCTCTGAAAGCGTGTTACCGGCTGAAAGACAGATAATTCGAAGGATAGGACGGTTATGAAGAGTGTCACCGAATACGGCGGGTCATACCATGTTCAGCTGACCCCGTTTGAAAAAGGGTTTCATCTCCGGTTGAAGGAGCTTTGGCAGTACCGGGATCTGGTGCGGCTGATGACAGGCAAAACATTTGCCGTGACGTATCAGCAGACGTTCCTCGGTCCGCTTTGGATCCTTCTCAATCCGGTTATTTCCAGTCTCATATACATGTTTCTGTTTGGATATGTCGCCCAGGTCGGAACAGCCGGGATCCCGAGGATCCTGTTCTACTTTGTTTCGTCCGCGGCGTGGGGAGTGTTTTCCGCAAGCCTGTCCGCGAACGCCAACACGTTTATTGCGAACGCGCACCTGTTCGGGAAGGTATATTTTCCGAGACTGGTCGTTCCTGTCTCCAACATGCTGGTCAGCATCATCAAGTTCTGCATCCAGCTGATCATCATCGCGGGCCTTATGGTTGTGTATGTGCTGTCCGGCGAGATACATCCGATGTGGCTGTATTATCCGCTGTTGCCGCTCCTGATCATCCAGCTGGCGGTGCTCGGAATGAGCGTCGGAATCCTGATCGCCAGTGTCACCGTAAAATACCGA
Organism: Lachnospiraceae bacterium; assembly: GCA_017617545.1. Lineage (GTDB taxonomy): Bacteria > Bacillota > Clostridia > Lachnospirales > Lachnospiraceae > ISDg. The sequence continues at coordinate 46,423 of JAFZVZ010000001.1, forward strand.
GATCTTCTCTCGGTTGTAGGGGTAGGCGTTAATTTGTGGATGTACGCGACCCCGGTGGTTTATCCGATCTCGGAGATGCCGCACGGTGTGATCCGGACGATCATCATGATCAACCCTGTGACGGAGATCATGGAGTTGCTCCGGTTGATCCTGCTGGGCGAGGGTGAAGTGAATCCGGTGTTCTGCGTGTTGAGCGCGTGCGCGACCGTTCTGCTGTTTATGATCAGTGCGGCGGTCTTCAACCGGGTGGAAAGGACATTTGCGGATACGGTATAACTCATGGAACAAGCGACAGATTTTGACAATGAAAGACCGGAGATTATCCGCGTTACGGGACTTAAGAAGCGGTACCGCCTGGGACGTATCGGCGCGGGAACCCTTCAGGCGACTATCAAGGAGTGGAAAGAGCGGAGAAAGGATCCGGAGAGGGCGAAGGATGCCCGCAGGAAGAAGAACGAATCCTTTTACGCACTGAGTGGTGTTGATTTCACGGTGCATAAGGGAGAGACAGTCGGCATTATCGGTAAAAACGGAGCCGGCAAAAGTACCTTGCTGAAAATCCTCAGCCGGATTACTGCGCCGACGGAAGGCGTTGTCGATCTCTACGGGCGTGTCACCTCGATGCTCGAGGTGGGAACCGGTTTTCACGGGGACATGACAGGACGGGAGAATATCTATTTAAACGGTGCGATCCTCGGAATGACTAAGGCGGAGATTGATGAGAAAATAGATGACATCATCCGTTTTTCGGGGATTGAGGAGTTTATTGACACACCGATCAAGAGATATTCCAGCGGTATGTACGTTAAACTTGGATTTTCCGTGGCATACCATCTTGATAGCGAGATCATTATCATGGACGAGGTACTTGCCGTAGGCGACATCCAGTTCCAGCGAAAGTGCCTGAGCTGTCTCGCGGAGGCGGCGAGAGACGGGAAGCGTACGGTACTTTACGTAAGCCACAACATGAGCACGGTTCGCCAACTCTGCAACCGCTGCATCGTGATGGACAAAGGAAAGGTTATTTTCGACGGGGACACCGACAAGGCAATTGAGGTTTATCTCGGCATCAGCACGGAAATGCCTTCGCAGATAACGTACGGACCGGAACACAGGCCGGATGACCGGATCATCCGCGCGGTAAAGAGGATAACGATTGACAGTCTGTTGTTTGCGGACCGCACGGAACCGGTGTTCCGCAACACGGAGGAAGCGGTGATCAAACTTACCTGCACCGCGGAGATGGAGCTTAAAAATGTCGGCTTCCGCTTCGAGGTATGGGCTCAGGACAACTCGAAGATCGCAACCGCTCTGTCCTCCGGATTCCTTGATTTTTCACCGGGAACCGAGACCGTGACGATCCGTATGCCCTTAACACACCTGGAATCCGGACGATACCGGGTGGATATCATAGCATTCCTGTTTGACGGCTCACCGAATGACTTCCGGATTGATTCGGTATATCCCGGATTCTGGCTTCAGATTGAGCCGACGATCGACAGTGATCATTACTTGAAATGGGATCATAGGCATTGGGGAGCAATTCGACTCGATGATCTGCATTTGGAAAAGTAAACGGGATATGTACATTATCCGCAACACGCAGTTGCCGTTTGGAACGAATCTGCTACTATGAAAAAGCGGTTTGCCGCAGAAACAGATATCTGAAGAAGATCGTGAGGTTGTATTACCGAAGAAATGAAAAGTACCCTAAAAGTCTCCGTGTGCATTTCAACATGGTCAAGAAAATCGAAACTGAGTAAAATAATACAACGACTGGAGCAACAATCCTTCCCGAGAGACCTGTATGAGATCGTGTTGATTGACAGTAACAGCCCGGATGGCACGGATCGGATGGTGGCGGGGATGAACAACGTTTACGGAAACATCGTGTATGTTAAGGACACCGTGAACATTCTTGCCGCCAAGAGAAATGAGGGGTTAGCACATTCCTCCGGTGAGATCATCATATTTATCGACGATGATGTCTTTCCGACACATCGTTTTATCGAAGCACATTATAAAGCAAATCAAAGCAGTGAGAATACGTTTTTCTGCGGGCAGATCCGATTTCCCGTGCGGCTATGCAGAAGCAGCAATTATTTCAGGTTTCGGGATGAGCAGCATCTGAAAAAACGGAATGAGGGGAAGGATCTTCCGTACAACAGAATTGTAGTCATGAATCTCTCAGGGCCGCGTGCTTTGTTCGAACAGGTCGGAGAATTTGACGAACGGTTTATCGGATACGGGGGAGAAGACCAGGAATTTGGGTACCGGTTATGTAAAAAAGGATATAAACTGAGATATGCAGGGGATGCACTCGCTTTTCACCTGGATGATACTGAGGATATCGTGAGCTACGGAGAAAAACTGTATAAAGCCGGCCTATACGGAAACAGAGTGCTTAGGCGGGTTTGTCCGAACGCGCAGATCCTGTCCGGATGGCGAACCTTGATCGTACGGGGTATTCTCTCCAGACCGCGGGTTTCGCACGTCTTAGAACTGTACCTGCGAAAGACGGACGGAAATCACTGGCTTTATTCTTACCTGCTGTTTAAGGCGTATTTGTATTCCTGCTCGTATAGGGGAAAATGTGACCAAAAAAGATATCGCGAGTTAACCCCGGAGGATGTCTCCGGTGGATGGTAAACCGATAATAGTTGATTCGCGAGATGTTTGCTAGTATACTATACGTATGTGAATAATCTGAACATTGGGAGGAACAGGCAAGGTGTCAGACAATTTACTAGACAGGGATGCTCCCCTGTCGATAAAAAAAGACTCACAGATCAACGTAGTTGTCAATCGCAACGAAGGCGATGACGGTACCATTGATCTGATGAGAGTATTCCATAACATGAAACTGAAGCGCCGCGTTTATGCGTGGGTGCTGGTTTTGTGTGTGATCATAGGTGTTTGTGCTCCGTTGCTTTTATATCAATATCGTTCCGTGATGCTGAGAGTTTCGTCGGTTGTCACGTTGAACTATACAATGCTTGAGGACGGAACTCCGGTACAGCGCCTTGTTGCACCGGACGGTGAAGACCTGGATCTTACCCAGTTGACTTCGGCGTATGTGCTTCAGGGAGCATTGGAGAGAACTTCGCTTACCGATAAGATTTCTATTGGCGCTCTTCGCGACAGCATTCAGATTGACCGAATTCTGACCGAGGACAGCCGTCGGCAGCAGGAAGTAGCCTCGAAGATGTTGCAGGATAAGAATTCTGCTGCATATACCCAGTTGCAAAGCGTGAAACTTACCTACATCAACCAGTTCATTGTTTCGATGGACAACAGATTTAACCTGACGGATGAGGAGCTTCGCAACCTGCTCAACCAGGTGCTCCAGTCATACAACGACTATTTGGCGAAGACTTACGCAGACATGTATCTTCCAGCGGACGAAGTTTCCATCATCGATATCAACAGCCTGGATATCATGGAGAGTCTGGATCTTTTGCAGGGTGCCATGAACAGCCTGTATGATTACTGTGACTCAAAACCGGACGAGATTAAGGCTTACCGGTCCTGGAGGGATGGTCGTTCGCTTGAGGATCTGGAGACATATATCTCTACGATTCAGAGCGTAAGCATAGATTATCTGTACTCGTATGTATATGCGAACAGCCTTGCGCTTGACCGAGAAGCAATGCTTTCCAAGTACCAGTATCAGTTGCGTAGCGAAAAGCAGGATCTTTCGGAGATCAACGGCAATATTACGACGATGAAATCGATCATCGATTCGTATAAGCCGGATGTGATTTCCGTGGACAATCAGACCAGCGATTCCTCAAAGTCGACGAAGGTAACCACAGACTTCTATAACGAGTTGGTGCTTTCTCTGGCGGAAGAGTACGAAAAGGCTGCACAGAAGGAGATCAAGATCGCAGATCTTGAGGACAAGATGTCCGCGCTGGAAGCGCAGGCGATCCAGGGTGACGCGCAAGAGGTCAAGGAAGAGCTGCAGAAGGCAGTTGATGTGTGCGCAGGCGCGTACAAGCAAGTGTATGAACACATGCAGGAGGTTGTGGAGCGTCCGTTCTATACGGCCTATACAGACTTTACCTCTGCACAGGGGTCGTCGGTTGGTTTCCTCGGAAGCAATCTCAAGAATATGGTGCTCGGCTGTGCGGTCGGCGCAATCCTCGCATGCGGACTATGGTTTGTGAGCGCATTTACCGCTGAACTGAAGCGCGGAAGCCGCAAAGAAGACGGAAAGGAGGAGGCATAAGATGAAGAATTCGAATGCTGTTAACTCCTCCAAAAGTACAAAGAGCAACAGAAAGAAACTTCCGGTGCTGTGGCGCAGAGTGATCGGTCTGCTGTGTTGCGCGTTGGTAATCGGCATTATCGTGTCCTTTGTGACATTTTTCAAGAACCGCTCGGAAGACCGTGTGTCCGTAACGTTGCAGATGTCATTTGACGGAGCAGCGGACGGTATCGCGCCGAACGGATATCGTTTCGATGTCGCAGAGCTTTTGTCTGACGAGGTAGTGACGGGGGCTCTGAAAGCGACGTCGCTTGACGGCAAATGCACGGTGGACGAAATCCGCAAGTGTATCACGGTTTCCGGACGGTATCCGTCAGACATAGTAAGTCAGACGATGAGTTACGATTCGCTGCTGGATTTTACGGCGAATCGACAGCTTACGATTGATAAGTTTCACCCGACACAATTTACGATCACGTTGGAAAATCCGGCGGATAACAGATTGTCGAAGGCGCAGATGCAGTCGTTGCTTGAGAATATCATTGCAGAGTACAAGAAGTATTTTGCAGAGGTAGCTGTTATGGGTCGGCCCGGCGATGCGGAGCCGTTTGATCTTGCGGATTACGACTATGCGCAGCAGTTGGAGATCATAGAGCGACGTATACGGATCATGGGAAGCTATGCTTCGGAGATGTATGAGAAAGAGCCTTCGTTCCGCAGCAGTGACGGCGGGTTCAATGATATCGTGGTTCGCCTTCATAACCTGATCAACAATGACATCAGCCGCATCAGCGCTAAATTGACGCTGAACGCGTTGACAAAGGACCCGGAGCGTCTGCTCTCGCAGTACCGTTACGAGCTGAAGAATTTGAACAACCAGCTTGCGGCTCAGAACAAGGTACTTGCGCTTGTGGACAAGATGGTGGGCGCGTACGAGAAGGCGGATATCCTCTACATCAGCACGCAGGATGCGCTGACCAAGATCGATGGTAACTCCTCGGAGACCTACGATAAACTGGTTGAGATCCGCAAGGATATCGCGGACAGCAACACGAAGCTCAACTCCCGCAAGGAGGACATTGTCCTGAAGCTGCAGGATCTGCTTGGCGGCGTGGACAGTAAGGTTGTAGTGAATTCAGATTCGGAATTTGTCAACCGCGAAGAATCTGCAGATCCGAATGCTAATACGTCGGACAATGAACCCGGCGAGAACGATACCACGGATATCGACGGAAGCGGTTCAGGTGATACCGATGCTAATTCCGGTGATAATAATGGTGCCGGGGAGAACGGTAACAATAGCGGTTCCGGTGACGGCAAGATCGATGACAACGGTTCCGGTAACGGTACGGCAGATATCGATATCACCTCGTGGACCGATGAGCAGATCGTAGCGGCACTCCAGAAAGCTGCCGAGAACTCGGCAGGACAGCGCGAGTCGCTCGAGAAAGAGATCAGCATGCTCGTCGCCCGTTGCGACGAAGTTATGAGGGATTTCAGCAAGATGCTTCAGGACTGGAACGCGGAGAAGGTTAACGATCTTACGATGGAAGTCGGCAGGTATGCCTATTCCCGCCAGGGGGTTGTTTCCTCGGCATTCATCCGCAACGGCATCAAGCGCATGGGTCCGTTCATGGCAGTGGCAATGATCATCAGCCTGATCATGATCATCGTCTCGAATGTGAAGGATGAGAAGAAGCATAGCGACGTGAAGAACAACGATGCGTTGACGAAAGCCGTTGGCAACGAAGACTGACTAATTTAAGGGACTGACTAGTCAGTCAGAGAAAGTGACCTGAAAAACATGAGAATTTTCCCCCTGAGCCCTGACCGGTTCAGGGGGATTGCTTTGTCTTGCAAGGGTTGCGCGCAGGTGGTATACTGTTCAGGAAGTTTACAAGGAGCGGGCGTTCGCAGGAACGCCGAAGGGATCATGGTGAGTACGGAATCACAGACAATGGAAAATCAAACCGAAGGACTTTCGGTGACGCGGGATCTGGAGCCGTTCGTCCCCGAGGCCGTCTTCAGCGACGGCACGGAGATGTTCCGCTCGCCGTGTGAGCCGGAGATGTACGACACCGTGACAATCCGGCTGCGCGTCGGCAGAAACCAGGCGGGCAGAGTGTCGATCGTGTTCAGGGAGCGCACGCGATGCGTGGACATGAAACGGTACCGCAGTGACGACCGCTTCGACTGGTACAGCGCGAAGGTGGAGCTCATCGACCAGTACCTCCACTATTTCTTCGAGGTGGCGACGCAGCACGGCGTGTTCCGCTACGACCGGCTCGGCGTGATGCTCGCGGACCGCGAGACGGTGCCGTTCCGGATCACCCCCGGCTTTCACACGCCGAAGTGGGCGAAGGGCGCGGTCATGTACCAGATCTTCGTCGACCGCTTCTGCAACGGCGACCCGACCAACGACGTACAGACAGGGGAATACTACTACATCGACCGCTACGCACAGCGCGTGACGGACTGGAACCGCGCGCCGGACGCAAGCGACGTGCAGGAATTTTACGGCGGTGACCTTCGAGGGGTCATTCGGAAAATGGACTATCTCCGCCGGCTGGGTGTCGAGGTCCTCTACTTAAACCCGATCTTCGTCTCGCCGTCGAGCCATAAATATGATATTCAGGATTACGACCACGTGGATCCCCACTTTGGCGTGATCACGAAGGACGCGGCGACGGGTCTCTGCGAGGGAGACACGGTAAATGCCCATTCGGCGCAGTACATCGCGCGCGTCACGAGCCACGAGAACCTCACGGCGAGCAACGAGCTCTTCGCGGAGTTGGTGCGTGAGGCGCACGCGAGAGGGATGCGTGTTGTCATCGACGGCGTGTTCAACCACTGCGGTTCCTTCAACAAATGGATGGATCGCGAGGGCATATACCGCAACGCGGAAGGCTTTGACGATGGCGCGTACGGCGTGCCGGACAGCCCGTACCGTACATTTTTCGATTTCGAAAAGAACGCGGAAAATGCAGGGGACGCGAACGGTTTTTCCGCGAACCCGGCGGACGCTGACGATCCGTACGACGGCTGGTGGGGCCACCCGACGCTCCCGAAGCTCAACTACGAGGAGTCGCCGAAGCTGAAAAATTACATCATGCGCATCGCCCGCAAATGGATCAGCGCACCCTACGGCGCGGACGGCTGGCGGCTTGATGTCGCGGCGGATCTGGGGCACAGTAAGGAGTACAACCACGAGTTCTGGAAGGAATTCCGCAGGGACGTGAAGGCCGCAAACCCCGAGGCGCTGATCCTCGCGGAGCACTACGGAGACGCGTCCGAGTGGCTTGCCGGCGATGAGTGGGATTCCGTGATGAACTACGACGCGTTCATGGAGCCTGTGAGCTGGTTTTTGACCGGCATGGAGAAGCACAGCGACGAGTACCGCGAGGACATGCTCAACAACGAGAAAGCGTTTGATTTTGCGATGCGCTGCAACATGGCGCGCTTCCAGACGGCATCGCTGCAGGCGGCGATGAACGAGCTTTCCAACCACGATCATTCGCGCTTCTTGACGAGGACCAACCGACGCGTCGGCCGCACGGCGACCGTGGGCGCGGCGGCAGCGGACGAGGGCGTAAATCCGGCGGTGATGCGAGAGGCCGTGATGATCCAGATGACCTGGCCGGGCGCGCCGTGCGTCTACTACGGCGACGAGGCAGGCCTGTGCGGCTGGACCGATCCCGACGACCGACGCACATACCCGTGGGGCCACGAGGATCTGCAGATGATGCAGTACCACCGCGAGATCATCCGCATCCACAAATCCTACGAGGTGCTCCGAACGGGATCCCTGGTGATGCTCGTCGAGGAGCCCGGCATCCTGGCATATGCCCGCATGAACGAGACCGACACCGTGATCACCGTGGTCAACAACAACGAGGAAGACCGCGAAGTCACGATCCCGGTGTGGCGCGCCGGCGTCCATGACACCCAGTCACTCGTCCGTCTGATCCATACCAACCGCGACGGTTACGGCATGGACACTCAGATCTACATCCCCCGCGACGGCTACATCACCTTGTGTGTGGCAGCCACCGGAGGCACCGTACTCAAGAATATGCGGTAGGATAGCCGTCTCGGAAAATGCAGGAAGAAAACAGGTTTTAACTCAATACACATACGCATAACACAGACCCACAGGTACGCAAAGCCATTTGCAATCCGTATCGTTCCTGTTTGCGGAGCAGATACAAGAGGTGTGCTTGTACCTAATCTGCTCCAGCGAACGCAAAGGTTTTCCTCGCGCTACACAGAGCAGAACCGATCCGCTTGCCGAGTGAAGCATGTGATGAGTCCTTGGCGAGCGTGAGTGCGAATAGAGGCGATGCGAGTGTGTTTGAGCGAAGCGAGTTCGCGAGCAGCGCCTCTTGGTATGAGCGCGTGACGGTCGCCTAGTACTCATCGACCGCAGAACGAGGCATCGGATCGGTTCTGCAGAAACCTGTGTGCACGAGGAAAACCTTGATTTTCTGCGGCAGATTAGGTACAATACACACATGATGCGCGCACAGCGCGGCGGCGCCCGGGAGAAGGGGCCGGAATGGAGGACATATGAATTTTTTCAGCAAGAAGAATCAGAAGAGAATCGTCACCATCCTTGCAATCGTACTTGTAACGGCAATGGTAGTTGCCCTTCTGGCATCGATGTTCCGCTAAAACCGGAGCAGTAGGGGAAGAAATGATAGAAGTCAACGGCATCACGAAACAGTACGGGAAGAAGGTAGTGCTGCGGGACGCGACATTTTCCGCGAAACAGGGCGAGTGCGTCGCCATCGCGGGCGCGAACGGCAGCGGCAAATCCACGCTTCTCAAGATCCTTGCGGGCACACTGCGCGCGAACGGAGGCACGTTCACGGCGTTCGGGCATGACATGCTGAAGGAGCCTGCGGAGAGAGAGCGACTGATCGGATATGTGCCGCAGGAGAACCCTCTGATCGCGGAACTCACGGCGCTTGACAACCTGAAACTGTGGTACTGCAACAGCCGCTACGATATCGAGCAGGAGCTCGAGCGTGGCACGCTTGCGATGCTCGGGATCCCGGAATTTCTGCACGTTCGCGTGGACGCGATGTCGGGCGGTATGAAGAAGCGTCTGAGCATCGGCTGCGCGGTGGCCAATGACCCGCCCGTGCTGATCCTCGACGAGCCCGACGCGGCGCTCGATCTGATCTGCAAGGAGGCGATCCGCGACTACCTCGCCGAGCACAAGCGGCGCGGCGGCATCGTGCTGATCACAACGCACGACGAGGAGGCACTCAGCCTGGTGGACAAGCTGATGGTGATGCAGGACGGATATCTGCGCGAGGTCGACAAGCACCTTCGCGGAGACGGATTGCTGGCGGAGCTCAAGAAGGGGTACGTCGGCTGACGTTTGACGGGAGAGAAACAGCGAGGGGAAACCTTCCCGGGAAGTGCGTTACGGAGAAATTTTACATGGAACAAAATCGGAAGCTCGTCCGACCGCCGTTTGACAGCGACGGCAATGTCGTATGGACGACGGAGGAAAAACCGATGAAGAAAAAAGCCCTGCGGTGGTGGGTATGGCTCATCCCGGTGGGGCTTATTTGCGTTATCGGGATCGGCGTGCTTCTGTATCGCTCGGCGAATCGCAAGACGCCGCAGGAACTGTGCCGCTCGGCGCTTCGCGACGCGCTCGAGGAGGCGATCGGATACCGCGAGCCGCTGATGAAGGCGATGCACGCGGAGGATCTGGCGGGATACCTGAAGGACACGCCGACGGACGTCGGGCTGTCGCTGCAGCTCCAGAACACCGATATGACGCTGGCGGATTTCGGGTTTGGCAGCGCGGAAAATTCACCCGCGCTCTCCGGTTACCGCGGCATGGGCTTTACATTCATCACGAGCTACGACGGACAGGCGGTTTCCGTCGATACGAGATTTGCCGTGAGCGCGCTCAGCCTTTCGGTGATCCAGATGCGTTACGCGAACGGCGAGCTGACGCTTGCGTCTCCGAAGATCATCAAGGAAGTGCTCTCGCTTCCCATCGGGGATGCGGCGGAGCAGTGGAGACAGTCGAGCCTGTGGGAGCTGCTGCCGGAGGCGGATCGGGAGAGCGCGCAGACCATGGTCGGCGCCGGGATCGATTACGGCAAGAAGGCGCTTGCGCTCGGGAAAAATGTGCGCGACGCGATCATCTCGGCATACCCGGGCGGCGAGTCGGCGCTCGATGAGCTGGTGGATGCCATCAGCTATGAGCAGCTGAAGAACGATGACGGCAAGGAGCTTACGGAGCGCATCGTTGTCGGCTCGGAGAAGGTGCCGTGCTACGTGTTCCGGATCAACCTGGATGAGGAAGCATTTTACGATATCGCGGACCGGATCTCCGCGGCGCTCGGGATCACGCATGAGACAGAGCCGGGGAAAAGGGCATGGCGTCTGACGCCCCAGCCCGACGGCGGCAACGGGATCAATCTGCTCGCGTACGTGACGAAGGAAGGCGAGCTCGCGCAGATGACGGCCGAGGTCGACGGGTTCGTGAGCGAGAAGCCGGCTCATTTTACGATGAAGCTCCGCTGCATGGGATCGGAGGATCCGCAGGATAAGATTTTGCTCAACATCAACGGCGATGTCGACGGCGAGGAGTACGAGCTGAGCGCGAAGAAGACGGTCAAAGCGGACCGTTCCCGCGTTTCGTCGATGTTTGAGATCTCGGTGAAGGTACCGGGCATGGATCAGTACGGACTGAGCGGCAGCGCCACCTACAATATCAGCGGCGGACTGTTGGAGGTTACGGCCAACGCGGTGCGCCAGGGCAAGACGATCGGCACGGTCGACCTGTCCGCGGAGTGCACATACAAGACCGGCTGGGACATGAAGATCCGCGAGCTTACATATCGCGATCGCGCCAGCGAAAAATTCATCACATTATACGGTCAGTTATCGATCGGTCCGTCCCGCGACGGCGTGCTGGATCCGGCGGGCGAGAAGGTTTCGCTCCTGACCCTGACGGGCGAGCAGGCGCAGGCGATCATGCAGGAGGCCATCGATCAGATCAACTGGTATTACAGGCAATTCTTCCGGTAACGGCAATCGCGAATAGGAGCACCTTATGTGGAAACTGTTTCGCAAATTCCTCGGACTTGAGGCAAAACGGGCAGTGAAAATACTGCCGCAGTACTATCTGGGCACCGCTCTTCTGGTGGCCCTTTTCGCCGTGGTCGCGCTTGCCGGCAATGCCGCGATGAGCAAGGAGGAGAAGGAAGACCGCGTGGAGATCGCGCTTGTGATGCAGGACACGTACCTGAAGAACTACGGCATGGACGTGCTGCAGTCGTCGGCGAGCGCATCGTCGGTGTTCCGCTTTACCGAGGTGACCGAGGAGGAGGCGCTTGCGGGCCTTAGGGACGGCACGTACGACGGCGCCATGGTGTTCCCTCCGAATTTCATATCGAGCGTGTTCGGCAACGGCGAATCCGGCCCCGCCAAATTTTACGAGCCTCCGACGATGAACAGTCTCGACCAGGGCCTGATGGAGGGCCTGATCGAGGTCGGTACCGGCCTGATCGCGGTGTCGTCCTCGTATGTCGCGGGAGCGTTGGATATCGCGTCGCAGTACGGCGTCGAGGGCAACGCGCTCACGTACATGCAGGATGAGATGGAGCTCTACATGGCCGCCCGCGTGATCAACCGCGAGGACACGTTCGTCAAGGCGGACGCGTCGGGCACGGACGGACAGACGCTGTTCCAGTACTATTTCTGCGCGGGCATCGTGATGCTTCTGATGCTCGGCGGCGTTGCGTGCGGAACGCTTCTGAAGGGCGACGCGAAGTCCTTGGAGGACCAGCTTGCCATGCACGGGATCAAGTCCCCGCTGCTCGCGCTGGCGCGTTATCTGGCGGTGCTTCTTTTGTTCTTCATCTTCTACACGACGGTATTCTTGGTTTTGTATATGACATGGCTCGGCAAGCCCGACACCATGGAGAAGTATTTTGCGATCACGAAGTTCGCGGAGCTTCGAAACTGGTATCTCGCGGGACTTCCGCTGCTGACGCTTGCGGCGGCGCTCGTTCTCTTGGTGTACACCTTCGCGGCGAACCAGATCGGCGGAATTTTGCTTTTGTTCCTGCTCACGGCGCTGATGGGTTACGCGTCGGGCTGCATCGTGCCGTCGGCGTACCTGCCGAAGGCGGTGCGCAGCATCGGCCGCTACCTTCCGACCTACACGATGCTTCGCGTCTCGGTCGGCGGCCTGCGGCAGAAGGCGGAGTGGGCGCGCACGGGCTTTTTGCTTTTGGAAGCGCTGATCGCATGGCTGCTGACGGTTGGTATCATGTCCTGGAATCGACGGAGGGAACAGCGGTGACCGATATGAATCGACAATCGAATGGCGCGATGCCGGAAGAGCCGATTTCGGAAAATGCTGTCGCAGCGGCGCCGGTGAATGCCGACGCGCTGTCGCACCGGGATCCGTTCGCCTCGCCCGAGGCGCTTGCGGTGAGCCCCATCACGGGCGCGGACAAGGCGAAGGGCACGGTCCGTCGCTTCTTCGTGTGGCTTTGGCTGACAGCCAAGCGGTTCCTGAAGAAGCCGTCCTTCGTGCTGATCTTTTTGATGCTGCCCGCGGTGCTTCTTCTGTACCGCGCGCTGATCACGGCGGACGACGGCAAGCTCCACGTCGCGGTTTATTTTGAGGATAAGGATGAGTTCGCGGAGACGTATCTGAGAGAGCTTTCGGAACATGTCCCCGAGCTCTTCGTATTTTACGAATGCACCGAGGAAGAGGATCTGTACAGCGACGTAGCGGCGGGACGCGCCGAGTGCGGCTACACCTTCGCGGCCGACCTTGCCGGCAAGCTCCTGACTGAGGACTGGCAGGGTATGATCACGGCGGTTGTGTCCGACCAGACCGCGTACGGCGAGTTCGTCAACGAGATCGCGTACATCAAGCTGATCCGCATCCTCGGCAAGGACCTGATGAAGGAATATCTCGTCAAGAAGAGCGGTCTCGTGAGCGAGAGCAACGAGGCTGAGATCGACGCAATGCTCAAGAAGAAATTCGGTGAGGAGATGGCCAACAGCACACTCGTCGAGTATGTCACGACAGCGGCGAAGAACGGTGAGCTCGTCATCGAGGAGAAGAAGCACGACGCGATCAGCGTGCTCAAGAAACCGATCCGCGGCACCATCGCGATCTTCGTGCTGCTGACGGGCCTCGCGGGTCTTGTATTCTGGTACCAGGACGACGCCGAGGGGCGCTACCGCGTCATGGCGCGCGAGCGGAGACCGTTGATCTCGTTCGCGTCCATCCTGCTGCCGACTGCCATGTCCGCTGTTGTGGGTCTTGTGTGCCTCGCGATCAGCGGGCTGTGGACCACGACCGGCCGTGAGCTGTGCGCGATGCTTCTGTACATGCTTCTGGTGACGTGCCTGTGCAACATCCTTCGGTTCCTGATCCCGTCGGTGCACGCGGTCTGCGCGATGATCCCGATCCTCGTGCTGATCAGCTACCTGTGCTGCCCGATCCTGATCGATATCGCTCAGACGATGCCCGTGATCCGCTACGTGCGCGCCGTTTTGGCGCCGCAGTACTACCTGCGGATGTTCGAGGGAAAGAGCATCGGAGCGCTTGCGCTTGTGACGGCCGTCATGCTCGGAATATCCGGGTTGCTGACGATCCCGGAGAGAAACCGGTGATAACAAGAAATGCAAAACCCGCTGCAACCGTTTGGCTGCAGCGGGCATTTTTTCGTTGTACGGGATTCAGCGACATTTTCCGAAACAGTTACTCCAGCGGGATCTCCACTCCGTTGACGGTCACGGAAGCGATGTCCGTGATCGATACGAAGACCGGATCGCCGCCCTTGGTCGGCGAAAAGCCTTCCATGAGGTTGAAGTAGCGTTCCTCCTTCTTGCCGTCGTCGCCGTAAACATAACTCCCGGTGCTCATCCCGAAAGGAAGATTCGGAACCGTGTAGTACAGTGTGGTTCCGTCTTTCAGCTTGATCGAATCCAGCGTGTACTTGTAGTCAATTGACGTTCCGTGCGAGCGGAGCACCATCTCGAAAACGGTCAGCTCAACCTCATCCAGAGTGAATGTGCCAAGATCCCGGTTGACGACGACAGTACGATCCTTCGCTTCGTAATCGTTCACCCAGTCGAACGTGAGGGTTCCTACCTTCAGGTGGACAGGGAGATGACTGATATCCGTATCCGCAGAGCGTTTGTCAAAATAGGCGAGCATGAACCAGACTTTGCCGTCTCTTGCAAACGGCACGGTGCCTATCGAAGCCCCAAGGTGTGAGCCGTTGATCTCCTCCGGGAAATCAACGGTACAGTTGATGGTGACGTGAATAGGGCAAGTATCTCCGCGAAGCCACCCGTCCGGTGCGTCGATCGGATAGTCGGTGCTGATCTCGATGATCATCGAGCACCGGCTGGCGAGCATGTCCACGACGGTAAATGTATAGCCGTTTGCCTTGCCGCTGTAGCCAAGAGGGATGTACGCATCGTCCAGCTCCTCCGGAGCTTCCACCGCACCGAGAAGAGCGACGAAACGGTTGTCGCGGATGGCCTTGGCGGCTACGAAGGTCCCCAGCAGGAGAACGGCAACGCAGGCCGCGATCAGCACCATGCGAAGGCGGGATCTGCGCACGGGTTTTGTTTTGCCGGCGGTCTGCTGCACGGAGAGACCGAGCGACGCGAGAGTCCTGCCGGAAACAGCGGAAGCGTCAAACTCTTCTGCGGGAAGATCCTTGAGAACGGTATCGAGCCGTTCGACATCGGCCTCCGTCAGCAGGTTTTTAAATACAGAGGGCGTGGTGCCCGTGGGTTTCTTTTGTTCATTCATAGGGCGTAACTCCTTTCTTCTTCAGGATCTCACGCAGGCGAAGCTTTCCGCGGTAGAGGATATTTTCCACTTTCTTCGTCGGAAAATGAAGCCTCTCCGCAATGTCCTTCACGCTGCGCCCGAGGTAATACCGTTCGAGGAAAATGCTTCGCTCGGGCTCGCCGAGCTCCTCCAGCGAGGTCAGTACCTCGTCTTGCAGCCAGTCGCTCACGACGTTGTCGTCGGTCAGTTCCGGCGACGGCGGTTCGATCCCGTCCTCCAATGCCCGTTCCAGGGAGAGAGGGGACGGTCTCAGCGCCCTCAGCCGGTCCCGCGCGACGTTGCGCGCGACGGCATAAAGGTAACTCTTCAGGGAGCAGGCCCCATCCAGCCGGATTCTGTCACGATGCTGCCATACATTGACGAAGACATCGGACACGGCCTCCTCGATCTCCTCCGGCGGGAGACCCGCAAGGATGGATCGGCAGATCTTATGCACTGCGGGTCCGTATATGTGGATCAGCTGCTCCACACCGCGTTCCGGTTCCGTTGTCAACATTGCCAGGAGAGTGCGTTCGTCCATCCGGTTGCTCCTTTCCGAAGATTTCCTTTGCCCTACTATACGCTGAAACGCGTCATTTCACTCAAACAATTTTATACGGGAGGCACTTCCTAGTCAAATAAGCGGTCAATTGCGGGTGCATTTTCCGAAAAAAGCGAAACGGATCATACGGAAAATAATATCCGGGCTTTCACAAAAGGCGCTGTTATGGTATACTGCACTGAGCAAGGGGGAGGAACAGAACAGGGGACTATAACGACACAAAGGATTTTTCCATGAAGGCTTTACGAACCATACGAAACTATCTGTTCTACTGCGGGATCGAGCGGGACGAATACAACAGGATCAAGAAGGATGCGTACATCTCAAATTTTGTTGTGTGGCGGATCCTCCTTTTCTTTATGGCTGCCGTGTTTGCTGCGCTGTGCCTGACGGCACTGGTCAACGATCTGTTACGGACCAACGTGGCCATCTACCTGTCCGCGTTCGTGTATTTCGCCTCGGTGATCGCGTTTTTCTTTATCCTGCGAAAAGACTCGCGGGTGGCGCAGGTGCTCATCTACCTGTCGATCTTCCTGCTCTTTCTGTTCGGCTGTTTTATCTCGAAAAATAACCCGGTGGCGCCGGCGACGACATTTATCGCGCTGCTGCTGATCACGCCGATGTTCATCATCGGCCGGCCGATCTTCATGGCGATCGAGCTGAGCGCGGCGGCGACCGTGTTTGCGGTGTGGATGAAGTACGTGAAGGCGTACGACATCTGGATGGTGGACCTGATCAACGTGATCATCTTCACGGTCGTCGGCATTTTCCTGAGCATCATCGCCAACGCCGTACGCATCCGCGAGTTCGTGCTGACGCGGAAGCTCAACATCCAGAAGGACACGGACGAGCTGACCGGGCTCAGGAACAAGAGCGCCCTGACGCGCGAGATCAACGCGTTCCTCGCGGACAGCGCGAAGAACAAGGGAACCCTGTATGTGCTCGACGTCGATCGCTTCAAGTCGATCAACGACACCTTCGGGCACGATGTCGGCGACAGCGTCATCGAGCAGATTGGCGGCGTTCTTCGGAAAATGTTCGTCTCCGACGAGATCGTCGGGCGCTTCGGCGGCGACGAGTTCATTATTTTCCTGAAGAATACGAACGATCGCGATACCGCCGAAGCCATGGCGGCGGACATCATCGACCGCACATCGGATCAGGTCGCGCTGCCGGAAACGGACCGGAAGGTTCGGGTGAGCATCGGGATCGCGCTGTACGCCGGTGTCGAGACAAACTATTCGGAGATCTTCAAAAAGGCCGACACGGCGCTGTACCGGGCGAAGGCCGATCCGGAGCGCAGTGTCTGCGTGAACGAATAAAAATAACCGCGAATTCAACGGAGGAACGTGCCATCAGTTCAACGGAGGCCCGTGCCTCCGTTTTGTTTACATTTGCGGGAAAGCATGCTATAATAAAGCGATTATGGGGTAGTGTACCCACAGACCCGCTTCCCGGGCAGGAAGGTGATATCCGGGAGCCCGGAAGACCTGCTTTCGGCAGCGTGCGGAAGCCGCGGGAATGCGAACGAATCGAGGAGGGCGTCACGGATGATCGGTCCGGTCGGTACAGCGGAAAATGAGCGTCTGACGACGCGGCTCGGTCGCGAGCGATACCTGCGAAGGCGGCCTGCGGGATTCGGCGAGGACGCGGACATCACCGCGCGGATCGCGATCGCCGCGGAAGCCGACAGGGCGCTGCGGACCGCAACCGGAACAATGTCGGGCACGGATCCCCGGATTGCCGCGATGGCGGCGGAGCGAGCCTCGGCAGCCCTGGCCGCGATCGGCCGGGAGGCAGCGGCGATGACACTTCTTCTGAGCGTGCCCGAGGAGATGCCGGAGGCAGCCGTTCGCGAGTATCTGCGGCCGGCGTACGCGGCAGCGGCCTTCGAGGATGTGATCATCGTCCGGGAGAAGCGCGAGAACGTGCTTGCCCATGTGAGCGCGTGTGGCGAACAGACGGCGGACGCCGGTACAGCAGCGGAAACCGGGACGACGGAAGATGCTGCAGAGGCAGGTGCTGCCGACACTGCAGGGCAACCGGCGGGAGACGCAGACAATGCGGCGGAACCGACCTGGTACATAGTGATGGCGGGAACTGCGGGCATCGAAGGAACACTTCTTCTGTACGAGGCGAACCGTGAAACCATGGAAGCGCGGTACCCGAAGCATTTTCTGGAGAGTGCGGAGGAGCTTCCGAAGAAGGCAACGACGGCGGAGATCATCCGCGCAGGCCTTGCGGGAGGCGCGGCTGCGGCAGTGCCGGGTGGCGACGGCGGCGTATACGGCGCGCTGTGGAAGCTCGGCGAGAAGTTGCGGTGCGGCATGCGGATCGAGTTACCGGCAATACCGATCGCGCAGATCACCATAGAAACGTGCGAGATGATCGATACCGATCCGTATCAGATCCCGGCCGGAGGGAGCGTGCTGTTCGTGACAGCCGAGCCTGAGAAGTTGCTTCGGGCGTTGCAGGATGCATTTTCCGAAACGGGAGCACCGGCCGATGCAGCCGTCATCGGATATCTCACGAAGGAATCCGCCAGAGTGCTTGAAAATCGCGGCGAGGAGCGGTACCTGGAACCGTACCGCGGAGGAATATAGAAAACAAATCAAACCAACAGGAGGACATACACATGGCAGTGGACATGAGAATACTGGAGAGTCTGGACCAGAACGCCAAACTCACGGTGAAGGAGCTCGCCGTAATGCTCGGTGAGAGCGAGGAGAGCGTCGCGGCTTCCATCAAGGAGATGGAGGAGGACCGCGTGATCTGCGGATATCCTACGCTGATCAACTGGGACAAGACCGATCGCCAGCTCGTTACGGCGATGATCGAGGTCAAGGTGACGCCGCAGAGAGGCCAGGGCTTTGACAAGATCGCGGAGCGGATCTATCAGTTCGAGGAGGTCGACGCCGTGTTCCTTATGTCCGGCGGTTTTGACCTGTGCGTGATGATCCACGGCAAGACGCTGCAGAGCGTGGCGGAGTTTGTTTCGAGCAAGCTCTCGCCGATGGATTCGGTGCTCTCGACGTCGACACATTTTGTGCTGAAGAAGTACAAGGAGCACGGACTTCCGCTCGTTCAGAAGATTGAGGATGAAAGGATGCTGATTACGCCATGAGAAATCCACTGAATCCGGCGGTTGTCGGTATCAAACCGTCGGGTATACGTAAGTTTTTTGATATTGTTACGGAGATGAAGGACGCGATCAGTCTTGGTGTCGGCGAGCCTGATTTTGCGACGCCGTGGCACATCCGCGAGGAGGGAATCTACTCGCTCGAGAAGGCGCGCACGCACTACACTTCGAACTCCGGTCTGATCGAGCTGCGTCGGGAGATCAGTTCGTTCGTCGAGCGCCATTACGACGTCCATTACGAGTCGAAAAATGAGATCCTCGTGACGGTCGGCGGCAGCGAGGCCATCGACCTTGCGATCCGCGCGATGGTCTGCCCGGGCGACGAGGTCATCATCCCGCAGCCGTGCTACGTCTCCTACGAGCCGTGTGTCATCCTGACGCAGGGCGTTCCTGTGACGATCCCGCTGCAGGAGAAAAATGAGTTCCGCCTGACGGCGCAGGAGCTGCGCGACGCGATCACCGAGAAGACGAAAATGCTGGTGCTGCCGTTCCCGAACAATCCGACCGGTGCCATCATGACGCGCGAGGACCTCGAGGCGATCGCTGAGGTGTGTATCGAGAAGGATATCGTTGTCGTCTCGGACGAGATCTACAGCGAGCTTACGTACGGCACGAAGCACGTTTCGATCGCTTCGCTGCCGGGCATGTGGGAGCGCACGATACTGATCAACGGATTTTCCAAGGGACACGCGATGACGGGCTGGCGCCTTGGCTACGCGTGCGGACCTGCGGAGATCATCCAGCAGATGATGAAGATCCATCAGTTCGCGATCATGTGCGCACCGACGGCGAGCCAGTACGCGGCGATCGATGCACTGAAAAACGGAGACGAGGACGTTGCGATGATGCGCGATGCCTACGATAAGAGACGGCGGTACGTGCTGCACGAGCTGCGCGACATGGGCCTTTCGTGCTTTGAGCCGTACGGCGCATTTTACGTATTCCCGTGCATCGCGGAGTTCGGCATGAGCAGCGAGGAGTTTGCGACGAAACTGCTTCAGGAGGAGAAGGTTGCGATCGTGCCGGGCACGGCGTTCGGAGACAGCGGCGAGGGCTTCCTGCGGATCTCCTACGCGTACTCGCTTGAGAGCCTCAAGGAGGCGCTCGGACGGCTTCGCCGGTTCGTCGTGAAGCTGCGCGCGGAGAAACAATAAGCATGATAAACATCGTATTACATGAGCCGGAGATCCCGCAGAACACCGGCAACATCGGGCGCACCTGCGTGGCGACAGGGATGCGGCTTCATCTGATCAAGCCGCTCGGCTTCTCGCTCGACGAGAAGCAGCTGAAGCGCGCGGGGCTCGACTACTGGCCGGACCTCGACGTGACGGTCTACGAGGATTACGAGGATTTTCTCTCGAAAAATGAGGGCGCGAAGATCTACTACGCGACCACCAAGGGACACAAGGTGTACACGCAGGCGCAGTACGAGCCGGACTGCTACATCATGTTCGGCAAGGAGAGCGCAGGCATTCCCGAGGAGATTTTGCGCGACCATGAGGACACGTGCGTCCGCATCCCGATGATCGGTGAGACGCGCTCGCTGAATCTCAGTAATGCCGTGGCGATCGTGGCGTATGAGGCGCTTCGGCAGCTCGATTTCGAAGGAATGAAGATGAAAGGCGAGCTGCACCGGCTTACATGGAGCAATTGAATGGCGGTTACGGCGTGGTATTGTACGGAGAACGTGAGAGTTAAAGCAAAACGTATGAGAAGGCAATTCGAACTAGTGAAAGCAGTGTTACTGATCCTGATTCTTGTTACGGCGATACTGACCGTCGGATGCACGCCGGAGAGTCCGCCGCTGGATCCTCCCACAATCACGCCGACAGCTGATGAGAGCGAGGGAGCAAGTATAACCCCGACGGACAAGGACGATGATACGCGGAATACGTATGTGGTGGCAAAGGGTGCGGCTTCGGAGTACGAGCTGTACACGACAATGGTCGCTTTTCTGAACAACGGCTTTCATTACGCGGACTTGAACGACGTGTATGATCTCACGATGTCATCCGTATTTTACACCAAATGGCAGAGTCAATACGGGTATAATTTTACGCAAGGGATGAGTTGCGAGGAAGCGTACAAACTTTTCGCAGAACTGAAGAAAATCGCATCGCAGATGGAGGCGCCGACCAATGACGCCGAGGCGGCACAGCTTGATTTCGACGCCTTCAAGGCAGCATTTCCGGCAGACAGGCAGCAGCAGATCAATGAGCATCTGAACTCATTTAAGACGCTGATCGTAGGATATTTCTTCCGACTCGAGGTGGAGTATCAGGCGCAGGAAGGGATCAGTCCGTTCCGGACGCCGCAGACGACGTGGACCGTTGTACCGGCAGAAGAATACAGTGCCAGGCAGGTAGATGCAAGCGAGCTCAGCGAAGATGTGGTCAGCAGTTTTCCGGCGATCAAAGCGTACGATTTTGATGGATTTGCCGATGGAAACGCGAGCTACAGAAGTGGATACTATTATACTGAGATCAACGGGCGTTACTACCTCCTCGGGGTCTACTCCGAGGGGAAAGCAAGCGCAAGGTGAGAAAACCTGCTGCACATGGCCCGAAAACCGAAAAACAATAACAAAAAAACGTAAGCCTCATGCAGTAGACAAAGGGGTTAGCGTAGCAACAATAAAAGCGGAGCATAGCAGTACCTCATATTCCGACCAACGAACTTGGCGGGAGGAGCTGCGTATAAGTCCGCAAGGAAGCATTGCAAAGCATCTTAGGGCGGGCGAGGGCGCATATAAGCCGTTTCGAGATGTTTGAGCGAAGCGAGTTTCGAAGAAACGGCTTATGGTATGCGGCCGAAGCACACCCTTAGTTGCTTTAGCAGCTGACGCGCGGACTCATACGCAGTCCGCCTGAAATAGCCGTTGGAGGGGAATAATCATGAACGACAGAGCGATTCGCGTACTGGAATTTGACAAGATACGCGAAATGCTGATACATTACGCCGGCTCGACACTGGGCCGGATCCGGGCCGGCGAGCTGATGCCGGTGACGACGCTCGAGGAGGCGGATCTGCTGCAAATGCAGGCCGAGGACGCGACGAAGCGGATCGACAAGAAGGGAAGTCTTTCGTTCGGCGGGATCGGCGACATCGGCGAGAGCCTCGTGCGACTCGAGCACGGAGGGTGCCTGACGGCACCGGAGCTGCTGCGGATCGGCGGCATTCTGAATGCGACGCAGCGGGTGAAACAGTACGGAACAACGGGCACGCGCGGCGAGGACGCGCCGCAGGACACGCTCACGGAGCGGTTTGACTTGCTGGAGACGCTGCCGGAGCTGTGCAGGGAGATCAACCGATGCATCCTCTCGGAGGAGGAGATCGCGGACGACGCGAGCGCGGGACTTCGAAGCGTTCGTCGGAAAATTAAGGCAGCCAACGATAAGATCCATGAGCGCATGGCGTCCATTCTGGCGCAGGCGTCGCAGCAGGGACTGCTGCAGGACGCACTGATCACGCAGAGGGACGGACGGTACTGCCTGCCGTACAAGAGCGAGTACAAAAACCAGGTGGCCGGCATGATCCACGATCAGTCGGCGACGGGATCGACCTCCTTCATCGAGCCGATGGAGGTCGTAAAACTGAACAATGAACTGAGGGAGCTTGCGATCCAGGAGCAGGAGGAGATCCAGAAGGTGCTTGCGGCACTGTCGGAGCTCGTGGCGCCGAAGGTGCCGGAGCTCAAGTACAACGGCCAGTGCCTCGCGGAGCTCGACCTGATCTTCGCAAGGGCGATGTTCGGCCGCGCGATCCGCGGCAACCGTCCGGTATTTACCGACAACCGCACGATCCGCATCATCCAGGGACGGCACCCGCTGATCCCGGACAAGCAGGTCGTGCCGATCGACATCGCGCTCGGCGCGGATCCGTCGATGATCGTGATCACCGGCCCGAACACGGGCGGCAAGACGGTCACCCTCAAGACGGTCGGCCTGTTCACGATGATGGCGCAGGCGGGACTGCCGGTGCCGGCCAAGTCCGGCACGGAGATGGGTATTTTCCGCGAAGTGTACGCGGACATCGGCGATGAGCAGAGCATTGAGCAGTCGCTCAGTACATTTTCCTCACACATGACCAACACGGTGCACATTCTCGAGGAGGCGGACGAGGAGGCGCTCGTTCTGTTCGACGAGCTCGGCGCGGGCACGGACCCGACCGAGGGAGCGGCGCTCGCCACGGCGATCCTGATGCATCTGCACCGGTTCGACATCCGCACGATCGCGACGACGCACTACGCGGAGCTCAAGCTCTTCGCACTGCGCACACCGGGCGTGATGAACGCCTGCTGCGAGTTCGACGTGGAGTCGCTACGGCCGACGTACCGGCTGCTGATGGGCATCCCCGGGAAGAGCAACGCATTTGCCATCTCGAAGAAGCTGGGTCTTTCGGACACCATCATCGACGAGGCGGAGGCGCAGATCGGCGAGTCCGACAAGAATTTCGAGGACGTGATCACCGACCTCGAGAGCAAGCGCCAGGCGATGGAGGCGGAGCTGCTCGCGGCGCGCGAGGACCGCAGAAAAGCGGAGCAGATGCGCGCGGACTGGGAGCGCAAGACCGGCGAGATCGAGGCGAAGAAGGAGGAGATCCTCCGGAAAGCACGCGAGGAGGCGCGCGACACGCTCGAGGAGGCGAAGACGTACGCCGACGAGTCGATCAAGCGCGTGCGCAAGCTCGAGTCCCACGTGTCCTCGGCGGATCTGGAAAATGAGCGCCGCCGCACGAGGGAGAAGCTGAGCGAGCTCGAGGAGAAGATGCCGCAGATGAAGCCGGCGGCCAAGCCGTCGAAACAGCACAAGGCATCGGATTTCCGCATCGGCGACCCGGTGATGGTGCTGAGCATGAACCTAAAGGGCACGATCCACTCGCTGCCGAACGAGAAGGGCGACTGCTTCGTCACGATGGGCATCATGACCTCGAAGGTCAACATCGCGGATCTCGCGAAACTCGAGGATGAGACGCCGAAGAAGGACAGCTCCGGTGTAAAGGTCGCTACGGGCGCGAAGAGCCTGACGATCCGGCCGGACATCAACCTGGTCGGTCTCCGCGTGGATGAGGCGCTGGCGGAACTTGACAAGTACCTCGATGACGCGTACCTCGCGCATCTCGCGAAGGTGACCGTGATCCACGGGCGCGGCACGGGCGCGCTTCGCACGGCAGTGCACAATCATTGTAAGAAATTAAAGTACATAAAGGGTGTGACCATCTCGCCCGACTACGGTTCAACCGAGGTGGAGTTCAAGTAACTGAGAAAACGCGGAAGCCGGTGCTTGCCGGCTTCGGAGGAGATGCGGGAGTGCAAGCAGCATTTTCCGAATGATCTGTACATGCAGGAGAAAGGACAACAACATGGCAGAGAAACAGAAGATATTGATCGTGGACGACGATCTGAACATTGCGGAGCTGATCGCGTTGTACCTGACGAAGGAGTGCTTTGACACGCGCATCGTCGGGGACGGCGAGGAGGCCGTGAAGCAGTTTGACGAGTTCAAGCCGAACCTGGTGCTGCTCGACCTGATGCTGCCCGGCATCGACGGCTACGAGGTGTGCCGTCAGATCCGCAAGACGTCCGACACGCCGATCATCATGCTCTCGGCGAAGGGAGAGATTTTCGACAAGGTGCTCGGCCTCGAGCTCGGCGCGGACGATTACATGATGAAGCCGTTCGACACGAAGGAGCTTGTGGCGCGCGTCAAGGCCGTGCTGCGTCGTTTCCGCAGCGAGCCTGCGGAGGCACAGACGTCTGCGGTCGTGCGGCAGGCGGAGGAGCAGCAGGGCGAGTTCGTGACGTACACGGACCTCGTCATCAACCAGACGAACTACGACGTGACATACTGCGGCCACAAGCTGGAGATGCCGCCGAAGGAGTTCGAGCTTTTGTACTACCTCGCGTCGCATCCGAACCAGGTGTTCACCAGAGAGCAGCTTCTCGAGCGCATCTGGGGCTATGAGTATCAGGGCGAGACGCGTACGGTCGACGTTCACATCAAGCGTCTGCGTGAGAAACTGAAGGACAACGACGAGTGGAGACTGTCCACCGTCTGGGGTATCGGTTACAAATTTGAAGTGAGAAATCAGGTATAATCCTCCATGAAGAACAAGATATGGCAGAAATATCTCCTGTGCATGGTGATCGTTCTTGTTCTGGTCGGATTGGCGATCAACCTGATCGGATACCGTCTGGCATGCAAGGAGTATGAGAACGAGCACCGCAGGAAACTGCAGGACGAGAGCCGGCAGATCTCCGTGGAGTACGTGAAGGAGAGCCGAAACGCCGGACTTACAAGTGAAATGTTCCAGCAGCAGCTGCAGTCCGTAAGCCGGATGATCGACTGCGAGATCTGGATCGTCAGCCAGCAGGGAAGCATCCTGATGTCGACGGAGTCGGAGCTGGTCGGATCCTACGTGCCGAGGTCGGTGCTTGACCAGAACTGGAACCGCAAGACCGAGGTCGATGGGCTCTACGACGGCAAGCGCGGTCTTGCCGTGGATTCCGTTCTCTCGGGCACGGACATCTGGGGCTACGTCGTCGTGAGCAAATCGTGGGATTCGATCATCGCGGACGCGAGAAAGCTTCTCTTCCGCATCGACATGACGGCGCTGGCGTTCCTTGTGATGGGCACCGCGCTGTGGGCCGGATTTGCCATGTACCACACGCGAAACGTGCGCATCCTGCAGGAGGCGGTCGTGCACTACACCAACGGTGATTTTGACCATGAGATCAAGATCGATTCGCGCGATGAGTACCGCGACCTCGCGAACGCGATCCACCTGCTGGCGGACCAGCATGCGAACCTCGTTGAATACCAGAAAAACTTCATCGCGAACATCAGCCACGACTTCCGGTCACCGCTCACCTCCATCAAGGGGTACGCGGAGGCGATCAAGGACGGCACGATCCCGTATGAGATCCAGGGCAAATATCTCAACATCATTCTGTTTGAGACCGACCGTCTGGCGAACCTCACAAACGACCTCCTCGATCTGAGTAATTTCGAAAATAAGGGCGTACATCTTTCCTTCACGAACTTTGACATCACGAAGATGCTCAAGCAGTCTGCGATGACATTCGAGGGAAAATGTTCGCAGAAGAACCTGAAGATCCGTCTTTCCTTCCCGGAAAATACGCTGATCGTCTACGCGGACAAGGGCAAGATCCAGCAGGTGGTTCACAACCTGATCGACAACGCCATCAAGTTCAGCCATCCGGACGGGATCATCTACGTTTCCGTTATGGAGCGAAAGGAGAAGGTGCTTGTGTCCGTGCGGGACACCGGTATCGGCATTCCGAAGGAGAGCATCAGCAAGGTCTGGGAGCGGTTCTACAAGACCGACCTGTCGCGAGGCAAGGACAAGCGCGGCACCGGCCTGGGCCTGTCCATCACGAAGCAGATCATCGCGGCTCACAACGAGAACATCAAGGTGAGCAGCACGGAAGGCGTGGGAACAGAGTTTGTGTTCAGCCTGGCGAAAGCGACGGAATAAGCGCGGCGCAGGCAACATTTTCCGATGAATCACAGCGTCTTCGGGACGCAGCATGGAGATCGAAATGGGTATATTCAAAAGATCGACTGACAACAAGAACAAAAAGTCATTTTTCGATATGTCGGACGGCAGATACGACGCGGCCGACAGTTACGGAGTTATCAACGAGGAACAGACACCGCAGAACCGGAGTCTCCGTCGACGGAAAATTCTTACCATCATCCTCACGGTCATCTTCGGCGCAGCGCTGTTCGGCGTGATCGCCTCCGTTACGTTCAAACTGACTTCGGACATCATGAACGGCGGGGACAACAAGACCCCGGTCGACGTGAACCCGAACAAGACAACTCCGACCGTCACGGGAACCGTGGAGCCGGTCATCGACCCAACCGCGTTTCTGGCGCTTGAGTCGCTGTACGCGGGGGTCCGCGCGACGGCGAGAACGCTCAACCCGTGCATCGTGGAAGTCTCGGCCGTGAGCTATGTGACCGACCCGGTGTTCGGAGCCAAGACGGCGGAGAGCAGAACATTTTTCGGCATCATATTCTGGGACAACAGTGAGGAATACCTGATCCTGACACGCAACGACGTGCTCGACAAATCGTACGAGGATCTGATCGTGACGTTCAACCGCGGCACTACCGCGGAGGCGCGCGTCGTGCGCCGCAACGAGGAAGTCAACCTCGCGACGATCGCGGTGTCCAACAGGGATATGAGCGATTACGACAAGGACGGGATCTCCGTGGTTTCGATCGGCGATTCGGGCCAGTGCGACATCGGTTCGGCGCTCGTCGCGATCGGTTACGTGAACGGCCGCAGCCGCTCGGTGGACATCGGTTTCATCACCTCGGAGAAGGAGACGGTTTACATCCGCGACAACTCGCTGGAGCTGATGGAGACCAATATGTCGCTCAATGAAGGCGCGTTCGGCGTGGCGCTCAACGCGAACGGCGAGGTAGTCGGCATCATCACGGAGGCGTTCGGCAAGAGCAACTGCATCCGGGCCATCTCCATTAACAGTATCGGCAATATCCTGAACGATATGCTGAATGACAGCAAGGCGGTTTCCTTCGGCGCGATGATGACCGATATGGACAGCGCGACACGCAAGAAACTGAGTATCAAGAACGGTATCCTCCTCACTGAAGTGTTCGACGGCACTGCCGCCGACGCTGCCGGGTTCCGCAAGGGCGACATCCTTGTGAAGTTCGAGGACAATGATCTGTATTTTGTGAGCCAGTTTAATATGCTTCTCCGCCAGAGCGAGAAGGAAGAATCTGTCACGATCGTCTTCCTGCGCGGGGACCAGGAGATGAAAGCTGAACTGAAGATCCGGAAGGAGTAGGCAGGTTAACTGTCAACCGAGAGTTTTCCTTCGACGCGGCGCCTACCACCGTATAAAAGCCTCGGCTCGCAGGAAAATGCTCGCTACGGCTTTTATCGGTGCTCTCGCCACGTCTGTAAAAAGTAGGGGGCGACTAACCGAGAGTTTTCCTACGACGCGACGCCTACCACAAATAAAAGCCTCGGCTCGCAGGAAAATGCTCGCTACGGCTTTTATTCGTGCTCTCGTCGCGTCTGTAAGAAGTGATCCGGGAGCGGCAATGCCTGTGAGTGGGAACTGCATAGGGGGAGATGAATTATCCGTTAGAGTGCTGAGGGAATACAAGGGAGATAGAAAGGATAGGTTTTATATGAGGTATCTGAAAGAGTTGTATGAGGGTGAGATGGTACAGGAGGTGTACCTTTGTAAGCAAGTTCAAAACCTGAAGACCAAGGCCAACAAGTCCTACATGGCGCTCACGCTGCAGGATAAGACCGGCACGTTTGATGCCAAAATCTGGGAGTTGAACAACGGGATTGAGCACTTCGAGGCGATGGATTACATCAAGATCGACGGCCAGGTCACTTCGTTCCAGGGTGCGCTGCAGCTGAATGTCAAGCGCGTGCGCCGCGCGAGCGAGGGCGAGTACGACCCTTCGGATTACATGCCTTGCACGGACCGGAATGTGGACGAGATGCTCGCTGAGCTGGGCAAATTCGTTCAGTCCGTGAAGCAGCCGCACCTGCGGAAGCTGCTCGGTGAATTTTTCGAGAACAAGGCGTTTCTTGACATGTTCCGCAAGCACTCCGCGGCGAAAATGGTACACCACGCATTCATCGGCGGTCTCCTCGAGCACACGCTGAGCGTGACGCAGATCTGTGACTGGTACGCGCAGCACTACCCGCTTCTGAACCGCGACCTTCTGGTCACGGCGGCGATGTTCCACGATATCGGCAAGCTCAAGGAGCTGTCGGTTTTCCCGGAAAATGATTACACCGACGAGGGCAACCTCCTCGGCCACATTTACATGGGCACCGAGATGATCGGTCGGAAAATAGAGGCGATCCCTGATTTTCCGAAGACGCTCGCCGCGGAGCTCAAGCACTGCATTTTAGCGCACCACGGAGAGCTGGAGTTTGGCTCGCCGAAGAAGCCCGCGCTGTGTGAGGCGCTGGCGCTTTCGATGGCGGACAACCTCGATGCGAAGATGGAGACGCTCAAGGAATTGATGCGCGACGGCAACCAGAACACGACGAACGGGTGGTTCGGTTTCCAGAAGCTGCTGGAATCCAACATCCGCATCACGGAAGTATAAGGACCGCGGGCCGGTCGGCGGCTGAAAAACGTCCGCATTCGGAGCAGATTTAGCAGGTGTCGGTGAACCCGGCCGGAAAGGATGTCCGAGTGTTTACGAAAAACCAGATCGTTCCGGTTACAATCGAAGATATCAGCGATACAGGAGAGGGGATCGGTCATGTCGACGGGTTCACTCTTTTTGTGTCTCGGGCGGTTCCCGGCGACACTGTGCGTGCACGCATTATAAAGGCAAAGAAGACATACGCCATCGCGAAGGCGGAGGAGATCCTCGAACCCGCGCCCGGACGCGTCACGCCGGAGTGCCCCGTGGCGGGCTCCTGCGGCGGCTGCCAGCTCTCGTACCTCTCATACGAATCGCAGCTGGTGTTGAAACAGAAAAAAGTGGAGGACTGCATCCGCCGGATCGGAGGATTTGCGGACGTTTCCGTGCTGCCGATCATCGGCATGGACGAGCCGCGCGCATATCGCAACAAGGGGCAGTTCCCGGTGGGACCTGCGCAGGGAGCAAAGACATTTTCCGCTGACGCGAAGAAGGCGAATGCTTCCCCGAAGGCAGGCGCCTCAATCGGTTTCTACGCGGGGCACAGCCACCGCATCGTGCCGACCGCGTCCTGCGGGATGCTCTGGCCGGGCCACGAGGAGATCCTTGCGAAGGTGCGCGAGTACCTCGCGGTGAGCGGAGCGACACCCTATGACGAGGAGACCGGGCAGGGACTTGTGCGTCACATACTGATGCGCAAGGGCTTTGCGACCGGCGAGATCGTTGTGTGCCTCGTCGTCAACGGGACGAAGATCCCGAAGCCCGAGTTTTTGTGGGAGCTTTTAAAGACGGTTCCCGGCGTAGTCGGGCTTTGCCTCAACGTAAACCGCGAGAAGACCAACGTCATCCTCGGCGACAAGTTGATCCCGCTGTTTGGGAAGGCTTCGGTCACCGACTGTATCGGCGATGTGCGATTTGAGATCTCACCGATGTCATTTTACCAGGTGAACCCCGTGCAGACGAAGGTTCTGTATGACACGGCGCTTGCGTACGCGGGCCTCACCGGCAACGAGACCGTGTGGGATCTGTACTGCGGGATCGGCACGATTTCCCTCTTCCTCGCGAAGGCCGCGAAGAAGGTGTACGGCGTCGAGATCGTTCCCGAGGCCATTGAGAACGCGAAGGAAAATGCCCGCGCCAACAATATAAAGAACGCTGAATTTTACGTGGGAGCGGCTGAGGATGTGTTCCCGCGACTTGTAAAGGAAAACCCCGCGATCGGCGCGGACGTGATCGTCGTCGACCCGCCTCGCAAGGGCTGCGATGAGAAACTCCTATCGACTATGCTCGCGATGGCGCCTGAGCGCATCGTCTATGTCTCCTGCGACCCCGCGACGCTTGCTCGCGACCTCAAGGTCCTGTGCGCCGGCGGCTACCGCATCGACCGCGTGCAGCCGGTCGACCAGTTCCCTGGGAGCGTGCACGTTGAAAGTGTCGCCCTTTTACAGAAGGGGAGCAGCACCCGGAAGACAACAGTTACGTTCGGTAGAGAGATTTAAGAAGACAATCAAAAAACTGTAAATGCAAGGGGTGTCGAATGGAAAAGATCGAGTGGCACGACAGTGAAAACATAGATCAGATATTTAGGCCTTTTGTAGAAGGAAGACCTGAATACCCGGTTGTATGTCCTGATTGTGGAGCGAAAAGCGGGCATATCTATATTAACCGATATGAAGATACTAATCGTGGCGGAGCGTGGGCGTGGTGCAGCAATTGCCATTCTTACGGTCATTACAGTTATCTTGTCCCGGTATGGTGGCACAATCATTCCTGTGTAGATCAAAGCAAGTTATGTGCAGCAAACCCGGATGAGGTTGCGCAATATGAAACCGCACTGGATGATTTTGTGAATAACGGATTAATGCGTTATTGTATGTCTGACGATATTTGCAGGTACTGCATTCGTAAAGAGTACGAAAATCCCAAGATAAGCAAATGCCCTGAATGCGGTAATGAGACACTTCTTTGCACTTTAGACGGAGCCTGCATGGTTCTTAAGTGTAGCAACTGCGAATTTGATGTAGTTGGAGCAAGCTTTTTTCCGCCTTGTATGAATGATTGCCTTGATTATACCATCACGGCGAGAAATATAGAAAAATCGAAGAAGATCAAGGTATCAAAAGTATTCGGATTGAATGTAATAGAATTGTTAAGGGTATTAGAAGAAAAAGAAATGGTTCAGACTACAGCTAAGCTTTACGAAGCGGTGCAGATAATCAAGAGTCTCATCAAACTTGGAGTGGGATACGAAATATCCCCGGAATTAACAAAGAAATATCCTGACTTGTTGGATTGTAAGTATCTATGCGAGTGAAGTTGATAATGAAAAGTGAAAACGTGATACAGTATACATGAATCGGACTAAAGACAGATTTGATTCTAAGAAGAAGTCCGATGAAAAACTGTGCTCCGAAACTGCGCAGAGGTGGTAAAACTGTGCTCCGAAAACAATGCCGACACATGTCGAGACGGTATTCCTGCTCGAGCGGCTTCGGGATGCAAAGAGTGGACCATAAACCCCGTCCCTATGGACCATCCTTCGGATGTAGCAAATCGAATGCACTGCATAGTAAAAAAGGAGGGGAGAAAACATGTGTTTGTCAAAGGAGA
This sequence comes from Lachnospiraceae bacterium, assembly GCA_017617545.1. Lineage (GTDB taxonomy): Bacteria > Bacillota > Clostridia > Lachnospirales > Lachnospiraceae > ISDg. The sequence goes on from JAFZVZ010000001.1 coordinate 77,965, forward strand.
TATTGTTGCGAGATGCAAAACTGGAAGATAAAACTCTTAATGAGAAAGAGGATGAGGCGAAAACCAATCCGTTTGAATTGTTAATGCGTTACTTTGTAGCGCAAGATAGATGTTTAAATAAATGCATACCAAAAGAATGCGAGAATGGCGAGTCTGTAAAAGGAATATATGAAAAGTTGGGGTGGAAGGATGTAATTGAGGGGCGTTTTGACGTGATCAATTCTTTTTGGCAGACGTTTACTTGGGCAATGCACGATTCATTTCCGAGTATTTATTGTGAGGCTGATAAAGGAAATATCAAAATATATAAGTATTGTTACAATGGTTATCAGTCGTTCCCCCAAAAATATATAGAGTCAGAAGAAAGAAGCCAAATTCGCCAACAAGTGGAGGAGTTACTTCGAGAGAACCCGAAAATCAGAGAATTTGCTGCAATTTGCCATTGTGTCGCGAATTTTATGCCTTGTCCCGACGGAGACTTTAATGTGGCAAAGGGGAGTAGCCGAGCAAAAGATTACTTACCGTTGATGATTGACTTAATTCAAGAGTGTATTGAGAAGAACGAGCCGCTTCAATACTCCTTTCGCAACAAGGAGAAAATAATTGAAGTGGAACGGTTGAAAGAATGGCGAAAGTGGTTTGTTAATAACCGGGAGGGGTACTGTTTGTCAGGATATTATGAAGTAGTAAATAATGACAGCGAACATGAGATTATAAAAGGCAAGATGTTGTTTGAGGGGCAAAAATTGGGCAATCCTTTTCCGAAGAGCAAAGAAGAATTAACCAATTGTATTGAAGCTATTTGGAGTAGAATTGACGAGAGGGCAAATATGTTATTGGCTTGCAAATTGAGTGAGAAATGATTGGTCGATATAGTAACAATCTATGAATAAAGGACAAACGCATATGCACAATATGGACAACTTTACTGACGAACGAGACCTCGCCCTGCTGGACGAGGATCGATACACATTTTTCGTATTGAAGAGGCTGCTGGGCGGCACGAACACGCTGCTGTTGTCGGATCATGCGCGGCTGATCATCTGCTTTTCGAGCGAGCCGTTCCCGGTGTGGATCTGGACGCCGGATGACGCGTCCGAGGAGGAACTGGAGCGGGCGTATGTGATCTGCAAGGAGAACGGCCTCATGGACGGGGCGCACCGCTTCAACATCAAATACGAGCCGGCGGATTATTTTACGAAGCGGGCGGTTGCGGACGGTGTGACGTTCACGATCGAGACGAATATGTTCGCCTATGACAATCCCGAACCGATCGCGCCGAAGGACGTCTGCGCGGGAAGCCTTCACCAGTGTACGGCGGACGATGTCGACGCGCTTGTCGAGCTCATGGATATGTTCCACCATGCGATTGACATGGATTATGAGACGCTGGAGGAGTATCGCATCAAGGCCGAGGACGGGGTGAAGCACGGAAGCCTCTACGTCTGGAAGGACGCGTCGGGCAAGACGGTTTCGTGCTGCAACTGGCGCCCGACCGGGGAAATGGCGGCCATCGGGTTGGTATTCACGAGGGAGGAAGAACGGCGGAAGCATTACGCGGAAAATCTTGTATATCAGGTCACGATGATTGCGAAAAATGCGGGGTTTCTGCCGATGCTCTACACGGACGCGGACTATGTGGCGTCCAACGCGTGCTACGAGAAGATCGGGTACATTTTACGCGGAAAGCTCTGTACGATCGCTCCGCAGTAACAGAAGGGAAACAATTCATGAAGATCGGAAGTTCCAACGACACTGCAGCAGTGATCGAACAATATTCAACCTCGAAGGGCCTGGGGACGAGGATTTCATTTCACGAACGATACTCGACCAACAAGCAGGGTTACGGCCCGTGGATCGTGTCCAATTACTCGATCTCGGAGGGCATGAGAGTGTTCGAGATCGGCTGCGGCACGGGAAGCATGTGGATGGGGCAGGATGAACTGATAGAACGATGCAGTGAGCTCATCCTGTCGGATCAGTCCGAGGGCATGCTCGCCACCGCGAAGGGCAATCTTGGTGAGCGCAGTCCGATACGGTACATGCAGGCGGACATTCAGGATCTTCCGTTTGAGGACAAGTCCTTCGACGTTGTCATCGCGAACTCCATGCTCTACCATGTGCCCGACATCGAACGGGGCATTCGCGAAGTCCGTCGGGTCCTCAAGGACGGCGGCGTGTTCTACTGCGCCACGTATGGGGAGCATAACTTTTCGGACACGCTCGCGCAATGGTTTGCGCTGGGCGGCGAGAGCTTTCAGCCGAACCACAATTTTACGCTGGAAAACGGCGCGGATAAGCTGGCGGTCGCGTTCACCGATGTTCAGGCGCTTTTCTACGAGGATTCGCTGCACGTGACGGACATCGACGACCTTGTCGAGTACACGCGAAGCCTCGTGTCGCTCAAGGCGATCGCGGATATTCCCGTCGAGCGGATCCGTGCGATACTGGAGGAACACGAGGTCGACGGCGCGCTGGATCTGCAGAAGGAATACGGTATGTTTGTGTGCAGGTGACATAGATAAAATCAACAGGAGGGAAACACGATGGGTTTGTTTGACAGGTTCAAAAAGAAGAAAAAGCAGGAAGTTGTTGAGCAGCCGAAAGAGACGGTGGAGCTGCCGCCGGTAACCGAGGAAGATCCCGGAACGGCGGGGTGGGATGCCATTGAGCAGGAGTTTCTGCGCGCCTACCCGGGGCAGACGGAGCCGAAGCATTACGGCACGCTCGTAAAATGGGTGTTCGGCGGCAATGATCCGCTGGACGGCATCAGCATCTACGACGGCGGCGAGTACTATCATTTTGTGACGTTCGGCCTGACGGAGCTCTACGGCAAGGAATCCCGGAACACGGAGCTCAGCGGCTACGGCTATGAGATGACGCTCAAGCTGAAGAAAGAAGGTCTCGAGGACGAGGAGGCGGAGCTTCGGAACGTGTGCGGCATCCTGCAGACAATCGCGCGGATCACGTTCACGAAGAGCGAGTGCTTCTTCCCTAACGAGTTTATCTATACCGGGCAGAAGGAAGGCATGGACGCGAAACAGACGTCGCAGCTTACGGGCTTTATCGTGATCACCGACCCGACCGTGAACACGATCGAGACACCGAACGGTCGTGTGGAATTCCGCGAGCTGGTCGGTGCTACGGACGCGGAGCTGAAGTCGCTCGGCAACAGGGAATCCGTGGCCGCGTTCTATGAGAAGCTCGGCTCGGATCTGACCGATTGGCAGAGAGCGTCGATCGTCGAGGCGGTCGAGGAGACCGATGAAGACGAGACTGCTGAGAACCGCGATACGGAGGATGCGGCGGAAAGATTTTCCGCTGACGAAGAAAGCAGTGACGTTGCGGCTGAGGCGAACCGTGCCGTTGAGGAGATCAGTGAAACTACCGTTGACGGCATCGACTCGGAAGAGACCGTCGACGCGGACGAGGAGAGCAGAGCTTACGCGGAAGAGGAAAATGATTGATGAAGTACGCGGTCATATCCGATATCCATGGGAATCTTCCCGCGCTTGCGGCGGTCCTTGCGGACGCGAAGGAGCAGGGGGCAGATGCCTACATATTCGGCGGTGATTACTGCCTGAGCGGCCCGTACCCGAACGAGTGCCTGGAGCTGATCCGCTCGATCCCGGGAGCATACATCATCCGGGGAAACGAGGAGGGCCATCTGGAAAAGCTGATCGGAACCGATCCGGCCGGCTGGACCGACGGGCAGATGCAGATCACCTACTACAACTACAAGATCCTTTCCAAGGACAACTTTGACTATCTGATGGCGCTCCCGAAGGCGATCGATCTCGAGTACAACGGCGTGCCGATCCACATCGCGCACGATAAGTCGGTGTTCCTCGGGGATACGGTGTGCGACTATTTCTGCTCTTCCCTGATCGCGACGAAATACGCCGGAAGGACCATCACGAAGGAGCAGCTGGTACGCGATATCTATGAGATGGTCGACGGCGATGAGACGTTCCGGGCGAGGCTTGCGGAGATGTCCGCGGGCGTGTACATCTTCGGCCACTCGCATGTCCAGTGGTGTTATCAGTCGAGAGACAAGCGTATCATTACCATGAACCCAGGGGCTTGCGGGCTTCCGCTTGACTGCGTCCTCGGAAGCGTCCCGTACTCCATGCTCGAGATCTCGGAGGACGGCGAGGTTGCCGTCGACGAGCGCCGGGTGGCATTTGACGTTGAGGCGTACGCGGAGATGCTCACGAAGACGGAGCAGTACCGCGAGGCCACCGTATGGACCAAAGTCATCCTGAAGGAGCTCCGCCACGCGCGGGAACACCTGGCATTTTTCCTTCCGTTCACGGAGCAGTACGCGCAGAGCATCGGCGACGAGAGGCGCCCCTACGCGGTCGATACGTGGGAGAAGGCGTACGAGCAGTGGGAGCGGTCGCTGGGAGGTTATACCGTACGCGCGACACCGATTTTGCGCTACCGCGAATACTATACGTTCCAGGGGTATTACCGTTTGGATGTCAGCCCGACTGCGTCCGGCGGCACGACCGGTGAGGAAATCTTCGCCAAGGCGGTTTTATACGTCGTAAAATGGCTGAAGGAACGTCTCTCGGCGGATTCCTACATGAAATCCATGATCGAGGCGGAGTACTCCGAGGTCGAGGATTACAAGGATTTTCTGCTCCGGCTTAGGAACAGCCGGGGATTTGAGCAGCGCGGTGAGAAGGAGTACGACCTGAACATTTTCTGCTACACCAAGCCGGATCTGAACTGGGCGCTTCGCCTGACCGAACCGGACAACGGCAGGGAGACGCAGGCGTATCCCGGACGGATTTTCATCACCGATATCAGCCTTCAGTGCGCGGACGGCGCGGTACGGCTCGCGATACGGCTGACCTGCCGTGAACCGCAAAATATCACGAGCGAGGCCCTTTTGTTCCGCACGGCGTTTCTCAGCGAGATCTACAAGGATCCCGATATCATGATGTACGAGGGCACGATGCCGGGATCGCGGTATCCCGCGAACGGCAGGGTCATCGAGCTGAACACGAAGTCGGAGACGGACTGCAGGGACATGTACGAGGGACTGCTCCTTGCGAAGGAGCGGCAGATGCCCGTGGCGTTCCTGCCGGCCGGCGAGGAGGACACGGAGGTGTACGCCGACAAGCTCGGCGGCATCGCCTATGTCGTGATGGAGCAGGAGGCGAAAAATTACGCCAAGCTCTTCGGGAAGACCATGGGCCGCAGCGAGCTTAGCGACGCGATCAAGGCAGGACGGTACATCTGCTTCATGCCCCTCGGATGCGAGGGCGAGGACGCGCAGATTTTCGACGACCGCGATGAGCTCAAGCGTTTCCTGAAGCGCTACACCGTGCACCGTGACGGGATCTCGAAGAAGCCCGGGATCACCTTCGGGGACAACCTCTTCTACAAGAAGCTGTGGGCGAGATACATTACCGAGGTTGAGGACGCCGCGGATACGGAGCTTTTCGAGCAGTTGAACGAGCGGATCAGCATACTTCAGCAGAAGGCGTCCGACCCGGTGAAGGAGGACGAGTTCAGGGCGCAGACGGAGTCGCTTCAGCGCGACATCGAGGAGCTGAAGGAAAGAATTGAGAGCCTGAAGCGCAAGAACAAGGACTACATTGAGCAGATCAACGAGCGAAAGAGCGAGAACAACCGCTTAAAGGCAAAGCTTCGCGAGTATGAGGCGGTGCCCGAGGTCGATGAGGCGGCCGTTGCCCGTGAGGAGAGCCGGAAGCGCAGGGAGCAGATCCGCGGGGAGGCGGAACGGTATCAGGAGAGATTTTCCGTGAACCCGACCAAACGGGATGACGTGATCCCATGGATCAGGGAGAATTTTTCGGAGAGGATCGAGGTACATCCGGACGCGGAGAAGTCGTTCCGAAAGTACGCCACCTCCGACCTGCCGATCGGCAAATTCTGCGGCGCGGTCATTCTTCTGAATGCCGTTGCGGACAACCGGTACGGCGAGTTGAGCGGGGATGTTCTCGAGGAACTCAAGACGGACGCGTTCCCGTACTGCGAACTATCAAAGTCGGGGTTTGACAGGGATACGGCTCCGCCGGCAGCGTTTATCCGTCTCGCGGGCGAGAGCGAAAAGCGGCTTTTGAACGAGCACCTCAAGTATTCCGCGAACACGAACTCGGCCTTCCGGATGTATTTCCTGTTCGACGATGAGCATAAGCGCATCGTGATCGGTTCCATGCCGGATCACCTGGCGCAGTCGGTGACCGATTCGAACTTCGGAAACCGGAGGGAGAAGGCGTGATTTTTCACGCCGGGGACAGCGGAAACGCCGAAGGAAGGTTGTCATTTTTCGAAAAATGAGCTATGCTATACAGGTGGGGTTTCCGTTGCTTCGAGAGCACGCGGAGAGCCACGATAAGATGGAAAATCGAAACCCGAAAGGAAGGTTTATCACATGAAATACACAATGGAAATCGCAGGACTGCAGCGGGATCTGCCGCTGTGCAAAATCACGGACGATCTGTACATCGCGGCGTTCATCTGCTTCGGTGATGCGGAGGTGACGGTGGCGTGCGCGAGGGAGCTTCTGGCGCTTGTGCCGGCGGACAGCTATGACTACATGCTGACGGCGGAGGCGAAGAGCATTCCGATCATCCACGAGATGGCGCGGCAGTCCGGCGCGACGAAATATTTTATTGCCCGCAAGGGACCGAAGGTGTACATGCCGGATCCGATCCGCGTGACCGACCGTTCGATCACGACGCGCGGGGAACAGGCACTGTACCTCGGCCGCGACGATGCGGATATCATCAAGGGCAAGAGGATCCTGCTTGTGGACGACGTGATCTCCACGGGTGGTTCGCTCCGCGCGATGGAGGAGCTTGTGCAGGCGGCCGGCGGTATCGTGACCGGACGCGTGGCCGTGCTGGCTGAGGGCGAGGCGGCAAGCCGCAGCGACATTCAGTTCCTGGCACCTCTGCCGCTGTTCAACGCGGACGGAAGCATCAAAGACTGACGAAAGTGAGGACGGATACGTGAAGACTTTCCGCAGAGATATCTGGGAAGAGGGCGAGTACACATACGCTGCGGCGTACGGTTTCGTTCCGAACATTCATGCGTTTCTGCATGAGGAGGACGATTCGGCGAGAGACGCCATGCTTGTTGTGCCGGGCGGCGGCTATTGCATGCTCGCGGCGCACGAGGGCGAGCCGGTTGCGAAGATTTTCTATGAGCAGGGCATGAACGTGTTCGTGCTCACGTACACGACGGACATTACATTTGCCGTGCCGCTGAAGAAGCAGCCCCTCAAGGACATCGCGCGCGCGATCCGCTACATTCGCGCCAACGGCGAGGAGTTCTGTGTCAAGGGAAAGAAGCTGGCGATCTGCGGTTTCTCCGCGGGCGGACATGTGTGCGGCAGCGTGACGGTGCACTGGGACGATGTCGAGGAGACCAACCCGGTCTACGCGTGCTTCTCCGCACGGCCGGACGCGTCGATCCTGTGCTACCCGGTCATCACGACGAACGAGTTTACGCACGGCTCCTCGATCGAGGCGCTCCTCGGAAGGGATCCGTCGGAGGAGGAACTTGCGTATTTTTCGCTTGAGAAAAATGTGGCCAAGGATACGCCGCCGACCTTCCTTTGGCAGACGGCGACCGATATGCTCGTTCCGGTGGAGAACAGCTACCTCTTCGCGGAGGCGTGCCGCAAAAACGGCGTGCCGTTCGCGCACTATGTGTTCCCGTCGGGCTTCCACGGTCTCGGCGCAGCCAAGGGCTTCGGCTTTGACGGCTGGACGGACGGCAGTTACGTGATGGAGCAGGTGGACAGGGCCGTTGCGGCTGTGAAGGCGGGCAAGGGCGTGAATGTTCCCGAGCGCCGTGTCGAGGAACTGAAGGCGCAGTTCCCGGACAAGCAGGAGGCTCCGGAGCCGCCGAAGGACGGCGACGCGCCGGCCTTCGAGTTCAAGATCGACGAGACCCTTTCGGAGGATGTCGGCCTGTGGACCGAGCTTGCGAGAGTGTGGTTTGCGAGACTGTGACAAGTGTCTCATTTTACGGAAAATAAGTACTGCCAGACGGCAGTTTAGCGGACAATGCGGTTGAAAGACCGCGTTGTTGCGTTTGAGAGAAGTTTTGGGAAACGCTGAGTCAACCGGCGTTTCCGCAGTTGTGAGGGTCGGTGGAAGCATGGCGCAGCAGCAGGAGAACAATCGAAACCGCTCGATCACCCGGAACATTTCGTACAACACGGTCATCACCGCGTTGACGTATCTGTTCGGGGCGGTCATCATGATGTACGTGAGCCGTAAGCTGCAGCCGGCGGCCAACGGCAGGGTGGATTTTGCGAACTCGATCGTGCACTATTTCATCCTGTTCGCGGGGCTCGGAATGCCGTGGTACGCGATCCGCTGCTGCGCGAGGTTCCGCGAGGACCGGAAGAAGCTCACGAAGGTATTTTCCGAACTGTTCAGCCTCGGGCTGCTGCTGGCGGTGATCAGCGGTGCCGTGCTGACGGTGCTGTGCTTCACGGTCAATCCGTTCAAGGACAACCGTGTTCTCATGCTGATCCTCGGAAGCGTGATCGTGTGGAACGCGATCGGCTGCGAGTGGCTCTACAAGGGCCTCGAGCGGTACCGCTACCTCATGATCATCTCGATCATCACGCGGACGACGTCGCTCGTGCTCGTCTTCCTGGCGGTGCGCTCGCCGGACGACATTCTTTTGTACGCGGGGCTTTCCGTGCTGCCGACGGCGGCGATGGCCGTGTGCAATTTCATTTTCCTCGGAAGAGAAGTCGATGCGCGCTTCCGCTTCCGGATCAACACGGATCACCTGAAGCCGCTGTTCATCTTCTTCGCGATGAGCTGCATGACGACGATCTACGTCAACCTCGACATTGTCATGCTGGGACTGATGAAGGGCGACTATGAGACCGGTCTGTACAGCCTGGTCTCCAAGGGCAAGACGCTTCTCACATGCTTCGGCGGTGTCATGATCGCGGCGGCGCTGCCGCAGGTGACGGTCGCGTGGAGCGAGGGCAATAAGGAGCGGTTCCGCGAGATCACAAGGCGCTCGATCGGGCTGATCATGGCGGTCAACCTGGCGCTTCTGGCGTTCGCGCTCGTGTACGCGGAGGACTGCGTGCTCGCGATGGGCGGCGGATCGTACGTGGGTGCGACGAAGGCGTTCCGCATCATGGTCATCTCCATTGCGCCAATCGGCCTGAGCAACATCCTCGGCGGCCAGACGCTCGTTCCCGCGGGGCGGGAGAAGAGGCTTCTGTTAGCGGAAATCCTCGGCGCGGTCGTCAATCTCGTGCTCAACCTGTACGTGATCCCGCGCTACTCGATCAACGGAGCCTCGGCGACGACGCTGATCTCGGAGGTTCTCGTGTGGATCGTGTGCCTGTACTACGTCTGCCGCGAGGTCGGTCTGCCGATCCGTGACACGCTGCCCGATGTGCGTACGCCGATCGCCTGCGCAATCGCGGCTGTGCCTGCGTATTTTCTGCAGCTGCCGATCGGCAACGTGTTCGTGCGGCTGGCGGCGGAGGCGGTTGTATTTTTCGGGATCTACGCGCTCGTCGGATGGCTTATGCGTGAGCCGGTTATCCGCGAGACGGTGCGCAGGGTTCTGCGTTTGGAGAAGAATTAGTTAGAAATCAAATTAAATATCAAATTATTTACCCCGGAATGCAAGATTCCGGGGTTTTTCGTGTTGACATTATCACTTTAGAGCGGTAAAATCGATGTGTTGTGCGACTGCCCGGGGAAATGCTGATCAAATCAGCGTTTCTTCAGTGGATCTGTCGACGACGCGAAAGTGAATACGGCAGCGGGGAGCTGCAGAAAGGTGTGAAGCGGAACACAGTTTCCGCGAGAGGAATATGAAGAGGGTAAAAATGAACGCAAGACGCGTGGGAGCAATCCTTCTGGCGTTGTGCCTGCTGATCACGTGCGGGCATTGCGCGGAGCTTGGCAACAGCCTGGCGAAGGTTGCGAAGGCAGCGGAGGCAGAGCCGGCGGAACCCGGGGAAACGGGTGAGAGTGAAGAACCCGTGACGGGAGAGGGCAGCAACCTTACCGAGGGCAGTGAAGACCGGACGTATGATGAGTACACGTTGTACAATTTCGTGAAGGTCGGCGACAAGTACGGTCGTCTTCGCAAGACAACGATCGAAGTGAAGAACAACGCTTCTCACTATCTCAGCAAAGATTATAAACAAGGACAGCGGTATCCCATCCCGGTGGATGATTTCCGGTTTGCTGAGGGTGCGGAAGCAGACTACAACTTCTCCGGCGAGTACTTCGTATACAACAATGAGAAGTATGCATGGTCTGAGGATTTTGATGCTTCGGATGCGAAGTATGCGGATTTTGCGGGCTATTATGTAGTCAAGGGAACTACGGATGAATACGGTGTCGCTGCGATCAAGAACAAGATCGGCGGAACGTCGCTGACGGGTTTCCAGGCGTACTATTATGATGAGGATGAAGGTTATAAAGCGGTCTCGTTCAACGACAAGAACGCGGATTCGTTCCATCGCGATTACGAGATCGAGTTTGTGAGTTGCAAGCCTCAGGATCTCTACAATTACGCAAAGATCGGTGACACGTATTACCGTCTCGGAACGGTGACGAAGATTGGTGCGCAGGATATCAACTCGGTCGAGACCGGTGAACTTGCTGACGGGACATACCGGTGCAAGGAGTATGATTTTACGAATGCGACGCTGACCGTAGGCGGGATCAGCTACATTTTCCGTGACGCAGATTATAAGCCGGAGAATGACGATAACTATGTATCTTACTACACGGTCGACTTCAGTGAGACCGTGGTCAGCAAGCAGGATGCGCTTGCCGATGAAGAGTGGTATTACACGGAAGCCGGCTGGATCGAAGGCGTGAAGTGGTTTGACGAGGAGGGCAATCTGCTGTCCTATGACACGGTTGCGTTCCACCGCGATTACACGGTGACGCTTCACAAGGTGTATACGGTAAATTTTTTCGATGGGGAAAATGAGTTCCCTCTCGCGGTGTTTAAGACAGAGCAGTTGGGCGTTGTACCCGAGTACAACGGCGCTGAAGTGACCGATATCACCGACGAGGAAGCAAAGTCGGTAGTCGTGTTCATTGGATGGAACACCTTCGATGATGAGGGAAATGCCACGTTCTATGCGAAGGACGCAGACCTCGCGCCGGTGACCGGTGATCAGGACTATTACGCTGTTTACAAGACGTATTACACGGTTACGTTCCTCGATGCGAACGGCGAGGAGCTGCAGACCGGTGAGGTCGCAGAGGGCGAGCAGCCGGTATTCAACGAGGGCAAGGATCCGGTTTCCGAGGACGAGAACGAGGAGTTCAAGGGCTGGAAGGTGTACGTTGCGGATGCTTCGGAAGAGGAAAATGAGCCTGCTGAGGATGGATCCTCCGAGGAAGTACTCTACACGCAGGAGAGCCTGCCGGCAGTTACCGCTTCGGTGACCTACATGGCAGTGTTTGAGAAGAACGATGAGCCCGGCGATGAGCCCGGTGATGAGCCGCAGGAGTCGAACAAGAAGGGCAATGACATAACATTTTACAAGGGTGACAAGACGGTTGAGCCGATCTGCGTCAAGGATTCGGTGGATGACAGCCAGACGTATGAGACGTTCGGCAGCGTGAAGATTGACGGACAGCTTGTCTCCCACGTGAACTACGATACGGCTAAGGGAAGCCTGATCCTGACCTTCGACGCCGCGTATCTCGAGACGGTTGCTCTCGGTGATCACAAGGTTACCATGCATTTCGTCGGTGAGACTCAGGAGGATGTCGATGTAACGCTTCATGTGCTGAGCCGTAATTCCGAGGACGAGCCTTCGGAGGAGCCGGTGAAGACGAAGCATGAGTACTATCTTGCATCCGGTGACAACGGCGTTCACGTAAAGAGCACGAGCGACACGCTGACGTTTGTGTTCAAGTGCAGAGGAACGGAGACGGACGAGACGTACCATCATTTCGCGGCGTTGAACGTGGATGGCAAACTTGTGTCGACGATCAACTACGATGCAGCGGAGGGAAGCCTTCTGCTGACGCTGACGGCGGATTATCTCGAGTCGCTTGAACTCGGTGCACATACGCTGACGGCAATGTTCGATGACGGCGACGATGTGGACGCTCATTTTACGATCGTTGAGAAGACGGAAGAGCCTTCCGAGCCGGAGCAGGGCGAAGATCCCGAAGAGCCGGAGAAGGAGGATGAGCCCACGGAGCCCGAGAAGAAGGATGAGCCCGTTGAGCCTGAGAAGAAGGACGAGCCTGCTGAACCCGCGAAGAGTGATGAGCCCGCTGAGCCCGCGAAGACGAACGAGCCCGCTAAGGCTACAGAAACCAAGCCCGTGGAGGTAACGCCCGCAAAGGCGGAGGCTACAACAATCCCTGCGAAGGCCGACAGCGCCCTGACGGGTGGTGACAGCACGACGAAGGTTGAGCCTGCCAAGACGGAGGAATCCTCGAAGACGACCGTGGACGTTGAAACGAAGACGAACACCACGCAGAAAGCCGATGACGTCACCGGCAGCACGACGGGTGAGGGAAGCACGCCGAAGACCGGCGACACGATGGGCCCGGTTCTCCTGCTTGCACTGATCGCAGCCGTTGTCATGATGACGCTGGTATTCTGGAGAAAGCGCTCTGTTCAGTTCTGAGATTGAGACAGCCCAGGAGAGAAACGACGCGTTTCGCGGAAAGAATTTTCCGAAATAAAGACATAAAAATACCGCCCCGGATGATCCGGGGCGGTTCTTTGTCTCGTAAGCTTTACAGGTCGAAATACTGGGCAAATTCCGCGGGATGAGGGATCTTATTGATCTCGCGGGCCTCATTTTCCTTGCGCTTGATCCAGATGTCGATCAGACGCTGCGGGAAGACGCCGCCGGCGGTGAGGTAGTCGTGGTCCGCGCGGAGCGCGTCGAGCGCCTCGAACAGCGAGGTGGGCAGACCGTCGATCTTCGCCTTCTCCTCATCGGAGAGCGAGTAGAGGTTGAAGTCGTAAGGGCCCCAGCCGTTCGCGTGCGGATCGATCTTGTTCTTGATGCCGTCTAAGCCGGCCATCAGGATCGCAGCGTACGCAAAATACGGATTGCACGTAGCGTCGGGGTTGCGGAGCTCGAAGCGCTTGGCGTCAGGCGATTTGGCGTAGGCCGGAATGCGGATGACGGCGCTGCGGTTGGCGGTCGCGTAACCGATGGTGACCGGAGCCTCGAAGCCCGGCACAAGGCGCTTGAAGGAGTTCGTGGAAGGGTTCGTGAACGCGCACAGGGATGCGGCGTGCTTCAGAAGGCCGCCCATGAACCAGTGGGCCGTCTCGCTGAGACCTGCGTAGCCCTCGGCATCGTAAAATACAGGCTTGCCGTCCTTGCGGAGAAGCATGTGCACATGCATGCCGTTGCCAGCCTCGGTCGCGATCGGCTTCGGCATGAAGGTCGCCGTCTTGCCCTCGCGGATCGCCTGGTTCTTGATGACGTACTTGGTGATCATCGTGCGGTCCGCCATCGAGCAGACCTCACCGAGCTCGACCTCGATCTCAAGCTGGCCGGAGCCGCCGACCTCGTGATGGTGGTATTTGACGGGCACGCCCATCTCCTCCATCAGCATGCACATGCGGCTGCGCGTGTCCTGCGTGATATCGTTCGGCGCGGAGATGTGGTAACCGCGCTTCGGGTTGACCTGGTAGCCCTTGCTGTCGTCGGAACTCGCGTTCCACTCAGCCTGCTGTGTATCGACCTCGTAGGAGGCACCGTTGGATTTGACCTCGTACCAGGCGTTGTCAAACACATGGAACTCGAACTCGGGTCCGATGATCATCGTGTCGGCGATGCCGGTGGATTTCATGAAGTCCACGGCAGCGCGGATGACGTTGCGCGGGTACTGGTCGAATGGACGGTTCGCGGGCGAATCGATGATCATCGCGTCGCCGGACATCGAGAGCGTCGGCACTTCGCAGAACGGATCGATCGCGGCGGTTGCCAGGTCCGGAATGAAGACCATGTCGCTGTTCTCCACCGGGGCAAAGCCGTAGTTGGAGCCGTCGAAGCCGATGCCGTAGCGAAGCGTGTCATCGGTGAAGCGGGCCACGGGAATGGAAATGTGGCGCCAGCGGCCGTCAATGTCGGTCATCTTGAAATCGATCATGGCGATGTCGTTCTCCCTGCAGAAGAGCTGGACATCAGATACGGTTCTCAGTTGCATCAAAAAACACCTCCTCCAAAAGGTTTCCAAAACGCGCCGCCGGGCGGCGCACAACTTGTTTGTCTAATTTCCATTGTTACCTCTTCCACAGGTTTTGTCAAGAAAAGATTGAGGGAAACGGCGAAGTGTGATATATTGGAAAATGCGAATCGGTGTCACCGTCCTCGAGTGTGAGGACGGCGCTTACAAAAGGAGAAATACGATGATCGATTTTGATGAAGAATTGAAAAAATACGTTCCCAGCATGGAGATCAGCGAAGCGGAGGAAGCAGTGCTGAGCCGCGAGATTTCCGACGCTGCCGATGTCATTGAGCGTATCCTTCAGGAGAAGAAGGAATTGTAATTAAGGAACTGCTTAAGATCAGCAGTTTCCCTAACGCGACAGAAATAGGAGAATAACCAATGATTTGTCCGAAATGCGGCGCGAACATGATCATCTCAAAGGGTGTGTGCGCCAAATGCGGTTACGACATTGAGGTAAACCGTCAGACCAGGAAGTATTCCTGTTATTTCTATAACCGAGGGCTGGAGCGGGCGCGCAACCGCGACCTTTCCGGTGCGGCGGACATGCTTCGCCGCGCGCTGAAGATCAGCAAGAAGAACGTCGACGCGCGCAACCTGCTGGGCCTTGTGTATTTTGAGATGGGCGATACGGTCTCCGCGATCCAGGAGTGGATCATCAGCCGGAGTTTTCTCGAGGAAAATAACCCCGCCATGCACTATCTCGAAACGCTGCGGTCCAACCCCTCGAAGCTTGACAACTTAAACCTTGCGATCCGCAAATACAACGGAGCGGTGGACGCGGTCGCTCACGACGGTGACGATCTTGCGATCCTTCAGCTCAAGAAGGCCGTCAACCTGAATCCGAAGTTCATCCGCGCTTGGCAGATGCTGGCGCTGATCTACATGAAATACGGACAGATGGACAAGGCGCGCACGTGCCTGCGCAAGACGCTCGCGATCGACGCGACCAACACGGTCTCCATGAAGTATCTGCGCGAGATTCGCGCGATGCTGCGCGCGAACCGCAAGCTGCGGGTTTCCGTGACGGAGGCCGAGGAGGAGCAGGAGGCTGCTGAGGTTGTAACGACCAAGACGTACGCTTCCTACCTGGAGGAGCAGGACCACATCGACTACCGAGTGCTGATCTCGCTGCTCGTGGGCATTTTCCTCGGAATCATGGTCGTATACTTCCTCGTCGTGCCCGGGATCAAGACCGGCATGCGCCAGGAGTTCAAGAGCACGCAGGGTGAATACGCGGAGCAGATGTCGAAGTACCTGACGGATATCGACGCGCTCGAGAAGGAGTCGCAGTCGCTCCGCAACAAGATCGATATGCAGGAGACCGAGCTGGAGGCCAACGCGGCGGAGCTCGAGGATCTTCGCGATAAGGCCGGCGGTATCAACATGTTCAACATGACGGCCTACTACCTCAGCCTCAAGCAGAAGGGCGAGGCGACCAAGGATGAGCTCTTCATTCTTCAGAAGCGCATCCGCGCGGTTTCCGAGGAGGAGCTGGCGAACAGCTCGGCGAAGCAGATCTACGACCGCGTCCTTGCTGATTACCCGGATGTGCAGTCCGTCACGATGACGAGCTCCGAGCTGTTTGAGAAGGGGCGCGCGCTGTATGACAAGTCGGACTACAAGGGAGCGCTGGAGTATTTTACGTACTCGTACGAGAAGTCGGCGGATAACGAGAAGAACATGTACTTCCTCGCCCGCACGTACCACCTGCTCGGCAACACGAGCGCGGCGCTGCGGTATTACAATGAGTACACGGAGCGTTTCCCCGAGGGCGAGTTCATCTCGTCGGTGAACGGGTATGTGAAGCAGCTGCAGTAAAGTAAGAAAATCCCCACAGTTGTTGAGACTGTGGGGATTATTTATGTAGTTGATCTTGAAGTTGTTGATAAGTCCGGCTGCCGTGCCTAGCGGGGCGCCTTGACCGTGTACATCAGCCGGTTCATCATGTACAGCGGCGAGAACCTTGTCTCGCGGATCAGAAGCGGGATGTAACTGCTGCATTGGCTGCAGTGCAGGCACATGGCAGCGACCTCGCGTCCGTTCTCTTTCTTCGTAAAATAAGGGATGTGGTTCCGGAAGCGGAACTCCTTGGTCTTCCGGCTTTCGCTGTATACGTACTCGTCGGTCTCGAGGTTGTCGGCGAGGGACAGACCGTAGTCCCAGACGACGGACTGGCCGGCGAACTGGTCTTTCTTTTTGTCGGAAGCGTCCGTTGCGGCGGCTTCATTTTCCGAAGCATCAGCAATCTCCTTGACTTCGCAGAGGTTGCGGTAGCGGAAGTTGCCGTCGTACTCCGAGAGGATCTTGCACCAGGCGGTGAGCAGGACCGTGTCCGTGATGCGCGAAGGCTTGCCCTCGGCGGTCTGCTTGTTGCACACTTCCTTCAGCCAGTTCGTGTTGGAGCGGTAGACGTACATCACGAAATCGAGGAACTGGCGCAGGCGGTCGATGGTCCAGTACGCGCAGTGAGGCGAGACATTTTCCCGAAGGAACTCGTCGGAGGCCGTGCCGGTGCAGGCGAAATCGGCGTCGTCGATGGTGAGCTCGCACAGGTTGCCGTAGACGAGCACGTCGCTGTCGCAGAGGAAGCAGCGCTCGACGCCGCGGTCCTTCATGAAGCCGTACAGCGCAAAATGCCGCTCCAGGCAGGCGAGGTCGAACTCTCCGACGGAATCGGTGCCGAACGGACGGAAAATGTTGCGGAATTTGGCGGTCTCCTCCTCGTTGCAGGCGGAGGCGTTGACCCAGTTGCCGATGTAGCCTCGGTTCGATTCGTCGCCGAGCAACACGATGTTGCGGTAGCCGCAGGAACGGCCGGCGCGCTGCAGCACGTCGAAGACGTAGCTGTCGTCGCCCTTGTGGCAGAACACTACGGGGCAGGTGCCGGACAGGTCACGGTTGAGCACCGGATATTGAACGCGGTTGTCCGCGGAAAATGTCAGATACAGAAGGAACGGGTAGCACGCGGACAGGAAGCGCAGAGCCTCCAGCGGTTCCTGCGCGGTGACGGACTGCCCGGAGACAAGCGCGCACAGGACGACGAAGATGTCCATCTGCAGACGATCCTCGCGCGCAACCTCGCCGCGCCAGTTGATCTGGATCAGGCGTCGCACACGGAGGAACAGAAGGACTACCGTGACCAGCTGCGCGACCGCGAAGATGCGGACCGTAACACCCTTGCCGATGATCAGCGCGTCCACGGGCACGACGACGCGCACAAGCGTGAGGAGCGTGTCGAGCAGGTAGTAGGAGACGTGTCCCATGTAGTTTTCGTTCGGGAAACGACGGCGGTAAGTGACGTCCGTCAGGATGCTCGGGTGCAGACGGTAAATGGTCGAGATGACGCCCGCCTGGTACAGAATACAGAACATAAGCATCAGGATCACGCACACGCGGATGGCGTAGGTGTCGTTGCGCTGCCACAGGCGCGAGATCAGGTAGACCGGGATCACAAGGAGCGCGGGGTACCAGACGAAGATGCCGTACACAAGCACTGCCGCGGCGCTTAGCCCGTAGCGAAGGGCAGGGCGGCGGAACTTAAGAAACGTCACCAATGCGGCGCACAGAAGCACCGTGCGGAGCAGCTCCGAGGGCTGCAGCACAAAGAGAATATCGATGCCGCAGAAGCCGGCGTACACAAGGTAGGAGACGCGGCGTTTCACATCGATGATATAGACCGTGTAAAGGTAGAGGGCCGAAGCCAGCAGGATGCCGAGTATAAAGTAGAGCGTGTACCCGGGCTGCGGCAGGGAGAGCTCGCGAAGCGACCGGCACAGCGCATCATAGTCCTCGGTCATGAAGCGGAACGCGCCGTCCTTGTGGAGCGGGCGATACAGAATGAGGAAGAAGAGAATGCCGTCGATGAGCAGCTTCAGAAACGCGACGAAAAGAACCCGCCGGCTGTCAGCGAGGCGGGGAAATACGCGCAATTCGTTTGTCTCTGCAAGGGAATGTTCCATGCGGCAGAACTCCTTCAAAAATATCAAACCTATCATACCCTTTTTTCGATTGTTTGTAAACGATTGATTGCGAATGGGCGGGAAAAGGCTGATTGAATCAGCGTTTTTTCTTGGGGTTTACAATTTTGCTCTGTCTATGGTATAATAACCGTGATGTAAATTTGCTTGGTTCCGTCGGTTGCGGCGTATCGTGACCCGGCGAGAACAAGAGGTAGGTATGAGAGAGGGCTTCGGACGAACCGCATATTGCCTTACGAGGGCGGCGAAAGCGATCACGATTTTGCTTGCCTTTGCTTTCTTTGCGGTCTTGTGCGCGGACCGGTGCCTTGCGGCGCCGATCAACGGAGGAGCCGGTAAGACGCAGGTTGCCTTTGAGAGCAACAACACGACCTATGTCGATGAGCTCACGCCCGCGATAACCGAGGAGGCGGAGGACAAGACGGTTGCAGCGGACGGCGCGGAGCCGACGCCGAGCCCGAAACCGAAGAAGCAGCTGGCGGCAGAGCAGTACGCGCTCGGTGTTATCCTGGCCGGCGGCATCGCGCTCGGCATGATGGTGGCGCTGTTCTTCTACTACACGAAGCAGAACAATATCCACAGGGATTGAGCGAGATCCAGTAATCGAATAACAATAACGAAAGCCGGGGACGAGCCCCGGCTTTTTCGATTCTCATTTTCCGAATATAAGGGAACTGCTACCGACGGGCTCTTCGTGAAAAGCCGATCGGTAGCAGTCCCCTGCGCGTAATATAAAGAGGAAAAAGAAAACTGTCATACTTGTTGTGAAACAGTATAGCAAATGCAGTTATAGAATGCAATCGGTATCGCTGTTCATATTTTTACTTGTTTTTCGAAAAATAGCATTATTTTTACATTTTCCTACATCTGCTTGCGAACGACAAGATATTCGTCGCCGTTCCGGTAGAACGGACAGGCGAACGACTCGCCGCGCATGAAGTGCGCCATCTCATCCTCGTCCAGATCCTTGCTGCACGTGTAGCACTCGTAATCCTCATCGTACTCGTAGTACATGCAGTAATCGCAGTTGGTCGGAGGAGAGGGCTTCCTCGGTGATTTCCGATCGGGCATGGCAGAACTCCTTTTGTAATCAACGGTTTTCTCAGTCGGTCGTTGCGCCTCCGCCTGCATCCGGCGGTGTCCCGCCGTCGACGGCACCCGGATCCGGGGTAGGTGTCGGCACCCAGCCCGCGCCGTGGATGGAACAGGTGGTGTACGACGAGCTGACGATGTATGCACTGTCGGACGTTCCTCCGTGAGCAAGCGTCTCCGCCGTCTCGGTCTTCTTCAGAAGCACGCGGGAATGCGTGGACGGACAGGTGGAAGATGCGCGCTGGCCGGACTCGTCGCAAATGACCACGCGCTCGTGGCAGGTACACAGTTCGTACGGCTGAGTTCCGTTTTCGAAAGATTCTTCCTTGATACAGTTGCCGCCTGCGTACGCGTCGCAGAGACCGGGAACAGCCAGCTTGCCGCACTTGATACAGACGTTGGCAGTGACGATGGAATCGGGTTTCGGAAACGCAAGGTCTTCCTCCTCGATCTCCTTCCCGTTCTCGTCGAGACCGTATCCCTTGGCTTTGTGCACATCCTCCATGATGTACCGCCATAGGTATCGGTAGTATTGGTTGTTGGTCTGTGGCAGGTTGTTGTCGTACCCGCTCCAGATAACGGCTGTGTACCACTGTGTGAAACCGGCGAACCAGAGGTCGACGTTGTCATGCGCGGTACCGGTCTTGCCGGCGATCGGAATCTTGTCCAAATCCTTGAACTTACAGGTGGAACCGGTACCGATCTTGGTGGTGTCAACAAGAGCGCTCGTGAGAAGGTATGCAGTCGAAGGCTTCATAACCTGCTTCGAGGTCTTGATGTTGTTGAGAAGAATGTTGTTGTCGTGATCGTACACTCTCGTGTAGTAGCGGGGCTTGTTGTAAACACCCTCGTTGGCGATCGCGGCGTAGGCTGCGGTCATCTCCAGCACGGAGCAACCGTTAGTGAGACCGCCGAGCGCGATGGATACGTTGTAGTCGGAGTATCCGTCGCTGCCGTCCGTATCAATACGGGAAAAGCCGAGCTTCTGGAGGGTGGATACACCGATCTCCGGCGTGACGGCGATCATGCACTGGCACGCGACGACATTTCGCGAGTCGTAAATACCCTGGCGGATGGTCGAGAGGCCCTTGAAGTAGTTGTACCAGCTTCGAACCTCCTCGGTGCTGTTCGGGTATACGAAGTAGCAATCATCGAAAACACTTGCGAGAGTATAACCGCACACATCGATCGCGGGCAGGAACGAAGCGAGAACCTTGAAGGTGGAACCTGCCTGACGGTAGGTGTTGCTCGCGCGGTTCAGGACACGGTTGCCGACTTTCTCGCCGCGGCCGCCGCACTGTGCGATGACCTGGCCGGTGTGCTGATCCATGATGACCATTGCGCACTGCGGCTGCAGGGAGAAGGAGCGGGACTCTACCGGCTCGTTGTATTTGACGCCCGGATTGTCCTTCTCGAACTTCTCCGCCATGGCTGCCTTGAACTCATCGATCATCTCGTTGAAGGCTTCATAGTCGGTCGTGTACGCGCTGATACCGGTGCTGCCGCTCTTGTGGTAGAACAGTTTCTTGGAATCCTTGAAATCGGAATAATATTTCAGCAGATCGTTCAGGTGATAATGCTTGGTGATCTTTCCGTCGGTGCTGACGAACGAGAGCGCGTAGGTCTTGGCAAGCTCGTAGTAGGAACCGGACTTCACCTTCGGAAAATACTCTTCGTTCGTGAAGTACGAATCCATGATCGACTGAACCTCGCGGTCCTGCGTCGTGTAGATCCGAAGACCGCCGGTGTACAAAAGCGAGTTGGCAGCCTGCGCCGAATAGCCCTTGGCCTGCAGGTCATCGAGAAGCTGCTCGATCAGCTCGTCGACGAAGTAGGAGTACTGCTGCGATGAAACGGCAGCGGTAATCTCAGCCTGCTGCTGAAGACGGATATACACATCGTCCGTGTCGGCGATCGCCTCGTCGTATTCTTCCTGCGTGCAGAGGCCTGCGTTGAGCATGTTGTTCAGACAGTCCTCGCGACGACGGCGGTTGTCCTCCTCATGACGCAGAGGGTTCATGCCGGAAGGGAAGTATGCGACCGGTGCGATGACCGCGGCCTCCGAGATGGTGAGCTCGCTGACATCCTTGCCGAAGTAGCGCTGAGCGGCATCGCCGATGCCGAAGGCACCGTTGCCGAGGTTGATGGTGTTGAGGTAGTACTCGAGGATGGTTTCCTTGTCCATCTTGTCCTCGAGCTTGACGGCAAGATACTGCTCCTGAACCTTACGGACAAGCTTGTCCACCGAGCTTCGCTCGTTACCGCCGCCGAACACCTGGTTCTTCAGGAGCTGCTGCGTGATCGTACTTGCACCGTACTTCAGGCCTCGTACCTTCACAACGGAAAATGCGGCACGGAAAATACCGCGCACGTCAATACCGCGGTGCTGGTAGAAACGCTCATCCTCCATCGCGACGAAGGTGTCGCGTACCTTCTGGGGGATCGTCTCGATCGGCGCGTAGATCTTGTTCGTTCCCGCGCCGACGAGCTCCACGATCTCCATGCCGTCCGGATAGTAGATCTTGGACGAGAACAGATCGGGGTGAACGTCGATGCCGTCGATGCTCGGCGCCGTGGAAATGGCGCCCTGATAAGCTCCGTAAGCGGCGAAGCTGCCTGCTACGACCATGAAGACAAGTCCCACCAGCGCGATGCGGAACAGCCAGATGCGCATCATGCTGTAGAACCGCCGCACGGGCGATTTCAGGTATTTCTGCTTACGAATGATGTTGTAATGACTGTAATTCATACGTTTGCCTGCTTTCTTTGTGCACATAGAGTGCGGATCTGAAACTGCGGCGCCCCACGCGCCGTTCCCCGGGTGATCCGTTCCGCGGGAGCGTCCGGACAGGTCTCCGGAGACAGGATTCCGCGGGATTAAAGTATAATAATCACACTGAAAGTATACCACAAAATGCAAATCGTGTAAACCGAGCCCAGGTTACGATTCGGTTACAAATGCTTTTTAACTGTTACAAAAGAGTTACATTTTTGTGTTTCGGAAAATGAGCCGCCGCGACAGGGAAGAGCGGATGATCAGTGGATGATGATCTTCCCGTCGATGTCGGAGTACCACACAGGGTCGGCTGCCTCCCAGAGAGCTTTGCCCTGTGAAGCATCCGCCACGGCGGATTGGAACGAGGCGCAGTCCTCCTCGGGGAGAAGGACAGAGTACGTCACGTCGTCGGCGTACACGGTGTCCGTGAGAGGGTAACCCGCCTCCGCGATGCGGTAGGAGATCTTGCCGCCGGCAGTGTAATCGGCGCGGATGGTCACGGGGACCGCCCGTCTGCGAACGGCGACGGCACAGTGGGCAAGGCCCTCCTTCACGGCGTCGCGGTACGCCCTCGTGAGGCCGCCGGTGCCGAGCAGAATGCCGCCGAAGTAACGGGTAACGACAACGCACACATCGCGCAGCTCCTCCGCGAGGAGGATGTCGAGCATCGGGCGCCCCGCGGTGTGCGGCGGCTCGCCGTCATCGCTGCAGCGCGTGAGTTCCGCGTTGGCGCCGATCACGAACGCGGAACAGTTGTGGCGCGCGTCCCAGTAGCGCTTCTTCTGCTGCTCGATGAACGCCGCGGCTTCGTCTTCGGTTGTCACGGGCGCGAGCGTCGCGATAAAGCGGGATCGCTTGATCTCAATCTCGCCCTGACCGCCGGAATACAGATATCGGATCGATGGAGTCATAGTGGCTTTCCTTGACAATTTAACAGTATGTATGTAAACTTGTATCAGCGAATGCAGTTGCCCTCGCGGTCGTAATGGTAACCGGTTTCCGCAAGGCGCGCAAGCAGTTCATCCTCGGCGATGTCCTCGTCCTCGCACAGATCACTGAGCGAGGAGTAGTAATCCCGAAGCTTGAGATTTAAGTAGCTGACAAGCATGGCCGGATCCTGTGGCAACATGTTGATACATTCCTTTCCGTGGTGGATTTTACAACAGTGCCATTGTAGCACGGAAGGCCGTAAGAAACAATCGGTTACCGGGAGAATACAATGAGAAATACCCCGAAATTCCCTATTGTGGTGCTGATGATCACACTGATCTTATTTATCGCATCGCTTGTTCTTGCCTTTGTCGGAGCGTTCCGGAGCGGAGCGGGAGATCCCCTCTTTATGACCGGAGCCGCCGGCTTTTTGATCGTGCCGCCGTTCGGATGGATCATGGTTGCCATCTACAACCGCGTGCACAAGGAGGACAAGAACCTGAACGCGACGGCCGCGCGCGCGGACGCGAAGGACGCGGGGAAGGATCCCGCGGAAGCGTCGGAGCGCAGCGACACGGAGGATACGAAATGAACAATACAAACAGATACGCGCGGGCCGCGGCCGGAAGAAGACGGTCGGGTACAATGCGGGCCAGAAGGCGGAGACAGCTGATCTGCATCATGGTCTGCTTTGTCGTGTGCGCGGTTGCGGGATGGTACGGATATCATTCCATTGCCAAGACCGAGAAGCCGGAGATCGTGCTTCCCACGCCTACCCCGACGGTAGCGGTCAAGGATATCAGCAACGCGGGTTCCCAACCCGCGCTCCCGTATAACCTGTATCTGCAGAAGTACCTCGATTCGCTTGATGAGAATGATATCTGGATGGAGGACTTCATCGACACGAGAACGCCCCGCACCGTCGTCAAGGGCATGTACCAGACGGCGAACATGATGGAGAAGCAGATGGACTACATTCTCGATCTCGTGGACACCACGGGTCTGAATGCGGTCATTTTCGACCTCAAGGAGGACAACGGATATCTGACGGTCCGCGTGCAGTCGGAGAAACTGCGCGAGCAGGGCAAGCTGGATCCCCGTATCACCGACATCAGCAAGGTCATCAACGTGCTCAAGGAGCACAATGTATACTGCATCGCGCGTGTCGTGTGCTTCCGAGATTTCGCGACGGGCGAGAAGACGCCGGATTTTGCGCTGAAGAAGAAGGACGGAACGAGATATAAGGACAACGAGGGTCACTACTGGCTGAACCCGTTCAACCAGGATCTGTGGGAATTCCTCGTGGAGATCGGCCGCGAGGCGGCGCGCATCGGATTTGACGAGGTCAACTTCGACTACTGCCGTTTCGCAACCAACAAGATCTCCGAGGCAGATTTCGGACAGGAGCTGACGAACGAGAGCAAGGAAGCGGCGATCACGGGCTTTATCCGCTATGCCTGTGAGGAGCTGAAGCCGATGGGCGTGTTCGTGTCCGTCGACGTATTCGGTGTTGTCTTAAGCAGCGTGATCGACGCGGCAGCGGTCGGTCAGAACTATGCGGAGATGGCGCGCTATGTGGACTACATCTGCCCGATGGTTTACCCGTCGCACTACAGCGGCGGCTACTACAACCTGAAGGTGCCGGATGCCCAGCCGTACGAGCTGATCTACAACGCGATGCTCGACTCGAAGAAGAAGCTTGCCTCCAACAAGGCGAGGGGTCGGTGCGCCGAGGTGCGCCCGTGGATGCAGGCATTTACCGCGACATGGGTCAAGGGCCATATCGATTACGGCCCGGAGCAGATGACGGCGCAGTTCCAGGGCGTCTATGACGCGGGCTACACAAGCTGGCTGTTGTGGAACCCGGGCGGCGCATACTCCAAGCTGAAGGAGGCGCTGGAGAGGCCGGAGGACAGTCCGTGATGCTGCAGGTGCGTTCCTGAACGGATGCAGACGGCATCCGTGTGAATGTATACTTTGGAAAATGAACGGTGATCCGGAGATTAGGTCATCGTAGGGCGGGGAGTGCGAACGATCGCGCTTCCCGCATAATTGCGGGGGAATAACGAAACTCGGGAACAGGGGGTCAGGAGTTTCGGACAGATGAAAGGAGTTCGCGTCGGGGGACGCGAAATAGTAGTTATGCAAAAAAAGAATATCAGTTTGCTCGGAAACCGGGCCGGCATCATCCTGCTGGCTTTTTTGTTGTGCGCCGGTATGCTTGCCGGTTGCAGCAAGGACGAGAAGAAGAACGGTACGGAGGACGCGGCAACGGCAACCGTCACGGTGCCTGCGAGCGCAACCTCGTCGCCGACGCCGACGGTGCCGTTTATGAAGACGGCGTATGAGACCGTCGGACGGAACGACGTCTACCGCGTACCGTGGTCGACTCCCGAGGGCGAGTGGATGACAATGAACACGATGTGCGAGGGAGAGTATGCGCTGTTGTGGCTGAATCCTGCCTACGATTCGGTCGAGTACGACGCGGTCAATGCGTTTCTGCTGATGAGACCGGCGGTGAACGCGGAGCAGAGCTTTGTCAAGGTGGAGTATCCGATCACCGGACCGAGGCTGCTGGCGAACGGCACGGTCATCCTCGAGGAGCAGGACACCGGCCGCCTCCACGTGCTTGACAGCACGCTGAAGGAGACAGGCAGCTTCCTGCCGAGCGGGGAGGATGGGTCGTTCCTGCTCGGAGTTTCGGAAGACGGTCTGCTGTGGAACGAGGATAAGCAAAACGGAACGCTGCTGGCGACCGATCTGAAGGGACAGCCCGCGGGCGAGTATAGTATTGATCCGAGGTACGAGATAACCTCGTATCTCTGCACCGAGGGAGGCAGCAAGGTCTTCACGGCGAAAAATGTAAGTACTTCGGAGATCCTGTATTGCTTCCTCTCCGCGTCCGGAGAGCTCACATACCGGGACGAGAACGAGGCATTGCTCGGGGATGACTGGAAGGCGGAACGGATCGCTCCGCTGAGCGCGCCGCTCAACGTGATCTCCGACAGCACCTGGTTTTTCCACGCGCCTTCGGATTATCGCAAGGGCGTCGCTTTTCCGAAAGCAACGGAGAGTGAGCAGGTCAATTTCGTCCGGGGCGATACGATGGGCAGCATCGAGTACCGAAGCAACGGATCGGATCCCATGGTGATGGGATACCGCCTTTACGATATGAAACAGAGGACGGTCTCCGAAGTGCTGTACGCGCCGGAGATTCCCGGCTACTTTTACCTCGGGATGCGGGGAACGGTCGGCGACGGCATCGTGCTGTTCGAAGGCAGTAAGGAGGATGGCGGCAGCGAACTTTTGCTGTGGGACGCGTCGCACACCGAATCCCCGATCGCGGGCTTCTGCGATTTCGCGAAGGACGACCTTTCGGAGTGCCTCGCGGCGCTTTTGAAGGAGGCAGAAGGGTACGGCATCGTGATCACGCCGGACCGCACGACGGACGACGGGACGCTCACGTCCCTCGGGGATTTCATGGCGGAGATCGAGTTCGTCAACTCGTTCCTGATCACGGCGAAGAACGATCCGGAGCTTCTGAAGACAAGTAACGGTGACGCGATCCGGCCGGAAAATATGCGCAACAACGACGGGGCAACCTACACCTTTAACCCGCACGTATTTTCCAAATTCTATACGAAGGAGCACGGCGAGAAGCGGAGAGACGCATTTTTCGCGTACGTGGACGCGGTCCGCGCGGGCGAGGACCGCTACCGCTGCACCGAGGGAGACGCTGCCTGGAGCAGCGGACGGTTCGCTCTCATGTTTTTCCCTTACGCGGGGTTGTACGTCGACGCGGAGTACACCGGGGACGGCTGGGCGGACATCATCTACAAGATCCCGAAGGAGGAGTTCCTCGCGAAGGAGCGGGAGTTTGAGGCGAGGATCGAGGAGATCTTAAACAATATTCTCGAGGACGATTACACGGATTTTGAGAAGGCGCTGGCGCTTTATGAGTTCGTGACGGAATACACGGTCTACGACTACGAGATGATGGAGCACAACGGCGAGGAGGAGTGGAACGTGAAGCAGTCCGCCTATCGGGTCCTCGATGAGCAACAGGGAATCTGCGGTGAGATCGCGATCCTGTACCAGTACCTGGGACTGCAGTGCGGGATCGATGTCGACGAGGTTGTCGGTGCTCCGTTCGAGTACGGCGCGGATTCGCACGCGTGGAATTACATCTGCCTGGACGGATCAGGGTACCTGATCGACGCCACGTGGGGGCTCACGGAGAGACGGAAGCCGGACCTGAAGTATTTCCTCTTCACGGACGAGCTGCGCGAGACGAGAGACGGCTACGACAGCGCCTCCTACGATGTCGGCTTCAACGGAATGTACGGGGCGCGGAAGAAATTTTCCTTCGAGTGTGAGGACGAGCGTTACGCAGACCTCTGGGAGGGAACCTACGTCGCGTTCGACGAGGAGCAGAATTGCATTTTCTACCGTGACCTGAACGGCAGCATGAAGCGGTTTGAGTACGGGGAGTGACCGGAGAAAACAGGACGGAGACAGTTTATTTTCCGAAGAAATAACGAAAGAGGGCACCGTTTGAGTGCCCTCTTTCTTACTGCTATGAAGAACCGTAGCGGATCAGTCTTTGAAGCTGAACATCCAGTCCTCGAGAAGTTGGTTTGCCGTCTCGCCTCTGGTACCTCCGTTGTAGTAGAAGAGACTGATATGGTATTCCACCTTGTTCTCTGCCCAGAAGTACTCCTTGTCGACCCTGGCCAGGTCCGCGCTTACCCCTTGATCGTCGTGGTTCGTATATACGATCTGGAACTCGCGGTTATTAAACGTAACGCTGTCGGACGTAAATAGCGGTTCGTTGCCCGAATCGCCGCCGCTGACGGATGTATACAGGATTGCCCGTGAAACCTCGTCATATTCGGTGATCACATAGTAGTTCAGATACGTGGTTATGGTATCGATCGAATACCCGACAGAGAGATTGATCCAGCAGACCCGGAAGTCGGGAACCTCCGCGGGATCGGTCGGTCTGTCCGGGAAACGCGGGTCTGTGCCGATGATCTGGATGTATATATCAAACGGGGTATAGTCCTGCATGAACGACGGGAAAATGATCCTGTCGCAGCCGATGTAATCAAACGCCTCCTGTAAGGTTTGGAATTTGATCGTGCAGAAGCCTGCAAGACCGTCGCTCAGGGTTATGTTCTCCGCTGCTTCCGCGCCCGGAGTGTAGTTGTCGGGATCGTGCAGACGATACCAGTTCGCCAGCATGTACTGCGTGGAGTTCAGAATATCGCCTTTGACTTCGGACAGCGGGATCCGCATGTCCTCGTTCGGCTCGAACGACATGATCGCATTGCCTTCCTCGTCCGTACCGGTGCTCACGACACCGCCGCGGTTTCCGATGAGGCCGGTCGCGTACGCGGCGACCGTGCCGAGCAAGAGAACCATGCATGCAGCCAGAAGGAACATCATTTTTCTACGCGCAGGGCGTCTCACCGCAACCTTCTCGGAAGAAGTGTCGCCGTTCATCGCCTGTATCCGGAGCTGCTCCGTGTCGCGGAGCAGGGACTCATCGGTCTTGCCGATGGCGTCCAGTAATTGCTCTCTATTCATATAAGCCCTCCTTCTTCAAAAACTTCTTCAGTTTCCGTCGCACGCGGTAAAGCATACTCTTGGCCTTCGATTCGCTCATTCCGCAGTACGACGCCATGTCCTTGAGGGAGTCAAAATAGAAATACCGTCCGAGAAACAAGTGCCGGGCTTCCGCCGGCAAATCCTTAATGAACCGGGCTATCGCCTCCTCCAGGAGACCGTCATCATGCTCCGCTACAGCGGAGGCGGGATCTTCGATGACATCACCGAGTTCTTCGAGGGATATCGCATATTCCGCGCTCTGACGCTTCTGCCGTTGCCGGTAGCGCAACCGATCGATCGCCTTCTGCCTCGTGATCTTGATGAGGTAGGCGGAGAGGACCTCCGGCCGGTAATCGGGCATGGAATTCCAAGCGGTCAGGTACGTGTCGTTCACGCACTCCTCCGCGTCCTGCTCATCCCCCAAAATCTGCAGGGCAACCTTCATCAGGTATCGCTGATACCGATTCATGGTTTCCCGTATCGCCTGCTCATCGCGCTGAAAAAACAGTTCAACAATCTCTGCGTCAGTCATGCTTGTTACCTCCCTACGTGTTTCTTCCCCTCACCCTATCATCCGACATCGCGGCCCGCAGGTTGCATTTTCCGAACAAAGGAATTGATATTTCTTCGGAAAATGAAAAACGGGCGCAGGAGAGACTTCCCCGCGCCCGAAATGATTCGGTGATCCTCAAAACCACTTTTTCTTCTTGAGAATGATCAGACATGTCACGACGATCAGCAGGCACACGCCCGCGACGATCGGGTACGCGTACGGCGAGTCAAGCTCGGGCATATGCGTAAAATTCATTCCGTACCAGCCGGTGATCAGCGTCAGAGGCATGAAGATCGTGGCGATGATCGTGAGGAAGGTCATGTTGCGGTTCTGCCGGAGATCGAGCTGCGAGTGGTAGAGGTCGCGGATCTGCATCGTGTGCTCGCGGAGAGCCGTAACGTTCGACTGCAGACGCTCCGTGCGCTCGATGAAGAGGCGGAAGAAACGGAGGTTTTTCGAGGAGAAGAAGGCGTTCTCGTTTTCCTCAAGCTCCTGGCCTAAGTCGATCAGCTGCTCGTAGTGGGCGCGCAGGTCGAGAAGCTCACCGCGGATGTCCACAAGGCGCTCCATGACGTCCTCGAGATCGCCCGCGAGGATGCGGTCCTCCATCGAGTCCATCTCCTTCTCATATTTCTCCAAGGCGATGAGGTCGCCCGCGAGAATACCCTCGAGAAAATCGTAGATGAAGCGCTCCAGCGAGGGGAATTTCCAACGCTTGCTCGCCTGGATGCGGTCGAGGATCTTCTGCGCCGTTCCGTCGTCATCGATGATGACGATACCGCGCTCATCGATCGCGAAGAGGAATGTGTGCGGCTTGTTGTCGGGCTGCGTAAAATCCGGGATCGCGAAGCAGCCGGTCAGTGAATCGTAGTTCACCTGGATGTCCGTGATGTCATCCCCCTCCGCTTCGAGATCGAGGTCGATACCCATGTCGAAGAGGTCCTTCCCGGTCTCAAACTCCTCGAGGGAAACGTTGGCAACGTAGGGAACCTTGCGGTTTCCGATATCTTCAGCGCTGCACTCGGTCAGCGTGTTTTTGATCTGGTAGTACATACGGTGGGTCCTTTCTGCCCCGTGGCGGTTGATGGTGTTATTATACTCTGTCAGGGGGCGGTTTGGCAACGAAAAAGAAACCGAAGCGCAGAGGCTTCGGTTTCTTTTTTCTCCGGTTGGTTCAGTATTCGTTCGGAGCTCCTCAGCAGTACCATGTGGTGCTGAGGAGGATCAGATGTTTATTCACATAAAGGTAGGTTTTGATGAAGCCTGTATTTTCCGAGTCATGGGTGTTGACCATGACAACCTGCACGCCGTCGGAGACATCGAACAGCGTCCACTCCACGGGAAGCGCGTTCTGTGTGCAGCTTCCGTTCTTGTTCCAGGAGTATATGTCGTGGTTGTTCAGTTCGGCAGACAGGTCAAACTGACCGTCGTTTACCACATGGAGATGATATTGGTAGGTGCCGCCGTCGTTGGCTTCGTAGGCACAGTAATGCTCAACAAGGATCGGGGACGTCTGATCATCCAGATAATATGCCCCGAGGATGACCGAATAGTAGCAATCCGGGTCGCTGACCGGACGACGCACCGACGCGTTCACGACGATGATATCGCTCTTCTCGAACGGGAGCCCGACCATCTCGCAGACCGCCTTCGCCTCGTCTTCATATCGGGAGGTGCTGGAGAACCAGCTGTACAGGGTGTCGCTCGACGGTTCGAACGGGGCCTCCTCCGTCTGCAGGGTCTGCTCGACGCAGCATCCGTCTATAAGGAAACGGGTGAAGACGGCATAGTAGTACAGTTCTTTCGTGTCATCGATGCCGCTGACCAGGAAGCCGTAGTCGTCAACGTCGTTGTTCTCCGCATACTCGGGAGCGTGGCCGTAGACGGCGTATTCGTAGATCTCGACGGTTTTGTGCTCATCGAGCTCTTTGGAGCTGAGAAGGTTCAGCTTGCGGATCGGAATGTCCTTGAACTCCTTGCGCAGCTCGGTGAGATACTGCTCCTTATGCTCCCGCAGGAGGGCTGCATTTTCCGAGGCAAATTCGGAGTACTCGGTGTTCATCAGGGTATCCGGGTTGTACTTGCCGGAGAGATCGGTGAGGACCGTTGTGCACACCTGCGTTCCGGACGTGTTGCTGACCGTATCGGCAGTCATGCTGTTGAGAGTGCTGTCCGAAGCGTAGGCGTAACGGTACGTCGTCGTGATATCGGCGCTGCCGCTGCCGGTATCCTCAAGCGTAAACTGTCTCTCGCGTCCGGTCAGCAACCAGTTCTTATCGTACGTATACGTGATGATCTTGTGCTCGTCAAAGTTATGGTACTCTTCGCGGATCACGTAATTCTTCTCATCGTACTTGTAGTTCGCGTATAAGCCGCTGCCCTCCACGAGCTCGTACCGGGTCAGATGTCTGTCCTTGTTCCGCTGGAAGTTTCTCGTGTAGAAGAGGTCGGTTCCGGAATACGCCTTCTCGTCAAACTTCCACGTGTCGGCCTTCAGCATGTCTCCGGTGATCAAACCGTAGAAGGTGAGGAGAGTCTTATCTTCGGCTTCTCCGGGGATCCCGAAGAAGGACATCGAATCGTAATCACACGGCTCGTCATAGATACTGTTGTCATACTGAACCCGCGGAAAGTAGCGGTCGCTGTCAATGCTGCCCCAGTATGCGCGAAGATGAGAGGTAGTCTCCAGGTTTTGGCGGAGTTCCGTGTCCGGGATGAAGATCTCGGCTTTGTAAACTTCGTCGGTATAACTATCATCACGGGTGTATACGAGCACGGAACCGTCAGCGTAGTATTTTACGCTGTATTCCACGACGGCCGTTATCCCGTCATCTCCGGGAGTGTGCTGTTCCGTCCAGCCGGTCAGCCGGTTGTTCTCGTCCTTGTGATAGAAGTATTTTGTTACTTCCGGCAGAGCGTCGGTGGTTTCGTGGGTTACGGCGATCAGATTGTCCGCGTCGTCGTACTCGTAGACAGTGCGGGTTTCGTAGGGCGGATCCGGATTGTCCGCGGACGGTATGGGAAAGCCGATCGGATATCCGTTGTACTCCGATCTCAGGCTGCCGTTTTCGTTGTACGTGTAGGTGGTGAAATCGGTGAGGTAAACACCCTTGTCTGTACAGTAGTCAGCTGACACGAGGATGTTTCCCTTCGCGTCGTAGGTAAAGCAGGTATAGTATCGGTTCTGAGAACTCGGTGAGCTTATGAAGGTGCAGAGACCGTTGACGGTCTCATCAAAGGTGTAGAGATATTCTCTCGCGCCATCTGCGAGATCCAGCGCGTAACCGTTTTTCGCCGTGTAGAGCGTTACCTGCTTGCCGTCGGTAAGTGTGAAGATCTGCATCATCGGCTGAAACGCATCATCCATGTAGCAGACCTCTTCCGCGAGGGCGGTGAGGTCGAAGGCGTCCGGGTAATTCGCTTCAAACCACGGAAAATACCTGAGTGTCGAGTAAATACTGTTGCTGTGCATCACATCCGCCTCGATACCCTGCGTGTTGTAGGTGGTTGTCTGCTTGTAAGCGTATGCCGCATCGCCTAAGAGAGCGCGGTCGCTGATCTCACGGTCAATGGCATCTTTCAGATGATCAAAGGACGAAAGAGACGGGAGATTGTACGGCATCTCGAGCGTGGAAGTCGGGACGGCGGTGGGTTCTGCCGTCGGTTCGGGACCCGCCGTCGGAGTAGCCTCTGCGGACGGTGTAACCTGGTCCGTGACAGCCGGAGTAGCGGACGGTGTTGTCTCCGAAGTCGGAGCTACCGTGGCGGTCGGCTCTGCGGTCGGAGTGACCTCGGGATCGGTATTGTTGCCGCATCCGGTCAGTGTTGCCAGAGCGCAGATGCCCAGCGAGGCAGCGGCCAGAAAAGAGGTAAAAGTGCGCTTGATCGTATTCATGATGTTCCCCCTGTCAGCGTGTATTATCCGTCATGCAGGCCGAGGCATATGCCCCGGCCCGCGATATCATTTATCCGTTTATCTTTTTTGAATCCATGGCCGCGTCAATGCTGCGGTTTTACTAGTGCTCAAAAGCGCGTGCGACCCAGTCGAGGCCTGATTTGGAAATGTGGATGCCATCCGGTACCGCGTTCGTCGTCGCGGGGTTCTCGGCCCACCAGAAGATGTAGCGGAAGTCGCCGTAAACCGCAACGCCGTAGTAGCAGCTGAATTCATTTTCGTCGTACTCGGTTTCCCCTTGCAGGGCATCGCCGAGGATAGCCTTGATCTCCTTGTAGGACATCGTGTTATCCAGACCGTTGCCGAGACCGACCTTCAAATTGCCGGAAATGGAGTTGTCTACATAGACGATCAGGGTCTTCATCGAAGGATCCATCGTCTCGGTGCATTGGTCGCACATAAATTGCACTGCGCTGTCGAAGTAGAAGCCGCCGTTGTGTCCGAGGACAAGATCCTTATCCTCACCGAAGTAAGAGTATACATAGTCACGGTCGATCTTGCTGATCACTTCGCCCGCGGTCATGTCGAGGTACTGCGAGACATCGCCGTACTTGATGCCCTTGTACAAAGCTAACGTTGTGGTGCATGCATTTTCCGAAGAACCATCATTGATGAGCTGCTTGTCTGCGGTCATGCCGGTCAGCTTGCCGTTCGCGTCGTAGGTGTAGCGGTAGGTCGTCCTGGTGTGGACTTCACCCGATCCGGTGTCGGACAGATCGTATGTTTCAACTCGCTCCGTCAGGCGGTTGTTCTTGTCGTAGGTATAGTCGTTCGTAGTGGTCTCATCGAAGCTGAAGTGATAGGTATGGATCAGACGCTTCGCATCGTCATACCGGTATTCTCTGGTATATCCGTTTCCGCCCTCGGTGGAGTACTCGCCCGTCAGCTGACCGTCCTTGTTGAACACAAGGAACATATAGTACCACAGGTTATCGTTGATGTATTCCTCGGTGGAGGCGTACCAGGTGTCTCTGTTCAGAGTGTCCTTGGACATCTCGCCGCGGAAGCAGGTGTAATATCCGTCCTTGAGAGGAAGAGGCATCTGCTTCGAAATTCCGTAAAGGAATTCATATTCCGCGTTTGTTTCACTGTAATACAGATAGTCCATATCCGTCGGGTAATCGAAGCCATTTGTGTTTATGCGCAGGTGCGAAGCGGTAAGAAGATTGTTGAGGTACGCCTCGGAAGGGATGACCAGGGTTCCGTTGAGGTATTCTTCGGTTGCACTTTCCGCATAGAAGAGAACGCGGCCGTCCGGAAAATATTTGATGTTGACGGGGGTCGAGTCTGTTACGGACCAGCCGGAAAGGCGACCGTCGGCGTCCTTGGTAAGAGTAATCGTCGTTACTTTGGCCTGAAGGGGCTCCATGCCTCTCTTGATCTTCGACGTTTCGGAGATCAGGTTGTCGTCCTTGTCGTAGGCATATAAATACTCGGTGACATCGTCATATCCCTTGCCGGGGTTTGAGCAGGAGGCCTCGACCTTGCGGATGAGACGATCCTGTTCATCATACTCATATGCGACCCTGACGTAGTTCAACAGCTTGTTGTCATTCTTGCCGTACGTTGCAGAATATCTGACACCGTGAATGTCAACGGAACAGGTGTAGATATCGCTGCTTCCGACGTTGTAATCGTACAGGAGGACGGGGGTGCCGTCCTCCAGTCTGTCGCCGGAGGGAAGATACTCACGCGCGTTGCCGTCGTAGTCCAGTGCATCACCGTAGGTTGTATGGTAGACGGTTGCCTTCTTGCCGTCGGTGAGCGTGAAGATCTGCTTCTTTATGCAGAAATTGACGTCCATATAGCGGGTGACTTCCGTGTAGACTGCGGATGAGCCGGACTCCGGGAACGACGGGAAGGCGTTCAGGTCGCTGTAGCCGTTTTCCGACCAGCTTTTGTTGCCGACGGTCTTGGTGTAGGTTGTCGTCTGCTCGTAGGTGTATGCGGAGTCTGCGATGATCGCTTCGTCGATGAGCTTCTTCGCGCGCTCAAGGGAAAATGCGGGAAGCTCCGCCGGAGGCTCTACCGTAGGCTCTGCGGTCGGCGTCGGCGCCGTCGTAGGAGTCGCTGCGGTTGTCGGAGTAGCCTCGGCCGTCGGTGTAGCCTCAGCGGACGGAGCAACCGTGGCGGTCGGCTCCGCGGTCGGAGCAGCCTCGGAATTGTTCTTGTTGTCGCAACCGGTCAGTGCCGCGAAAGCGAGAATGCCGGTCAGTACGATCGTGCCGATCGTGTGGATGCGTTTGCGTGTCATGATGAATCCCCCCTGTGGTTCGTACGGTGTGGGTCCGTATCGGATTGTATGACACTAGCATAACACGAAAAAGTTACAAAACAAGTATTATTGTGGTTACGATTGTGTAACAAATAATTACATCTTTGTTACGGAGAGTTTTCGAATTGTTACAGCGGAAAATAAGACTTGATTTTTCGTGTCGGGCGTGATAATATTGTTATAGATGTAATAGAACAGACAAACAGAGAGGAAAGAGGAGCCCGCGAACCGCTTTGCGGCGGGCGCGGAATACGGTAAAAGACGCCGGCGGGAAGTGCGGCGTCGGATCGGAGGAAGTTATGAACATCAACAAGTTTACGCAGAAATCAACGGAAGCCGTTCAGGCGGCGGAGAAATTGTGTTATGAGTACGGCAACCCGGAGATGCGGCCGGAGCACCTTCTGTACGCGATGCTTCAGGACAATGAGGGCTTGATTCCGAAGCTCTTGGAGAAGATGGGCATCGTCACGGAAGTTTTCGAAGCGCAGGTGCGAGGGCTGATCGAGCGGATGCCGAAGGTGCAGGGCGCGAACCTCGTCGTGTCGCAGGACCTCAACAAGGCGTTAATGTACGCCGAGGACGAGGCGAAGGCGATGGGCGACGCGTACGTGAGCGTCGAGCACCTTTTCCTGAGTATGTTAAAGAACAGCGGACGCGACCTTGCGGGAGTTCTGCGGAGTTTCGGCATCGACCGTGACCGTTTCCTCGCGGTGCTCGCGGAGGTGCGCGGCAACAAGGCCGTGACGACCGACAACCCCGAGGCGACCTACGACAGCCTCGGCAAATACGGCTACGACCTCGTGGAGCGCGCGAAGGCGCAGAAACTCGACCCGGTCATCGGACGCGACGCGGAGATCCGCAACGTCGTGCGGATCCTTTCCCGTAAGACGAAGAACAACCCCGTGCTGATCGGTGAGCCGGGCGTTGGCAAGACGGCGATCGCCGAGGGTTTGGCGCAGCGGATCGTCGCGGGTGTCGTGCCTGAGGGCTTGAAAAATAAGAGCATTTTCGCGCTCGACATGGGC
>JAFZVZ010000011.1 GCA_017617545.1 Lachnospiraceae bacterium
GCTGTGCGTCCGCATCATGATCCAGAACCTCTTCTCGCAACCGCGCTCAATCCCTTTCTTCTCATTTGCCTCACTGACATGATACGGGAACAGACTGTTGAAGGTCTCGAAGAGCCAGCACGCCGCACAGAAGAAGCTCAGCCCGACAGCGATGCAGTCCAAAAGCTTGGCTCCGCGGCTCATCTGCGGGTACGCCGCGTAGTAGCTTCCCCACCGTCCGACGAATGCACCCCACATGCAGCCGCAGATCCAGCACAGGATCCACCCGATACTTCCCCGTTTCTGCCGCTTCACGGCCTCGTAAAATTCTCTCATGCCTTCACCTCCCCCGAACCCGGCTCCGCGGCATCGAGCCGGCTGCCGAAGCGCACCAGCCTGCCGTCCCGGATCTCGCCGGTGAAATCGGTCACATCCTCAACCTCCGTGACAAGGTTGGTCGCCATGAAGATCGTCATGCCGGTCTCCGCCACCGCCGACTGCAACAACTCCAGGATGTCCGTCTTAAAGACCGGATCAAGCCCTGCCAGCGGCTCGTCGAGAATCAACAGTTCCGGCTTTCTCGCAAGCGCAAACGCAAGCTCCATCTTGACCTGCTCCCCCGCGGAGAGCAGATTGTACTGGCAATCCAGGCGCCACTCAAGATCCGCTTTCTTCACCATCTCAAGAAAGTACTCCTCGTCGAAAGCCGGATACAAAAGCTTCAAAAAACGCACATTTGCCTCCGGCGTCGCATACTCGTCGCACCACACCTCGCCGACGTACGCGGCGCTCTGACGGAACTTCGGCAGATTTTTCGATGTGAGGATTTCCCCCTTCCACCGGATCTCGCCGCGCTTCGGCTTCCGGATCCCGTATAAGAGATTTAAAAGCGTCGTCTTGCCGCTGCCGTTCTCGCCGACCAGCGTATAAAAATAGCCCTTCTCGATCCGCAGGGACACGTCCTCCAGACGGAACCCCTTGGAATTATACCGAAAATGCAGGTTATTAACCTCCAGCATACTCCCTCCGTTCGCCGGTCACACTCCCCGGCCGCTCCTGATCACTCCCACAAAATCCCCAGCATGTCCGACGCCTCCGCGAGCGACATGCCGGACTCCTTCGCCTCCGCCACCCATGCGGCGAGTTTCTCCTCCATGCTCAGGGTCCTCTTCTCCTTCATGTACGCAAGGTCTGGACTGTCCACGTAAAAGCCCTTCCCCTGCACGGAGTAGATCATCCCCTCCTGCTCCAGATCCTCGTACGCGCGCTTGACGGTGATCACGCTGATCTTCAAGTCCGCCGCGAGCATGCGGATGGACGGCAGAGCCTCCCCCACAGCAAGGTCTCCCCTCAAAATCGCATCTTTCAACTGCCGCTCGATCTGTTCGTAGATCGGCTGACCGCTCTTCGTCTGAACCGTAATATTCATGTATTTTCTCCTGTCATCTCCGAAATTTATACGTCTTCGGAACTATCCCTCACTCTTTCGGGGCGCGCCCACTTTCATCGTCTCAAAATCCGCCGGCTGATACGCTGCTCTCTGCATCGCGATCCGGATCACCTTGCACACGATCGCCGCTCCGACCAAAATTGTCGACACGAGCGGTGATTTCTCCAACAGCACGCTTCTCCCATACAACAGTATGCCGCTGTAAAAGAGAATGATAACCGTCGGAAAATGCGCGCACACACCGTCTGTAATACCCCTCATCGTCAACGGACGCACACTCATCCGGAACTGTCCGTCCTCATAGATTATGGTCGTCTTCTTCAGAGGATGAACCGAATCCGCATCCAGAAGCCAGTCGCAGACCGCCAGCATCTCCAGCGCGAAGAACATTGCCATAAACCACGGTCTCGCCCGAAGGACCGAGTGATTTACCAGGTACTGGCTCATAAACGAGGAATACCCGACCCGCTGCGTCACCGCTGCCCACACATACACATAATGGAGCGCGTACGCGATCACGCCGAGCACCAGCTGCTCCAGAAAGATTGCCCAAAGCCGCCCGAGCCGCTCGCGCCGCACCTCCGCCTGCGTGCGGGGAAGAGCATTTTCCGCTTCGACGCACACTGACGTAAGTCCCAGCGTAATGCTGCTGCATAGGAGCACGGCAAATGCCTGCAAATACCCCGACACAATGACCAGGATCACCATGATCACCGGCCAGACTACGGCCCGCCGGTGATACCGGTAGTAGATCCGCTGCCTTCTGAAATACTCCTTCATCCTTCCTCCCCCTCTTTCTCCGCCTTCTCCGTGTAGTACATGATCTCCTGAAGGTCGGCGTAACGGCATTTGCCGTCGATTTCCTGCGGAAAGCCTGCTCCGTCCGCCGGCTTCCGCAAAAGCGCCTCGCAATGATTCTTGCGAATTCGCTTTCCTACGATCAGCTCCTTCGGAAGTGCCTCGATCTCCTCCGCCTCCGCGGATATCATGCGGTACTTTTCCCGCAACTCGTCGATGCTGCCGAAAAACCATACCGTTCCTTCTTCACTCCCTCGCGAACCGTCCGTCCGCGTTCCCCCACGCTCGCTGCGTCTCATCCACAACAACCGGTCCGCCACCGTCTCAAGCTCCGTCACAAGGTGGCTGGAGAGGATCACAGATGCCTTCTCCGTCGCGGCGATCGCACGGATCTTATCATAGAACACTTCCCGGAATTCCGGATCAAAATACCCCATTGGCTCATCCATCACGTACAGCGATGCCTCATGGCTCTCCGCGAACGCCAGCTGCACCCGCAATTGCTGCCCCTTTGACATCTTCGCGAGCTGCCGCCTCTTCGGCACTCCGTACTCCTCAAGCCTCGCAAGATACCCTTTCGCATCGTAGCTGTCATAATACGGCCCGTAAACCTCACCGATCTGCTCCGCCGTCATATCAAGCCGGAACGGACAATCCTGCATCACGTACGCGATCCGGTTCCGATACGCCTTCACGTCCTTCGCAAAATGAAACCCGTCCAGCCAACAATCACCGCCGTCCGCCTCCTTGTCCGTCACCCGGTAGCTGCCCGCAAGCACACGCAGAAGCGTCGTCTTGCCCACGCCGTTTAGGCCTACCACGCCGAGCACTGTCCCCGGCTCCAGCGAAAAACCGATGTCCGCGATCCGATACGATACGACGTCCTTCGTGATGTGCTCGCAACAAAAGCCCTCGCCCATGAATCATCTCCTCCTTTCTCTAAAACAGAGCAATTTCACCCCTCGCTGTTTATATGCACAGTATATACAGTAATACACAGTTTGTCAATACATTTTTTCAATTATTTCTTTTTCACCCAAAGACTCCAAAAAGGATGCCTCCCGGGCAATCCCGGAAGGCATCCTCAGTGTTATACATTGCCTTGCACCGCAGCGTTTCAGCCGTTGCAGGCATTTGTTGCTTTATGTCACGCGGTCTCGTACCGTCCGGCCTGTACGCGCCACATCTCCGCGTAGCGCCCGTTCTGCGCGAGAAGGCTCTCGTGCGTACCCTCCTCGACGATACGGCCGTTCTCGAGCATCAGGATGCGGTCCGCATCTCTCGTCGTTGAGAGACGGTGCGAGATGTAGAACACGGTCTTGCCCTTCGCGGCTTTCTTCATCGCGCGGTTGAGCTCGTACTCCGCGATCGGATCAAGCGCGCTGGAAGGCTCGTCCATGATCAGGATATCCGCGTCCTTGTAGAAGGCACGGGAGATCGCGATCTTCTGGCTCTCCCCGCCGGAGAAGTTGACGCCGGCCTTGTCGAACTCGGTCGTCACCTGCGTCTCGATGCCCTTCGGCAAAGTCTTCAAACGCTCGCCGAATCCCGCGTCCGTGAGCGCTTTCACAACGCGCTCCTCCTTCGACTGGCCGGTGGCGGTATACGCGCTGCCCATCACCACATTTTCCGAAAGCATCGCGCCGTACATCTGATAATCCTGGAAGACAACACCGATCCTGCGGCGGTATTTCTCCGGAAGATACGACCGGATGTCCTCGCCGTGGTAGCATATGGTGCCCTCGGACGGATCGTAGAGCCGCATCAGCAGCTTGATGAGAGTTGTCTTGCCCGCGCCGTTGTAACCGACGATGGCGATGTGCTCACCGGGCTTGACACTCAGGCTGATGTTGTGGAGCGTATCTTCCATATCCTCGCGGTAGCGGAAGCTGACGTTCGACAGCTCAAGCTCTCCGTTGCCCTCCGGCACGTCGTCGCCCTCACCGAGACGGATCTTCGGCTCGTACGCGAGGAATGCGCGGATCTTGTCGATATAAAGGCTGTTCTCCTGCGCCGCCGGGAAGATATCCGCAAGGTCCGCAAAGCTTCTGCGGAGGCTTCCTGTCCGGTTGAACAGAACGACCGCGTCGCTGTAAGGGATCGTGTGGAGCACTGCTGCCTGGTAGACAAGGTACGTGATGTATAATCCGTCCATGATAAAGTCGGACGCCAGATAGTTGCGCGCAAACCCGAGCAATGTACGTTTGGCGCCGACCTTTTTCTGCTCCTCACGGATCGCGTCATCGGCCTCCGCGAATTCCTCCTCAAGCTGATCCCCGACAGAAGGATGAAGACGGATTTCTTTCGCGTAGTCATTCAGGTAGAACACGCGGCTCACATAGTTGCGCTTTCGCTCCAGCGGATTGACAGTAAGCCGTACGCGGTAGTTCAGCTTGTTCAGTACGCGCGAGATCAGGAAACGAAGCACGAACGACGCAAGCACGAACAGAATACCCACCCAGTTTGTCACGAGGTAGAACACGCCGGTCGTGAACAGGATCGTGATCGCCTGCATGATACGGTTGCACATGGCAAGGAACCGGTCGATGGAGCTTTCCGCCTCGGCGACCGCAAGAACGAAATCGTTGTAGTATTTCGTGTCATCGTAACATGACAGGTCGAGCTCCGCTGCCTTCTGATACATCTGCTCCTTCAACGCCTTGTACAGCTTCGGTTTCGCACGGAACGACCATCCGTGGATGAAGAAACCATCCGGCACGATCTGCGCCATGTTGATCACAAGGATGATCCCGATGACGAGAAGCGGTTTCCAGAACGGCTCCTGGAACTCCGCGCAGCGAAGCACGTATCGGATCCCGAGCACATGCTCGAGGAAAATGATGCCCTGGTACCGGAACGCGTCGTACAGGAAATAGATCATATAGCCCGGGCAGGTCTTAAAACAGAGTTTCCAGAGGAATACCTGGTTTTTCCAAACATGTCTCATGCGGAAGCACCTCCTTCCGTGATGGCAAGGTAGTTCTTCGCCTGTTTCTCATACATGTCGGCATAGATACCGCCCTGCTCCATCAGCTTGCGATGCGTCCCCGCCTCCTTCACGGTACCGTCCGAGAGAAGGTACACCCAGTCGGCGTTCTGCACGGAACTTAAACGGTGCGAGATAAACACCAGCGTATTGTGCCGGCAGGTCTCGTATATGTTGTCGAACAGCGTTGCCTCCGCGATCGGGTCAAGCGCGCTCGACGGCTCGTCGAACACCTTGAACGGGCACTCCTTGACAAATGCCCGCGCGACAACGATCTTCTGGAATTCGCCTCCCGAGAGCACCGCGCCCTCGTCATCGAATTCGTGCGTCAGTATCGTGTCCGTCCCCTTCGGAAGCGTCATAACCTTATCGTACGCACCCGCCAGTTTCAACGCCTCGACGACGCGCGCATCGCACTCCTCCGGCGATGCCGGAACACTCGTGCCCGAGCCGTCATCCGACCACACGGTCTCTCCCATGAGAACATTATCCCTCACGGTCATTGAGAACATGCGGTGATCCTGGAACGCGGTCGCGAAGAGCGCGCGGTATTTCTTAAGGTCATACTCGCGGATGTCGCGGCCGTTTAAGAAGATCGCTCCATCCGTCGGATCATAGAACCGCAAAAGCAGCTTGATCAATGTCGTCTTGCCGGCGCCGTTGTGACCAACGATCGCGTATGTTTTACCACCGCGGAACTCCATCGAAAGATGTGAGATGACCTCCTTATCCTTATAGGAAAATGAGACATCCTTAAACTCAATCGACCGGATCTCCGTCCCCGGATCGTCGCCTGCGTAATCCTCGGGGATGCGCTCCTTATACTCAAGGAAACCGCGCAGATATTCGATAAACAAACCGTTTCGGAACAACTGTGTCAGCGCTTCAGTGAAGCCGATCAGGATCCACGTTGTTGACACCATCATGCTCGTGATGACCGAGAGCTCGGCGAGCGTCATCGAGTGGCTGACGACGGTGCGGTACGCGCCGTAGATCAGCAATCCCTCGAAGATGAACGTGAAGGTGAACATGACGTAGAACCAGTGCAGCACCATCGCTTTCTTCGTGTACTTCTTCGTCACGTCCGAAACACCCAGGATAGCGTCCCGGTATTGCTGTTTCATGACCTTGAACACACCCGTAAGGCGCATCTCTTTCGCATAGTCCGGCAGGTACATCACTCGGTTGACATATGCGATACGCCGGTTGTGCGGTGCCATGTCCTTGTTGCGCTCATAGTCGATCCGGCTGATTTTCCGATTAAAAACGAAATTACCGATAACCGGGAAAATGATAAACAGCACCGAAATCTTGTCCACCTGATACATGAAGACAAACGCGCACACGCTCGCAACCGCACCGAACATTGTCTTGAACAGTGCCTCTGCTGTTCCGATCAAACGGTCATCCGCCTGCTCCATCGCCAGCGTGTACTTGTCGTAGAAATCACTGTCCTCAAAGCAGGACAGTTCCACATTTCGCGATTTGCGAAACAATCTGCGGTACAGCCCCTTGTTGACCGCTGTCCGGTCCACCGGAAGAATTGCCCCGTCAAACATGTTCTCATAGACAGTCATGCTCCCGTACACAACGACCACGACCACGATGTAAGTCATGATTCTGCGGAAGCTGTCGCCCGCATCCATGGCGCTGATGATGTGCCTCATGAAGAACGCGCTGTAGAACAGCCATTCAAAGTACCCGAGGAACCGCATCACGCCCTGGTGGATCACGAGAGACGGACAGATCTGCCACAACAGCCGCAACGCGTAGAAGTTGTTCGCGATCGCCCGTGACCGCTTAATTTTTCCGTCTTTCTCAGCCATACTATCCCCCCCTTTTTGCTTCAAAAAGGGGCCGATCACGCGAGGATTACGCAGCGTGATCGGAAGTTGCGAAAACCGCTTCGCGTTTTCGCAACACCCCCCATTTTTGCGAAAAATATAATAGGCCGATTGTACTCCCGCTTTCCCGCGTTGTCAACACCCTTTTTTCAGAAAATCACGCATTACGATAACAGATTTTCGGGTATCACTTGACGCGGGAAGAACTTGCGTTTACACTGTAACCGTGTGGTTGAGAAAGTGCTTGTTTTTTCACGTAAAGTAGTATCAAAGGAGGTAGGTATATGAGTCTTCTCGGCAATATCATATGGCTGATCTGCGGCGGTTTCCTGTCCGCGATCGCTTTCTTCTTCCTCGGATGTCTCTGGTGCTGCACCATCGTCGGTATTCCGATCGGTCTGCAGTGCTTCAAGTTCGCAAAACTTTCCTTTTCCCCGTTCGGCAAGGAGGTACGGTTCGGCGGTGGTGCCGGACGGCTGTTGCTCAACATCCTGTGGCTGATGTTCGGCGGCCTTGAGATGGCAGCGGCAACCGCGGTGCTCGGGCTTGTGATGTGCATCTCGATCGTCGGCATCCCGTTCGGTCTGCAGTTCTTCAAGCTCGCCAAACTCTCACTGATGCCGCTCGGCGCTAAGGTAATCGGATAATCAATCATTTCAAAACGGAGGACACAATTATGGCTGAGAGAAAACCCTGGTACGACGATATTCCCGCGGGGAATTTCATCTCCAACGCTCCGACCTACGAGGTCGGAAAATTATTCCCGCGCTTTCATTCCACCCGCTTCACGTTCGGCGACACAACCCTGAAGTATTACTGGTTCGACCCGCGCGAGTACGGCTATGAGGACAACGGCGACCTGCCGCTTCTCACATTTTTCCACGGAAAGAGCAACGCGCTCGTCGGCGACATCTGCATCAACTACACGGGTGCCGAGCTGTACGCCTCCGACAAGTACCAGCAGGCGATGGGCGGCGCGTTCATCCTGATCCCCATCGCCAACGAGTACATCGATGAGCAGAACCGCTGTATGGGCACATGGCAGCCGAGCTATCTGGAGCCCGCGCACGCGCTGGTTCTCAATTTCATCGCCAAGCACACGAACGGCGTAGGCAAGCGAATGCTACTCGGAAACTCCGCGGGCGCAACGTTTGTGCTTCGCCTGATGGACAACTACATGGACGATTTCGACGTCGTGATGCCGGTCGGCAGCGCTGCACTGCCGGAGGACGCGGTACTCGATCAGTATGAGGAGAAGGGAAAAATCCTCGTCTTCACCATGGGCAGACGCGATGAGTTCCACCCCTTCGA
Source organism: Lachnospiraceae bacterium (assembly GCA_017617545.1). Classification (GTDB taxonomy): domain Bacteria; phylum Bacillota; class Clostridia; order Lachnospirales; family Lachnospiraceae; genus ISDg. The sequence continues at coordinate 8,369 of JAFZVZ010000011.1, forward strand.
GGAAGAGGTCGGTCCGCGCCTTGCAAAACTTCAGTCAATGAAGCACTGCCTGATCCTGACGCCGGACTGGGTGCGCAACGGTGACCACGGCATCGCCTCCATCGGCGCCGACACGTTCGAGATGGGCCAGCACTGCATGATGAACGCCGTACAGTGCAACCTCATGTTTGACGACGGCACGCCGATGCTCCCGGAACTGCCGCGCGGCGTAACCGGATGGATCTCTGACCTGGTCAACGGAAAATGATGGTGCAACGTTGAAACATTGCTTCAAAAGGCGCATCATTCTACAATTGTAGTATTCGGTAAGTAAAAGAGAGAGTGGCTCCATAACGGATCCACTCTTTTCTCTGCGTTACACTGTATTTTGCTTATTATCCGCTATATGCTACTCCGCAGCAGCCGTTTCCTTCGGCTTTTCTTCCGACTGCTCCGCCTTCGCCTGCTCCTGCGCTGCTTTCATCGCGGCGGGCATGTGCGCTTCCTTAATGGCCTGCGCACGCGCGAAGCTCTTGTGGATGTTGTCGATGTCCTCGCTCGTTCCGCCGCCCTCGTCATCCGGCGCGCGGAAGAAGCCCTTGTCGACGAGGCGAAGGAATGCTTCCACGACATCCTCTGCCAGCTGCGTTCCCGCGGCATCACGGATGATGGAGACAGCCTTCTCGAAGTTCATGCGCTTGCGGTACGGACGGTCGGAGTACATCGCGTCGAACGTATCCGCCACGGCGATGATCTGCGCCACGCGCGGGATCTCGTCGCCCTTCAGACCCTTCGGATAGCCCTTGCCGTCCGGACGCTCGTGATGAGCGCCTGCGCCGATGGCGAGCTCCGGCATGATCGAGATGTCCTTCAGAACCTCATAGCCGCGGTATGCGTGCGACTTGATCTGCTTGAACTCATCGTCGTCCAGCTTGCCGGCCTTGTTGAGCACCTTGTCGTCGACACCGATCTTGCCGATGTCGTGCAGGAGCGCGATGTTGTGGTATTTTTCGATGTCATCCTGGCTGTAGCCGAGTTCCTCCGCCAGCATGGTCGTGTATTTGGCGACACGGAACGAATGACCGTTCGTGTAGCTGTCCTTCATATCGATTGTCTTTGCGAAAGCTTCCGTCATCTCGTTGATGAAGGTTTTCTGCTCTTCTTCCTTCTCGATCAGCTTCTTCGTCTTGCGCTGTACGTACAGGTACACAAGCCCGCACAAAAGCGCTGCCGCTAACGCGATGCCGATTATCTGGAACCACCAGGTTTCGTACACGGCTTTCGACTTTTTGATGGTCACGGTCAGTTCCAGGTTTCTGTTGCCCTCGACGTCCACGACCGTCATTCTGAAGTAGTATGTACCTCCGCGAAGGTTTGTGTAGGAGATCGGTGTCAGTTCGGATCTCTTGTGGTAAGTCTTGACGTGGTCAAAGCCATCCAGCCAATAGGTAACCTGCGGATCCTTCAGCGTATATGTGTAAACGAAAGGGTTGATCACGAGCTTCTTCGTCGAGGACGGAATGCGGATGACACCGTCATCGTCAGGATAGATCTCCTCCCCGTCCGCCACAACGTACGGCATCGCCATCTTGAGCGCAGTGGCATCGTCGAACGTCGTATTGATGTTGACTCTCGCGATACCCTCGCTGCAGGCAATGTAAAGATCTCCGTCATCCGTCAGCGCGCTGTAGGAGTTGGCCGTCGTGACAAACGGCAGACCGCTGTTCATGTTGTAAAATGTATACTCGATCTCCTGATTGGCGATCAGATTGCCCGCAGTAGTCACATAGACGCCGTTACTGCTCAGGATCCACACCTCGCCCTTGGTGTTCGTGTACAGGTCGAAGTTGTTGGAATACGGAAAATTCGTGACCGTCTTGATCTCATAAGCGGAATTCAGGTATGCCAGAGAATTGCTTGTGACGATCCAGTATACGTCATTGATCATGTCACGTTTAACACGCAGCACAACGTCGGAGCTCAACCCGGACGAGGTATCGTAAACGCGGGGAGGAAGATCTCCGCTTAAGATGTATAATCCGCCGCCGTCGGTGCCGATGATGTAATCGCCGTTCGCCGCCTCAACAACCGTCAGGATCTCCGTATTGTGGAGACCGTTGTTCTCATCGTATATCTTATCTACCGTTTCATCACGGATAACTGCGAGACCGCCGGTGCACGCCGCGAGGATGGTTCCGTCCTTGCACTCGCAGATGGCTCTCACACGGTTGGACGGCAGAGAATGCTTCGCTTTCTCATCCGTGTCGTCCAACATGGTATAGCAGACAACCTCTCCGTTGTCGTACCGCACAAGGCCGTATTTGCTGAAGGTGGAAATCCAGACGCGGCCCTTGCTGTCACGAATGACGGACCGGATCCGGCATCCGCTCAGCATCTTTGCCAGATTGGTCCTGCCCTCACCGGCCGCGTCAACCGGCTCCCCGGTGAACATGCGGGCGCTCGTGATCGGCAGATTGTCCGTGACCTCCATATTTTCCACAACGGTGAGCCCGCTGTCGGTGCCGATCAGCAGCCGCTGGTCAGCGACGCAGGTGGAATTCACAACCATCGTCGGCAGATCACACCACTCCGAAATGTCGACGAAACGGTTGCGCGACAGCTTCATCACGCCCTTTCGGGAGGAGGTAAACCAGACATTGCCCTGATAGTCGCAGAGCATGTGGTCCACGGAGACATTTTTCATCGGTACATTGTCAAGGATCTGAAGATATCCGTTGCTGATGAAACCGATACCGTTCTCCGCGCACAGCCAGAGCACGTCATATATCTTAACAATCTCATTGATGCGGGAAAGCGACCCGACGTCGATCTTGTCGAACTTATGCTCACGGGTTGCAAGGCTTCCGTAGTAAACGCCGTCGCCCGCGCCGATATACACATACCCATAGAAATCCGGATCCGGATATACCGTCGCGATATTGTTGATCCCGCACTCATCCGACAGGTCGTAACTTCCGCTCACGGTACCGTCTTCCAGTGTGAACACGAGACCGGTCTGGGTCACGCCGTAGATCACGCCGTTGGAACCCGTGATCATCGAGCGGATATACTCATCCCGGATACTCGGATTTTCCAGAGTACGAACGACCATCGCCTCGTTGATCTCGATAACGCCGCGCGTCGTACCGCAATAGATATTTCCCTTCTTATCTTCGGCGATGGTTCGCACGGAGAGCGACTTCAGGCCTTCCTCCGTCCGGAACATCTTCGTCTTTCCCTTGTCGATCACGGCGACGCCGCTGTCGTTCGTGCCTACCCAGAGACGGTTCTTGCTGTCCACCAGCAGGCTCACGACGCTCGCGATACCGGTCGTCGAATCCATTCGTTCAAACGTGTTGCCGTCGTAGCGGATCAGACCACTGTAACTGCCGATCCAGATGAAGCCTTCCTCGGTCTGCGCGATCGCGTTGGCCTCCGAGGTGGGAAGTCCGGTACGGTTGTTGTACAACGTCGCCAGGTAGCCCTCATCCGGCCTCGTGAGATCCAGCGTGTTGGGTCTCCCGGTTGGTTTCTCATCGTCCGTCTCCCCCGCTGCCACCGCTGTCGTCGCCCGGAACAGACTGTTCTGTCCGGCAATATGTGATAAAGTTCCTAATACCAAAACGAGACACAGGCCCAAGCACATGCCGATCCGGCACATGCCTCTCCCGTGTCTCGTATACTTCTGTGCTGCAGCCGCTGTACGGGCTGCTCCTCCGCAATGCTCTCTCTGTCTCCTCATATCTCACACCGTCCAAACCTGTTTCGGTGCCGATAGAAAACGTTCGATTCGCGTCTCCCTCGGCTGCCGTCCGTCGGACACCGGGCTGCGGTGTCATCGACTCTTCCGTGTACCTGAAAGCCCTTGCTCGGGGGCATTTCAAAAAACGCTTGTCGTTCGGAAAATGTAATTCATTTTCATAGAGACATCATACCACAACGCGTGGTATTTGAAAACATTTTTTTATCGCGGTTCCTGCCGGTGTCGTCAGGACCGTTTCATGCTCAGCGGGTGAACTGCGAGATGAACTTCCACGCGTTCTCATTCGTGTGCTGTCTGCACTCGTGAACCTGGTTGTCGATGCTCGCGAGAGCCGTGCGGCACACGCCGTCCTCGCTGTTGTAATAGTTGATCGTGAGAACGCTTCCGCGGGACTCATCCGGCACCTTCTCGACGCGGTCGCCCGGGATGCCCCAGATCTTGTCCTCCCAGTTCTCATGGTCATCGTAGTTCAGGTCGAACTTCTTCACGACCTTGTTGACGTCAGCGAGATACTGAATTCTCTCAAGGCCCGTAGCCGCCTGGAACGCGCACTCCGGAAGGTGTGATTTTTCGCCGCCCGAGTAGAATACGGGAACTGCCACGTTCTTGTTCATGCGGTCATCGTCGATCGACATGCCGAACGGGTTATTTCTCACCGGGAACAGAGCGCTCGCGGGAGCGAGGCCCGCGAAGATCTGCGGATACTCCTGGAACATATCCCAGGTCTTGCCGCTGCCCATCGAGAAGCCGGTCGCGTAGATGCGATGCTCGTCGATGTTGTACTTCTTCTTCAGATCCTCGATCACCTGCACAACCTCGGTCGCCGTCACGTCCTGATGGTTCTCAAGCGACACGAACAGGAAGTTGTTCTTGTGCGCGACTGCCCACCAGCCTGCCACGAAGGTCAGGTACATGGAGGTGTCTCCGCCGCCGTGGAAGCCCATCATCAGAGGCGCGGGACCGTCATCGAAGATACCGTTGTTGTAATACGCAAAATATCCAACCTTATGCTCGGGCTGATCCTTGTAGCGTCCGCGGTTGTCCGGCGACGTCTTCACAAGCGTGTAGCCGACGTCCTCGGTCATGCCGAGCTCCTCGAAATCGGGCTCGATCTCGATCTTGCCGCACCACATCTTGAACTTCTTCACGAAGCACTTGAAATCCGCCTTGTAGTCCGCTTCCGCCTTCACAAGAAGGTTCTCGCACTCACCGAACGCGGCGTTGACCTCAGCCGAGTTGCCCACGCTCAGGATTGCGATGTCCTTGCGCTCCACCTGCGGGATCACCGACAGGCCCTGCATCGAGCACATCGCCGGCGTGATCTCGCCCGGTCCCCACAGGTACTCGCCCTGCAGCGTCTTGAGAAGGTGCGTTGCCACGTAGTCAGCGGATGCGCCGTAGCTGTAGATATCAGCGCGGAAAATAGCGCCGCGCACGAAGTAACCCTGGAACTCTCTCGTAAAGAAATTCGTGATCTCCACGATACCGTCCTTGTAGAACGGGTTCATCTTCACCTCGGCGATCAGCGAAGCGTACAGCTCCTCCGTCGCGTTGGCCCAGCCGCCCTCACAGGTCGGATAGACGAACAGAACGCACGAATCAACCGCCGATGCGATGTCCGCAAGCCCGCTCTCACGCGCAAAAGCGATCGCGGAAGCCATGTCCTGCGGCTTCTCCTCAAACACCGTGAGCATCGGCGCGCGGAACGTATAGTTATTGACCTCCCCGTCAATCGTCGTCGCCGGAATGAACACCTTCAGATCGAACTGCTCAAACGTATGTCCCCAGCTCTTGCTTCCGTCCGGATAGAATGTTACTTCCGGTCTTTCCATCATTGCCATCTCTTGTAAACCTCCTGAATTTCGTACATTTACGTGCACTGTCCCGCGGGCATGCTCCCGCTGCCGGGGCTCCCTCAAAAAACAAATACACATTGCAGGAAGTGTACCATACAACGGCAACTCTTACAATGTGTATTGTTATCTGAAATCACAACTGAGGCAACATTTTCCGAAAAATGATGCTCCGTTCACTGCACGGAAAAGCCCTCTGCGGACCCGCAATTTCAACGGTTTACGGCTTCTCCTCCACGAACACGATCCTGCCCTGTCCGGTGAGCTCGCCGTACTCCCCGCCGATCACGCCGCCGAGCGAATCGCGGATGTAGTCGATCAGCACCTGGTTGTCCAGCTTTACGCAGTCCTGCAGAAGCGGCGCGCCGTCAAACGTGGTATGGCCGTCGCCGTTCTTAAGAAGCAGGTAATTGTGCCCTGCGACCGTATATTTCTTATTCGGATCGATCGGCTCTCCCGCGACGAGCACGTTCTTCACGCGGCGCTCGCCGGTGATCCCGGTGAGCATACCGTAGTCATCCGAGATGCACGGGGAAGCGATGTACGTGTGGATCTCATATGTGAGCCCGGAAACCTGCAGGAAACCGCCGAACTCGCCGGGTGCGGAGTGAGCGCCCCACTCGAGCGCGTCGAGGATCTGCTGACCGGTCAGTTCCACAACACAGAGATAGTTGCCGTACGGATGGACGTTCATGATCTCGCGGAGCGTGATGTCGCCCGCCTTGATCGTCACGCGGATGCCGCCGCCGTTGCAGATTCCGATATCCGCGCCGGACTGGACACGATACGCGTCCGCGACCAGATCGCCGAGGTTGGTCTCCGCGCGGCGGATCATGCGGATCGGCTTGTCGTTCTCGTCAACCGCGACCGGATCATGGATCGTGAGATCGACCGACGAGGTCGCGACGACCTCCTCAAACTTGTCGCCGAGCACCTGGAACGCCTCCGCGACCGCTGCTGTCATCTCGTTGTCGAGGTTGAACGCCTCCGGAGCGGAGATCTCACCCTCCCACGAGTATTGTCCCATCGTGATCGTGCCGTCCGCCGCGATCCTGCACCAGCCGACATTTTCTAGCTTTGTGCCGCAGGCGCCGCGAAGAACCTTGTTGCCGCTTTTATTGTTCATGGTGACACAGTCCATGTCGTGGCTGTGCCCGTCTAAAAGCACATCGAACCCGTCCGTGTTGGCGATCACGTCCGCGTACGTGTAAGGCTTATTTTCCGCCTCATTGCCGAGATGGCCGATCACAACGACGACTTCCGCACCCTCCGCGCGGGCCGCGTCCGTCGCATTCTGTACCGCGTCGTAGACACCCTTGCCCGTGTCGTCCTGCAGGAACCCGTAGACGTATTCCTTGTTCTCATCCTGAAAATACATCGGCGTCGAGGTCGTGAGCGTCTCCGGCGTCGTCACGCCGACAAATCCGATCTTCTTTCCGCCGATCTCGCGGATCACATAAGGCTTGAAGATCAGCTCGCCCTTGTAGTTGAAGTTGCAGCTGATGTAGCTGAACTCCGCCTTATCTGCCAGCGCCAGGAACTGTTCCATCCCGTAGTCAAACTCATGGTTGCCGGGGATGGCGACGCTGTAGCCCATCCTGTTCATCAGGTTGATCAGCTCCTCACCGCGGGTCATGGTTCCGAGAGGCTCTCCCTGGATGCTGTCTCCGTCGTCGACGAGAATAACCTCATCGCCCTGCTCCTCAAAATGTCTGCGGATCTCCCACAGTCCCGCGTAGCCGATGCCCTTGTCGACACCGCAGTGAACGTCGCCCGTAAAGAGGATCACAATGTCGCCGCTCTTCTCGACCGTCTTCGTGATCTCCGGCGTCGGTGTTGCCGCCGCACCCGTGGGCGTTGCCTCCGGGGAGACCTCGGCCGTCGGTGTCGGTTCCGCCGCCCCTGTGGGCGTAGCTTCCGGCGTCACTTCCGCGGTAACCTCGGGCGTTGCCGTGGCCTCCGCTGCCGGCGTATCCGTCGCCGCGGGCTCCTTCGTCGTATTCTTGCCGCAGGCCGCCGGCATGAGCATCATCGCGATAACGAGCACGATCCACACCGCCCGCGCGCCTGTCTTCCTTCCGGAAACAGACCGTCTCCGGTTCCTCAAATTCCTCATGTTCTGCACTTTCCTTTTCTTTACTCTAAATCGCGCGGGTATTGTCACGTACGCACGCCCGCGCGGCCAAGTGGATTTTATCATTTTCCGCGGAAAATGGCAAACAAATCCTTGCGGGAACACGACTTTTCAAAACTTCCACAAAAATTCCACACAGTTTCCATACTCGCTCCTACTTGACGTAGTATACTCAGCTCAGATAAGAAAAACAGCGACCGAATGACATCGCAGATGTGTGGATGGGAAACACGAACGAGTTACGGCGGATCCCGGATCCGCGAAAGGAGGAAACTCTTATGAAAAAGCTTACTGACATTAAACGAAATATCATGACACTCCTACTTGCCGTCCTTCTTACTTTGGTGTTGGCCGCCTGTGGACAGACCGACGCGACTGACACCAACTCGGCGGACGGACGAAAGGCCAAGGAGAACACAACCGTCAGCTCCGACGGGAAGTCCGAGCTTGATACGGAAAATGGCAAAAACACCGAAGACAATACTTCGGATACGGATAAGAAGACCACGGTGGTCACCACCTCGAGCATCACCAAGGAGGAGCTCGACGTCGACAACCTCTTCAGCAAGCGAGACCTCGAGCAGTCGCCGGACCTGACAGACGCTGAGACCATCACGGTGAGCAACGGTCAGACGATCGACATCACTGCGGAAGGCACCTACCGGATCACCGGAACGGCAACCGATTGCACCATCCGCGTCGACGCGGGTCTGCAGGACAAAGTACAGCTCGTGCTGGACGGTGTGACGATCACGAACGAGGATTTTCCGGCGATCTACATCGTATCCGCCGACAAATGCTTCATCACCACGATCGCGGGCAGCACTCTCTCCGTGACCGGAACCTTCAAGTCGGACGGTGACACCAACACCGACGCGGTGATCTTCTCCAGGGAAGACCTGACGCTGAACGGAACCGGCACCCTGACTCTCACATCGGCGAAGGGCAACGGCATCTCCTGCAAGGACGACCTCAAGGTCACCGGCGGCACATACGTGCTCACCACGGCGCTTGACACGCTCGAAGCCAACGACTCCATCGCGATCTGCGGCGGTGATTTTACGATCACCACGCAGAAGGACGGTCTGCACAGCGAGAACGACGAGGACAACACCGTCGGATACATCTACATCAGCGGCGGCAGCTTCGACATTCAGGCCAAGAGTGACGGTATCCAGGGCACGACCTTCGTCCGCTTCGACGGCGGCACCTTCAAGATCAACGGCTCTGAGGGCATCGAGGCAACCTGCGTTGAGATCAACGACGGTACATTTGACATCTACGGCTCCGACGACGGCATCAACGCCGCCAAGAAGAGCAAGGCATACGGCACTCCCACCATCGTCATCAACGGCGGCTACGTCAAGATTGAAGTCGGCCAGGGCGACACCGACGCGCTCGACGCGAACGGTGACATCTACGTCAACGGCGGCACGGTCGATGTGACCTACCGCGGCATGGACTCCTTCGACTACGACGGCAAGGCCGAGTTCAACGGCGGCACCATCATCATCAACGGTGAGCAGGTTGACAGCATCCCGCAGTCCATGTTCGGACCGGGCGGCGGCAAGGGCGGTCGCGGAGGCAACGGCGGCTGGGGAGGTAACGGTCAAAACCCACCTGACGGCGGCCGTGAGGGCCGCGGCGGCAAGGGCGACAAGAACGGCGGTAACAACGGTGAAGACAACGGCAACGACGCCGGCAACAACGGCAACTTCCCGAACTTCCCCGGCAACGGTCAGATGCCCGACTTCGGTAACGGTCAGATGCCTGATTTCGGAAATGGACAGATGCCTGACTTCGGAGACGGCCAGATGCCTGATTTTGGAAATGGTCAGATGCCGAACTTCGATGGCGGTCAGTTCCCGCAGCAGCCGAACGGCGGCAACGGAGCTTTCCCGGGGTTCCCGAACGGCAACAATGACAACAGCGATGATGACGGAAGCAATTCCGATAGCAAGAACGGCGGCAGAAAGAACGATCCTGTTTGAAACTGCCTCCGGCGGCGATTGACGTCAATGCGTCAATTGATCAAAATATAGACAGCCGACTGAAATACAGGTCGGCATGAACAAGCCAGTCTGTCGGTCGTGCTCGATCGTCCCCCCACGAAACGGGCACGGCCATCCCCCAACAACTCGGGAATCCCGGCATCCGGTTTTACCCTCCCCCCATTTTCCGGACTAAGGGATTCCCTTTCCTTATATTCGGATCCGATCCAGCTTTAACTATGTTTTTCCGTTCGATTGGTATATAATTGATTCACCACTCTATGCAAGGAGGTTGCCATGGCGAAGATTCTGATTGCTGATGATGAACCCGATATCGCGCGTCTGATCGAACGGTACGCCATGCGTGATGGCTACGAGGTGACGAGCGTTGGCAACGGTGACGAGGCGATTGCCGCGTGCCGCCGCGAGGATTTTGATATCATCGTGATGGACGTGATGATGCCCGACACCGACGGCTTTACGGCATGCAAGAGGATCCGTGAGTTCAAGGATATTCCGGTTCTGATGCTCTCCGCCCGCGGCACCGAGTACGACAAACTGTTCGGATTCGAGGTCGGGGTGGATGACTATGTGACGAAGCCATTTTCCCCGAAGGAGCTGCTGGCGCGCGTCGCCGCGATCTTGCGGAGACGGGGCGCTTCCGCAACAACGGAGAAGAAGGAAGAGGAAGTCCTGCGCGGCGCCGGCATTGAAGTCGACCTGCTCGGACACAATGTGAGTGTGGACGGTGTGAAGACGGATCTCACCGCGAAAGAATACGCGATCCTTGTGTGCCTTCTGCGAAACAAGGGAGTTGTCCTCTCGCGCGACCGCATCATGAACGAAGTCTGGGGCTATGATTACTTCGGCGACGACCGCACCGTGGACTGGCAGATCAAACTGCTGCGCGGCAAGCTCGGTCCGTACCGCGACAACATTCACACCATCAGGGGGGCGGGGTACAAATTTGAAGACTAAGAAATCGTTCCGGTTTAAACTGTGGCTGTATTTTGCGCTTTTCACGGCGCTGATCTTCGTAGTTCTTTGGCTCCTGCAGACCGTGTTCCTGCAGGGGTTGTACAACGGCATGCTGATCCGAAACACCAAGAAGGTGCTCAAGTCGATCGCGGCCTGCGAGGATGACGAGAAGATCAAATCCTCGATCAACGAACTTTCCCTCAACAACACGCTGCTTGTGTACGTGACGAACACCGACGGCGACATTCTGTACGACGGTGACCCGTTCAAGAGCGCCCAGCGCCAGTCTCCGGACTACTCGGGCGAATTCCCCGGTTTCCCCAAAAAGCGGGGCAACGGGCAGGACGGCGGGTGGAATCGTCCGGAAAATGATCCGTCGAACGAGAGGCAGGACAATGACGCGGACGACGGAAAATTCCGGGGCAACGGTCAGAATGACGGTGCCGGTTTCCCCGGCGGCGATTGGCCGAACGATCCGCGCGGCGGACAGACGCAGAGCATTCCGCCCATGTTCCAGGAATCCCTCTCCAAGCTCGCGGACAATCCCGACGAGATCCTTGAGGTAAGGCTCGGCAATCTGTATCTCTGCGCGCAGTACATCTCCTTCGGCGACGATGACAAGGCGATCTTGCTGGCAAGCACGACGCTCAACGCCGTAGGTTCCGCGGTCAGCGTGATCCGGATGCAGCTTCTGTGGGTAACGATCCTCTCGCTGCTTTTAAGCTTCGGTCTCTCGTGGATCTTAGCCCGCAAGTTCTCCGGTCCGGTGGACCGTCTCTCCGAGAAGGCGAAGAAGCTCGGCGACCGCGACTACTCCGAGGAGTATCCGCAGGGTTTCTGCACCGAGCTTGACGACTTGAGCGACACGCTCGACCGGACGAATGAGAAACTGATCATCTCACGGAATTTCCAGACCGAGCTGATGGCCAACGTCTCGCACGACCTCAGAACGCCGCTCACGATGATCAAGGGCTACGCGGAGATGATCAACGACATCTCCTTCGACGACCGCGAGCAGTGCCGCAACGACATGCAGGTCATCGTCAAGGAGGCCGATCGTCTGACGGCGCTCGTGAACGAGATTCTCGAGTATTCCGAGCTGCAGACAACGGATAAGTTTGAATATTCTACAGATGTAGACCTTAGTAGATTAACGAAATCCATCACAGAGAGCTTCTCCACTCTGTGCAAGCCGAACGGCATTCGCGTGGAGACGGACATCACCGAAGGCATCTTCGTCGACGGCAGCCGAAGCCACTTAGAGCGCGCTCTGTACAATCTTATGGAAAATGCGGTGCGCCACACGGGCGAGCGCAAGGAGATCCTTGTGAAGCTCTCCGCGGCGGACGGCCTCGCGACACTCTCCGTCACCGACTACGGCAACGGAATTCCCGCAGAGGAGCTTGAGCACATCTGGGACCGCTACTACACCTCGCGCCAGCGCAAGGGTCAGGGCGTCTCCGGCTTAGGGCTTGCGATCGTCAAGCAGATCGTGACGATGCACGGCGGCCGCTGCCTGGTCACCTCCGAGCAGGGCAAGGGAAGCACATTTTCCATTGAACTGAAGATACTGGCCGATGCATGATCACAGGCAGATGAACACGTATCGGTACGCTTCCGCTGCCGCAGCACGCGCGCACGGAAAAAGCGCCGGTTTCCCGACGCTTCCTCACGCAATCTTTCCAATTGGCTAAACATATATTAGGGACCCGTCTTCGGACGGGTTCTTAATATTTCTCTTTCGTTTCGCAGGATTGCTGTCACTCCTGCCCCGCGAACACGGTCGTCTTCAGCTCCTCGATCGACACTCCGGTGTCCATCCCATAGTACATGTGGTTGAAGTACGCCACAATGCGCTCCACGTCCTCCGCAAGCACCGCGTGCCCTTCCCTGTGGAAGTTCAGCACGAGGTGGTCGCCGAATCCGTGCGCCTCGTAGATCTCGTTCGCCTTCTTATAGCACTCCCACATCGCCGGAGCATTGACCCAGTCCTCGCTCATGCACGCCGCGATGATGAAGTAGTAGCGGTCCTCCGCCATCGCCATGACCGGCAGCCACTCCTGGTCGTACGGAATGTCCTTAGGGTCTGCGAAAGAAAGGAACCGGTCCACAAACCAGCCGCGCTCCGCGTCGGACTGCAGACAGCTGAGGGGCTCATTTTCCCCATAGGTATATGATGCGGGGCCGCCCACTGCCGTGAGGTCGTAGGTCTTGCCTGTCGAGCGGAAGTTATACAGCGCCAGGCCGCCCGCGCCCGAGCAGGCCGGGATCGGCATGCGGAACCGCTTCTCGAACGCGCCGCAGACCGCAGCAGACTTGCCGCAGCGGGACACGCCCGTCACCATCGAGGCATTCGCGTCGAGATGAAACTCGCGGTCGAGGCCCGCGTACACCGCGTCGAGCACCTTTGAAGCGCCCCAGGCCCATGCCATTAAAACGCCCGTCTGCTCGCTTCCGTTCTCACCGTACGGATAAATGTCGTAAAAGTTTCCCTTGCGCTCCGTATTGTCCGAAGCCATCGCAAAGGAGTTGAACACAAGCACCGCGTACCCGTGTCCCAGAAGCTCCTGCGTCGGCATCAGCGGATGCAGCGACACGATGAACGGCGAACCGTTCGGGTAGATGCTGCGCGCCTCCTCCGTCGGCAGATACGCATGGATCGTAAAATCGGTCTCACGCCCGTCCTTCTCCACATGGATCTTCACCAGCTCGCCGCCGATGATCTCGAACGGATTGCGCGGCTTGTCCGACACCTCCTGTGCCTTCGGGTCAGGCCCGAGGAGCTCGTAGGTGACCGTCTCGCCGTCGCGCCACACGCCGTACATCTCGTTCTCGTAGAAGTCGCGGATCGTCGTGTTCTCTCTGTGCTCAGTATTCTGCATGTTTTGTAAACCCCGTAATCTCGACGGACCGCGCCGCTTAGGCATACGCCCGGCAAGCTGCCGGTATCGCGCCGGCCTGTCGCATTCCGTCATCTTCTGTTTCTTCTTCGGAAAATGTCACTTCCCCATGATCGCCTTGTCGATCGCCGCTGCCGCCGTCTTGCCCGCGCCCATCGCGCTGATGACCGTTGCCGCGCCTGTTACAGCGTCGCCGCCCGCGTACACGCCCTCGCGCGACGTCAGGCCGTCCTCGTTGACGATGATGCCGCCCTTGCGGTTGACCTCGAGGCCCTCCGTGGTCGACTTGATCAGCGGGTTCGGGCTCGTGCCGATCGCCATGACAACCGTGTCCACGTGAAGTTCAAACTCGCTTCCCGGGATCTCCACGGGGCGACGGCGTCCGCCTGCATCGGGCTCACCGAGCTCCATGCGCACGCAGCGCATGCCGGTCACAAAGCCGTTGCGGGGATCGCGCGGATCCTCCGGATTGTTGAACCCGAGGATCTCCGTGGGAGCGCACAGAAGCTCAAACTCGATGCCCTCCTCCTCAGCGTGCTCAACCTCCTCGCGTCTCGCGGGAAGCTCCTCTAAGGAGCGGCGGTACACGATGTACACCTGCTCCGCGCCGAGACGAAGCGCCGTGCGCGCAGCGTCCATGGCAACGTTTCCGCCGCCGACGACCGCCACGTATCCGCCCTTCATGATCGGTGTGTCGGAATCGTCGCGGTACGCCTTCATCAGGTTGCTCCGCGTGAGGAACTCATTCGCGGAATACACGCCCTTGAAGGACTCGCCCGGAATATTCATGAAGTTCGGAAGGCCGGCTCCCGAACCGACAAATACAGCCTCATAGCCCATCTCAAACAGCTCGTCGATCGTCAGCGTCTTGCCGATGATGACGTTGGTCTCGAACGTGACGCCGAGCGCCTTGAGGGAATCCACTTCCTTCGCCACGATCGTCTTCGGAAGACGGAACTCCGGAATGCCGTATACAAGCACGCCGCCCGCGGTGTGCAATGCCTCGTAGACCGTCACCTCATAGCCCTTCTTCGCGAGGTCGCCCGCGCACGTAAGACCGGACGGGCCGGAGCCTACGATCGCCACGCGGTGGCCGTTGCTCTCCGGCTTCTGCGGCACCTCCGTGATGTTGGCGTTGTGCCAGTCGGCGACGAAGCGCTCCAGACGGCCGATGCCCACGGGCTCGAATTTTACGCCGAGCGTGCACTTGCTCTCGCACTGCGTCTCCTGCGGGCACACGCGGCCGCAGACCGCCGGCAGCGAGGACGTCTGCTGGATCGTCTGATACGCGCCCTCGAAGTCTCCCTTCGCGATCTGCGCGATGAAATCGGGAATGTTGACGTTGACCGGACACCCGCTCACGCAGGGACGGTTCTTGCAGTTTAAGCAGCGCTGCGCCTCCTCCACGGCAATCTCCGCCGTGTAGCCGAGCGCAACCTCATCGAAATTGCGCGCGCGCACCTCGGGCGCCTGCGTCGGCATCTCATGTTTCTTCGGAATGATCGGCATGCTGATACTCTCCTGTTTTACTCATATTAATCGAAAAATGATGGCAGATCGCCGCAACCCTCTCAGGCCTTGCCAAAGAGGTTGCACGTCGCCTCATGCGCACGCCGCTCAAAGCCCGTGTACATTCTGCCGCGCGACATCGCCTCGTCAAAATCAATCTCATAGCCGTTGAAATCCGGCCCGTCCACGCACGCGAACTTCGTCTCGCGCGTGCCGTCCTCCTTCACGAGCGTGATCCGGCATCCGCCGCACATGCCCGTTCCGTCGATCATGATCGGGTTCATTGAAACCGTCACCGGCACGCCGTACGGCTTTGCCGCAAGCGTCACAAACTTCATCATGATCAGCGGAC
Source organism: Lachnospiraceae bacterium (assembly GCA_017617545.1). Taxonomy (GTDB): domain Bacteria; phylum Bacillota; class Clostridia; order Lachnospirales; family Lachnospiraceae; genus ISDg. Next base: position 23,828 of record JAFZVZ010000011.1, read on the forward strand.
CGATCGTGATGATCATGTCAAACGTCTCGCCCGCGTCAAGCATCTCCTTGAGCGGTACGGTCACGTTGCCGTGGCGCCCGTACGAGCCGTCGTCGGTCATGACGACAAGGCGGTCGGAGCACTCGGAAAATTCTTCCTCCAAAATCAGCAGGTCCTTGCTGCGGAAACCGATGATGCTCGTCACCTCAGCGCCTAAGCGGTGGAACTCCTGTGCCACCGGCATCGCGATCGCGCAGCCTACGCCGCCGCCCACGATGCAGACCTTGCGGATGCCCTCCGTCTCGGTCGCCTTCCCGAGAGGTCCCGCGAAGTCCTGGATGAACTCGCCCTGCTCCTTGTGGTTCAGTTTCTCGGTCGTCGCGCCCACGATCTGAAAGATGATCTTGACCGTGCCGTCCTCCGGATTCACACCCGCCACCGTCAGCGGAATGCGCTCGCCGTCCTCGTCTACGCGTAAAATGATAAACTGCCCCGGCTTAGCCTTCGCAGCCACGAGCGGCGCCTCGATCTCCATCTGCGTCACGGTGGGATTTAAACTCTTTTTTCTGACAATCTTGTACATGCGATATACCCCGTATTTCTGCGTGTTCGTCTGCCTATCATACCATTTTTCGCGTGTTTATGCAAACCATAATTCGCGCGCTGCCGAAAGGTTTCGTACGCGTCTGCCTTGCCGGCGTTACTCCTCCGGCGCCAGATACGAATCGGTGGTCACGATATCCTTCCTCGGATTGTACACGTACACCTTGTACGCCCTGCCGCCCTCCGACTGCAGGATCCCGATCCGGAACTCATCCGCGAAGAGCGACAGCTCCTCCCGGACCGCGGCGAAGCTCTCCGCGGTAAGCTTGACATCCCACGGCTGATCAACGTAGATCGTGACATACGTGTGGATCTCATTCATCCATCGCTCCCGATCGTTCACCTTACCATCGCGGAATTTCGAGAGCTCATTTGCATTGAGCCAAACCGGCAGAAGTTCTGCTTTGCACCGTTTTTCATAGTTCTCGCGGTGTCCGTTAAATGTGCACCGTACCTCGCCAACCCGATACGGAAGTCCGTTCGGGATCAACCCGGTCTCTTCGATCAGCTCACTCACGTAATCCTCCACGGCGCGGTAGTACCCGTCGACATAAAAGTCGGTGCACAGGCCCTCCGTTCCGATTGCAGCGGTGTATGATCCGGTTTCGGGTAAATCGAATTTGTATACCGGGTGTCCGCCTTTCTCCCCGCTCCTGTCCGTAACCAAGTAGGCGCTCTCCTTCAGCCCGTAGTACTCTTCCAGCCCTTCCGTCAGCGTCTTCCGCGCCTCACTCACGATCTTGTCGGTCTCTTCCGAGCTTTCCTTGATCGCATTGTACACCATCTTAAAGCCGTGGATCGCAAGCCCGATCAGGATCAGCGCCACCACGACGGCGATAGCTATGTATTTCTTTCTGGTGAACTCTTCGTACTCTTCATAACGATCTTCCGTATTGTTCATACTGTCACTCTTCCTTCCCTCTCGGTGCCGCAAGCAGCACCGTCTCTTCCCACACGTTTCAACCTGCGACTTTCTCTCTGTGCAGTCGCTTCAAACCCTTGCTCCGCCTTATCAGCAGTGCACGTTGATGTACTTCGCCATGACCTCCCCGTTCTCAATCTCAAAGCGCGAGATCGAACCGGACGTGCCCTTGCAGCGGAAGGACGTCCGCGTCTCTACCGTGAGACCCATCATCATCGACTGCAGGAAGCTGAGCGCCGTCCCGTGCGAGACGATCAGGATCTTCTCAAGGTCGTTCGATGTGATCTCTTCGTAAAATGGATACAGCCGGTTCCACAGGTCGCGATCCGACTCCGCGTCGGGGAACGGCTTGTAATCGATGGTGTACGGACCGACCAGCGGGATCTTGTTCGCGTCGTACCACTCCCACGGCTGGCCGTTGCCTGCGCCGGCGTTCACCTCGCGGATGATGTCCGTGACGATCGGCGTGAGCCCGAGCGTGCGGTTGATCTCCTCCGCCGTCTGGAACGCGCGCTTAAGGTCGGACACGTACATCGTGTACCCTTCGCCGCATCCCTCATTTTTCAAAAACTCACCGATCGCGGCAGCCTGCTGACGGCCGAGCTCCGTGAGGTCCCAGTCGCCCCACGCGCCCGCGTGACGGTTCGTGTGATGCACCGACTGTGTGTGCTGCACCATGATGATCGTTTTGTTGATGGTTGTGTTCATTATTGTCCCCCCTTAGAAAAACTTGACTAACGCGATGATCAGACCCGCCAGGGCGATCCCGTCAGCGATAATGTATAATGCGAGCGGGATCTTCACCTTGTTGTCCGGAATGTGCATATCCAGAAGTCTGCGGCTCGCCGCCGCGTCAAAATCGAGCGCACCGATCCCCGCGAGCTTCTCCTTCCGGTCGATCAGGTCCTTCGACGCGCTGTACAGCTCGCGCTCGCCCTCAGTGATGTATCTCTGCAGCGTGATGTCGAAGTATGTGCACACCCCGCAGAAGACAGCGCAGATGGCCCAGATGATGACGCGGTCGCTCTTTTCCGAGAACAGAAGCGTCAACAGAAGGCTCACCAGAACCGAGCCGACAAGACACACTCTCACCTTGTCAACCTCGCGCTTCCAGCGCATTATGGTATTTTCCATATTGACCAGCCGTTGCTCATCCGCATATCCCATGGTCACACCCCCTTGAATTTACTCTCCCTTAGACGAACAAAAGGCCCGATCCGCTCGGATCAGGCCTTTTGTTATGCTGATACTTTTTATCCACGAAGGAGCAACCGTCAAATTTATCCATGGGTACGCGCTACCCGAAATCTATGCTCCGCCCCACAACACGCATACAACATATTGTATAATCGTATTGTATAATCATTATGCGAAAAAGTCAAACAACTCTTTATGAAAAATGTGTGTTTTTTCGCGCGCGTGACAAATTATCGGTCATGCTTCTTCGTTTCTCGGGACCTGCGGTATCGCCCCGTGAACTATTTGATTGTAAAATGTATTATTTGACCCGCAAAATTGCCGTCTGACCGGTCAAAACAGCGCGTCAGTTGTCCTTCTCCGACAGATTTACTTAAAGATTCTCGCCCGCGAGGAACCTGCGGACCTCCGCGAGCGTGCGCTCCGCCACCTCGCGGCCGTGGTTGTACACGCGCATCAGCTCCTCCTCGCTCGTCTCCATGTTGGAGATGGCGAGCGGCGCGTCCGGCCGGATCACATACGCCGCGCCAGCTGCCTCGCGCTCCGCGACATAGGCGGTTTCGCGGTTGTACATGATATGGCGGTTTTCCATCGCCTCGATCGCCTTCGGATACTTCCGCAGCGCGACCTTCACGAGCGGGAGCATCGAATTCTTCTCCTTGACGAAGCCCTCGGGCTGCGTGAGGATCACGATGTTGCGCTCGTACCCGCGCCCCTCCATGAAGTGCAGCGGGATTGAATCAGCGATGCCGCCGTCCAGCAGCTTGTATCGTCCGATTTTCACAATTCTCGACACGACCGGCAGCGACGCCGACGCGCGGATCCACATCATGTCGCTCTCTCCGCCGTCGTGCAGGCGCTTGAACATCGCCCGCCCGGTCTCAAGGTTCGTCACCGCCGCGTAAAATTCCATCGGGTTGTTCTCAAACGCCTCCGTGTCGAAGACGTCCAGCTCCCGCGGCAGCGTCTCGTAGCAGAATTTGGCGCCGAAGAGGTCACCGGTCAGCAGCCACGAGAGATAGCTCTTGTAATGCCAGTCATCAGCGTATTTTACGTTGTAGCGGATGCCGCGCCCGTTCTGTCCGGATTTGAAGTTGCATCCGAACGCCGCGCCTGCGGACACCCCGACGGCGCCGTCCACGGTGATGCCGCCCTGCTCCATCCAGACGTCCAGAACGCCCATCGTGAACAGGCCGCGCATGCCTCCGCCTTCCAGCACAAGTCCATGTTTCATCGTTTCCCCACCTCACTGCATAAACACTCGCGCCGCGGCCTTCCGTATACGGAAAATGCAGCCGCAGTACTTCTCTTGATTATAGCACATCGGAAGGTTCTTTAAAAGTAAAATATCTATATACTCCCCCACGATCACCCTGCTTAAGAATACCACGAAACCGCCCCGGAACAACCCGTTCTCTCCCAATTATGCATTTCCCTCTCTGAAATGTCATAAACCGCGCAGGTAACCCTGTCAAACGCACACAAAAACCGCCGCAGTGCCTGGTTCACACTGCGGCGGCGTTCAAAAAGGTTACTATCCGAATGCTGTTGTACGTATGTAAAACAGCTTACCACCACACAAACTGCATTTTCCGTATCATTAACCAACCTTGCGTCCGAGGCCGTCGCCCGGCTTGTGGCCGACCGTGCAGCTCACGGTGTTGCCGTTGGCGTCAATCTCCGCGATCGATTCGATCTGGCCGTCACGCACGCGGACGAGCTTGGTGCCGTACAGCGCAGCTTCCTCGGAGTGCGTTACCTGCACAATCGTCTTACCGTACTTGCGGTTGATGTCGCGGAACAGCTCCATGATCTTCGTGCCGGTCTTCGAGTCAAGGTTGCCGATTGGCTCATCGAGGAAAATGATCTCCGGGTCGAACACGAGCGCTCTCGCGATCGCAACTCTCTGCTGCTGGCCGCCGGAAAGCTCGCGGGGCGTGAGCTTTCTCTTGTCCTTCATGCCGATGATGTCGAGCACCTCGTCGATGCGCTTAGCGTACGCGGAGCGGTTCTTGCCGGCGATCATCAGAGGCAGCGCGATGTTGTCCTCGACGCTTAAGTTCGGAACCAGGTTGTAGAACTGGAACACGAAGCCGATCTTGTTGTTGCGCATCTCGCAGAGCTTCTTCTCGCTCAGCTTGGAAAGGTCCGTGCCCTCGATGCAGACCGTGCCCGAGGTGGGCTGGTCAAGGCCGCCCAGGAGGTACAGAAGCGTGGATTTGCCGCAGCCGGACGGTCCCATGATCGAGACGAACTCGCCCTGCTCCACATCCAGGTTGATATCCTTCAAAACCTTCGAGATCTCTCTTCCGTTGACAAACGACTTGTTCAGGTTGGTAATCGTAATTGCATTCATTGTTGTATTCTCCGTTTCTTTTATTCGTAAAATGATGCCCGCCGCACGGCGGCCTGTTACTGTTATTCGTACTCTCCCGGCCGCTTCGCCTGCGACCGGGGACTTTATTTTCCGCTTACTCGTACTTCAGTTCCGCCACAACACTTAACTTGCGGCTCTTGCGCATCGTCGAGAGCGATGCGATCGTGACGATCACCAGGATGGCGATCGCGTACATCGGCACCTCGCCCCAGCTGAAGAGGACGTCAAATTCCATTCCGACGTAGTACATCAGGGTGCTGAACACACCGACCATCAGCATGCTGTACGGCAGTGTGATGAGCAGGGAGATGATCACGCACAGGATGCTTTCCGCGAGGATTAATCGCTTTCTCGCGCTGCCGGTCATGCCGACTGAGGCGAGCACCGCGAATTCGCGGCTTCTCTGGCGGAAGCTGATCACGATGTTGTTGAAGATACCGATCGAGGCGATGATCATCGTCAGGTAGGCAAATACCTGGATGAGTTTCACGATCATGTCGTTCTGCTCGATGTTCTGCTCGCACATCGTGTCGCGGTCCACGTAGGTGGCACCGTAATTCGTAACCATCGCCTTGAACTGCTTCTCGGCCTCCTTCATGTCTCCCGTGACCTTGAAGGTGATCTCGTTCGCGCCGCTTACGTGGTACAGTTCCTTGAGCTTGTCGTTGGCGATCAGGATGAACTCGCCGGAGTCGTACAGCTTGCCGTTGACGATCGCGCACACGTGCTGCTCATGTTCAATATCGTTGATCTTGACCTTCACAGTGTCTCCGACCTTCAGATCGAAGTTGCGGGCAACCACCTTGGTGATGATGATCTCATCGTCCGGGGAGTTGATGAAGGTGTCGTATTCCTTGCATTTATCCAGTTCAATGTAATCATTGTAATCGCGGTAGGGTTCCGGGTCGACACCGAGGCCGACGATCTTCTTGCCGTCGATCTCAGCCACTCCGTACATAACCGAGGAGATGGTCTCCTTCTTCACACAGTCGAGTTCCTTAAGGTTGCGGACGATCGCGTCGCTGATCGGCTCCTCGCCGCCGCCCTGGTAACTCACACTGATGCCGTAGTCGAAGTCAAATTCCGTGTAGGCATCCCGGCAGGCATCCACCATCGAGCTCCCGAACATCGCGACCGTAAGAACCGAGCTGACGGCCATCACCAGAAGCACGATGTTGTTGATCAGAAGCCGTGAAGTGCGGATATTGTTGAGCGCTAAGAACATCGTTGTGTTCTTTCGGAAAATCTTAGCTAACACTCCGGTGATCCCCCGCACCAGCGTCGGCGTTACCAAAATGATGCCGACCATCGAGATCACGAGGTACAGAAGGCTCAGCGCGGATACCGTACCCATGATCTTCGCGTTGCCGATCGCTGCTACCGTGAGCATCACGGCACCGAGGTAGAACTTGAAGCGCTTGCGCTTTCCGGTGTGCTCCACGCGGTTTAAGATGACATCCTTCGTCTGGAGCTTGCGGATCCTGCGGACCGCCAGCCAGGACGAGATCGCGGACATCATGATCGCGAACGCAATGCCTGCCACTACATTTACCCATTCAATCTCGAACGGAACGTAGATGCCGTAGTCCGCAAGCGGCGAGACGAGACGACCCACCAGATACAGGATACCCTCGCCGAGCGCCGCGCCGACGATGCCGCCGAGCAAACCGTAGAGCGCGCTCTCCAGAATGAGGATGCGGCTCACCTTGCCCTTCGAAGCGCCCTGGCTCATGAAGGTTCCGAGCACCGGAAGCCGTTCGCTGATGATCATTCGGAACACGCCGCTGATGATCAATCCGCTCACCACCACGACGATGCCGAACATGCACCCGATCCCGAGGATCAGGGAGTCGAAGTTACCGACCACGGTCACCGTGTCGATCGCGGTCGCCTTGACCGCCGTATTGGCCTCGTTGAACTTCTTAACCGCGTCCTCGATCTCCTCGGAAGTAAGCTTGTCCTTCGCTCCGGTGATCTTCGCGTACATCGCGTTGTATTTGCCCTCAGCGCCAAGCTGATCATTTAAATACGTGTACGAGATGACCATGTAGAACTGCTCTTTCGTGTCGCCGTAAAACATTCCGTCGTTCACCGCGACCGCCTTGATGTTCAGCGAAAGCGGCTCGCCGTTAAACATGATCTCGAACTTGTCGCCGGCCTTTACGTTCCACTCCTTCGCCATACGCTCGGAGATCACACAATCCGGATCGGCGCTGTTCTTCCATTCTCCCCCTGTCAGCGCTCCGCTGAAACTCTCGCGGCCGCGGAGGACTACGTAACTGAGTTTGTCATCCTCCACTTTGACGCCGACCGTCTGCAGCTCCCCGCTGAACTCCGTGAGCTTGTCGCTTTGGAAATCCTCTTTCGTAAAATAAGGATCGTCCAAACAGCTGTGCAGCTCAACGTTCTTGCCCTCGCTCATTTTCCGAGCGGGCTCTGTAATACTGTCCTTGATCGTGTTGATCATGCCCAGGCAGGCAACCAGCAATCCTGTACTGAGCGCGATGGAGATGATCATGAGCGCCAGGCGCCCTTTTCGCTCCATCATGTTTCTTCGAATGTACCGTAGTAAAATCTTCAATTTAGTAACCTCCTAATATTACTTGCTGATCATTTTTCGCTTGATCATTTTTGATGACATCGAAAGCATACCATCGCTTTCTTAAACGGTACTTTATCGAAGATTAGAGTTAGATTAAAAAACCCGGCAGAGTTTCTTAACGCTCTGCCGGGCTTTTGTACTGTGCATATTTACAAACCCTTTATTATTCTCTGAAGATATCTGTAGCGGCTATAGCCTTCACTGCTTCTATTACGGTTTCATACGGCACATGTTCTTCAAGAAGCTTCACTGTGATCGTTTCGTAATCTTCCTTATACACTTCATTTTTCACAATATCCCTTAGCATCTCCGGAATATCTACACCTTGCTGTGCGGACGGACAAATATCCGTCCGAGCCCTTTCAACTCTGACATCCGCAACCAGTTTCTTAAAAGCATCCGTCATCGGTACTATTTTCTTAAGCTTATAAATGTCATAAATATGCCTGGAATGCTTCCTTACCTTATTTTGCATATAGTAGTCACAAATCGCAAACACCTTATCAATCAAAGTGCGGTCAATATCCTGCACCTTCATATCAAAAAGATCGAGTTGATACTCTTCCATGCGTTCCGGAGCTTCCTCAAGCAGCATATCTCCAACATAACTGTGTACAGGAAGTAACACTGTGGGAAAGGACACTTCAACAAATGAGGTCTCAAGCAAAACCGCTGTTTGAACTGCCTCGTCCGGATCAGAAAGCACTGTGTCATATTCAAGAATATATCTGTTATAGTTCCTTCGGCTCCTTGTATCATCTATATTGGGAATTCTCAGTCTGAGTTCCTCTGTTACTGATTTGATTACTTCTTTCAGTTTCCTCATCTGCCCCTGGGAAAGTCTTTTGTCTATTGTAATATCTATGTCTTCGGAAAATCTCTTTACAACCTTATGACACTTAGCAAGAGAAGTCCCACCTTTAAATACTACATAGTCAAGTCTGTGTGAGAGTTCCCGAAGGATCATCGTGACATAGTAATCCTTTTCCACGACTGTTGGAAGTATCCCGAATTTCTCAGCCGCAAGGTTAACTGCATCAAAGAAATCTTCCCTGTTCTCATGTAGCCACACCGCTTAACACCCCCACCTCATACATGTTTTTGTAAATCCTGTCCGGATAGTATTTCAGAAACGGTTTAAGCGTATCAAATTGCAGTTCCTTAGCTTTGAGATATCTCAGAATACGCTCCTTAAGTACTGCGCCCTCCAATTCGGAAATATCGATCACATCCCTCATGAGATCAAGGAACTGTAACGCTACGACATTTTGATCATTAACCTCAACGTAAGGTTTCCGTACTATAACTCTGAAATTGCCAAGTTGAGTGTCTCTGTACTCAGTAGTTGCCTTATTGGAACATACTTCATAAACCATGGGCACCTGCGTTGTAAGTCCAAGCTTATTAGCAAAAAGGATGCCGCTAAGGTAACCGCAGCTGTTTTCACCATCAACAAGGTATTTTTTCTTTATCACCTCGTCAACCGACAAGGCTGTTCCGGATTTAAAGAACGTCTTTTTGGGAATGTAATAAATCCCTGTATCAAATCGCTTTATAGTCCCGCCTTCCAGCAACTTCTTCAGTTGCTGCCGTACCACGACGTTCTTCATACCGGAAACAGCGATTTCCGCAAGAAAAATAGGCTCATTTTCCTGATAGTTTTCTTTCAGGTAACTGAACAAGATATCTGCCTGTGCCATGGTACATTCCTCCTTTGCTACTTTTCCGAAATATTTTATTTCGCATTTGTATTGTATCTGTTTTTTTATTTCTTGTCAAGCCTTCCGGAATGTCCACACACAAACAAAGCAATGGAAAATAAAAAATGAGCCGAATCCTTGTTACAGATTCGGCTCCGCGGTAGATGCTCTTATCGCGCTCGCTATGTTTGTCGTTGCGCTGCTTACCTTTCTCCACCAGAGGAAGAAAAAGTAGAAAAATGTCTCTCCCGTCGGCCCACGACGAGAGAGACGGCTCGTAAGAGCTAACTCACTCTTGGAGGCATCCGCTGTCGGAGCGGGTGCTTTTCCTTTGTCAATAATATAGCACAGTTACGCACAAAAATCAAGTGTTGTCTGCCCCGGTGTCCCTTCCATCCGCAGTGTTTGAAAAAGAAATATTCTGTGTTATAATAATTGAAATACCGAAGATCCGGTTATACAAAGGGGGTGTATGTATGGGGAGAACCAATCATCGGAAAATGTACCTGCTGTTGCTCTGTCTGCTTCTGCCGTTCGTCATAAACGTGGCATTCGCCGATCACGGCCCGAAGCCGAGCATCACCATAAACGTGAAGAACGGTCCTTCCGACTTCTATATCGGACTGCTGGAAGACAACGAAAAAGACGATATCTGGCTGAAAGAGCTACGTGAAAGGAACGATGATCAGGCTGATGAGGCGCTTAACACACTGCTTTCTTACTCGAAAGACGGGTGGTCGCTTCATGTTCCTCCCGTAAGCGACGCCTATCATCGGTCATCTCCGGGCACGACGTCATACGAATTCGGCTATATGGTTCCCTCCTATTTTCGTGTCATTCTTGTGGAAGCAGACGGAACCGTGCATCTGAGCGATCCGGTCAAAAAATCCGCATTCAACGCAGTCTTTGATTATGATGTGACAACCGGAACGATCAATGAGAATCTTGTCGAAGGCAGGCTGCATTACTTTTTCTATGTTCTGTTTTGCTACGGTCTTACTCTGCTCCTGGAGGGTCTCGTACTGTGGTGGATCGGGCTTGCCCAGAAGAGAAACAAGAAGCATTTCCTGATCATCAACACGCTGACGCAGATCCTGCTGAACGCCGGTCTTATCTACTTTGACAGCAATTATGACAGTACTCTCGTCCTGATCATCGCGTTCTTTGTCCTTGAACTGTTGGTCTTCCTCATCGAGTCCGTGTACTACGCCATCTTCCTCCGCATGCCGGACGGCACGAGGAAGACTTCCACGAGCGTACTTTACGCAATCGGGGCCAACGCACTGAGTATGATCGGCGGGTTCATAATCACGCTGTTCCTGTAACGTCTCGCGAGCACAGCTCGCTCGGTGTATGTGCGCATAAAAACCTGCTAACAAAAGTCAAGTACTTTTAAGCAGATTTTTATAAATCCTTTAATCATCTATTTTTGTGTACGCTAAAAAGGCTGGCGTTATTATCCAGCCGGGACACCCTGCATAGTTTTTTATTACTGATAAACTTCC
>JAFZVZ010000002.1 GCA_017617545.1 Lachnospiraceae bacterium
AACGGCTTATGCGAAGGCCCGCGGCGTGTGGATCTACACGACTACCGGGGAGGAAGAGGACTTCTACGAGTACGCCCCGAACGGCTACATGGAAGCCTGCGCAGGCATGGAAGGCGCGGCATGGTGGCTCCGCACGATGGGCTGGGAGCAGACCGCCTGCGCGGTGCTCCCGTACGGGTACGCCGGCGCGAACTACGAGTTCGGTGTAAGCACCGGAGGATACGGCGTTCGCCCTGCCCTGTGGGTGAGCAACGACGCCATCAAGGAGGCGGACAAGACAGAGCCCGGTGACGACCCCGGCGACGCCCCCGGGGATGATCCCGATGACCCGATTCACGTGAACGACGATAAGGAAGTCACGTTCGGTACATACGAGGGCGAGGACATCGTGTGGATTGTTCTTGAGGAGACCGAGGACAGTCTGTTCCTGATTTCGAAGTATGTACTGGAAGGGTGTCAGTTCAATAATCACGAAAAGCGAGTGACATGGGAGAGCTGCACGCTGCGGGAGTGGCTGAACGGCGAGTTCTATGACCAGGCATTTGACGCGGACGAAAAGGAACGGACACAGACAACAGTCGTGAAGACCCCGCCGCATCCGACGAAGGGAACAACCGGGGGCAACGACACGGTAGATCGCTTGTTTGTGCTGAGCATCGATGAAGTGAACAAGTATTTTCCGACGCAAAAAGATCGCACCGCGGAGGCAACCGCGCATGCCGCGCAGCATGTGTACCTGTCGGAGCAATACGGAAACAACGCGAACTGGTGGCTGCGCACCATGCAAACATCTGACAACAGTTCCACCGGGTGCGTCGTACTGTTCGACGGAAGGATCGTCGGCTCAACGGTTCTCCATAAGGATACGGACGGCGTCCGCCCCGTGATGTGGATCAGCAAGAACTAGGCGCGATCACCCCGAATACTTCTCAAACCTGCACTGTTCATGCACTTTCCGGCCAAGCAGCGTGATCGCCTGCTTCGGGCAGGTGCTGACGCAGCGGTAGCACATCGTGCACTGCGCGGCGGGTACGGCACGGCCGTCCTTGATCGTGATGTTGCCCATCGGGCACTCGGCCGCGCAGAGGCCGCAGCCGACGCAGGCGTCGCTGACCTTCAGCTTCTTGCTGTAGCCGGCGGTCTTTTTGAAAAACCAAAGTCTTTGGCCGAACAGGCCGGCCAGGTGAGCAGGGAAGGTCAGCCCCTCGCGGGGGTAGCTGCCTTCCTTGATCTTCTGCGCCGCCTGTTCGAGCTTTGCGTCCGCGTCGCGGACGATTTTTTTGCTTTCTTCTATCGATTTCTTGAGCGCCTTGCAGTCACAGACCGAGTCGGGCATGCGGATCTGAAGGCCGCCAATGACCGTCGCTTTGTATTTCTTCAGAAGCCTCGCGGCACAGCCTGTTCCGTCACCGGAGAAGAGGCCCATCGTCGTCATGCAGAACACCTTCTTGCCGCTCCAGAGCTCGCGGTTTTGTTTGATAAAGTCGCGCACCATGTAGGGCACGTTGGAAAATTGCGTGGGGTACGCGAGAAGGATCTCGTCATTGGCCGCCACCGCCTGCACGGCGCCCTCGCTCTCGATGGGAACCATCGTTGCCTGCCCGTCTAGAAGGGTCAGCAGCTTCTCCACACAATGCTTTGTATTCCCGGTTCCGCTTAGATAAATTCCGATCATGATCATTTTCCCCCTTATACTTCGACCGCGTAAAGAATATCGCTGATTTCCTGCTCCAGATTGTCCTTGTCGATCACGCCGCCGATCAGCGCAAACTGCGCGAGCCCGTGAACGAGCGCCCACATGGCGATTATCTTGTGGTCAAGGCTCTCCGCGGAGAACTGCTCTTTGTGAAGCCCCTTGAGAAACTCCGCCGCGACCGGCCGAAACAGCTGATATGGCGCGTAGGACGTAAAATCAATGTCCTTCCGCGTGAACAAAAACTGAAAATACAGCGGGTTTTCATAGAAAAATAAGACGTAGCACCGGCCAAGCTCCAGCATGACCAGCTTCGGCTCTTTGCAGTGCTCAAGGGCGTCCCGCAGCGCGGCCGTCAGGCTCTCCGTAATGTAGTCCTGGATTGCCGTCAGGAACGCGTCCTTGTTCTTAAAATGAGCGTACGGTGCCGCGCTGCTGACCCCGATCGCCTCCGCGAGCTTGCGCATCGAGAGCGACTCGACGCCGTAGCGGTCGATGTATTCGAGACCTTTCTCGATGAACTCGCGCTTTAGATTTCCATGATGATACGGTTTCTCACCCATAGCATTTTCCTCCGTATACGAAAAATAATTTCACGCTGAGCAGATTGTAGCACATAATCTTAACACTGATCAGATTGTAGCACGCAATCTTATCGCTGTCAAGATTGCTTTTGCAATCGGCGCTTGATAACCGGTTTTGCTTTGGCTAAAATAAAGTACAAGTTTAGATTAGCCAAAAGGAGGACGACTGTGTATTCGATTAAGTAACATATTGAACCGGTTGAGAGCGAACAGAGATTCCCCGTCCCCCAGGCCCGCCCGGCTCACTATCAGTCGATTTCCACCGGAAAACGACCGAAATTCCGTCAGAAAGAAAGTTGTTGAAAATACGGGATTTCCTGCTGTTGCTCTAAGACCGTCCTCAGTATATAATGCGTTTGTAGATAATACAGACGCATTTTTTATGCCTTTGGAAAAATGGTAAAGGAGGAAAGAGAAACAATTATGAATACCGTAAAACGTGTGATTGCTTTGTTGCTCGTGCTTGCGATGATGGGGTCGCTGCTGACCGCATGCAGCTCCGATAAGCCGGGCAACGACATGCCCGCGACGGCGACGGCGACCGTTACCGAGCAGCCGGGCAACAGTGAAGTCACGAACACCCCCACGCCCGCGGAGGAGACCAACCTGGTCATCAACGCGACCCCGGTGCAGTTCTCCAAGACGGGCAAGTACACCACGACCGTAACCGCCGAGGGCGCGGACCTGTCCGGCTCGACGACGGACAATACGGAGGTTACGTATCTCGCTGTCGATCTGCTCATGAGGTCCTACGAGGAGGACGAGGAGGATGAGGCGGAAGAGGCTCCGGCGGAAAATGAAACCACCGAGCCGGAAGAGCCCGGCAGATACAACTACGCGGACGGCGAGATCAAGACGAAGGTCGAGGAGATCAAGGTCAACGGGAACAGCCTGGAAATCACATTTTCCGACGAACATGTGACCGAATTCGCTCCGACGCTCTACGGGATCACGTTCCGGGATCTCGACGTGGTAGTGTTTGTGGACGTTGAATTCAAGGAGATGTACCTTACTTCGGAGACGAAGGAGGTTAACGCGTCCGCCACGGAGGCGAAGGTTACCTTAACCCTCGAAGGCAGTGAGTTTGAGGACGGAGTCACCGCGGACGATATCGTGCTTGAGAAGGCATTTCAGGATATGACCATCGAGAGCATTTCCGCTTCCGGCAAGAACCTGACGATGCAGCTCAAGGGCTCGCCCGTGAGAAACGCGGAGCTCAATTACCAGGAGTGCGGTACCGTGAAGGTCAAGCCGTCCGCGATCAAGGACGGGTATGAGAGCATGTCCGCGAACGTGGCAATCCTGACGGAGGCCGCGTATCTGGACAGCACTTCCCTCAAGGCGGCGGACGGGAAACTGACCGCGACGATGATCGCGTACGACAGCGTCGATCTTTCCGCGCTGACGAAGGATTCGATCGTGATCGAAGGCGTTACCGTTGAGGCGTTTGAGGCGAAGGACGAGCATACCGCAACAGTTACGCTCACGGCGGACGACGCCAACGCGTTCGCGGCGCTGACGAACGGCAAGACGATGAACTTAGGCGGCTACGAGGCGGAGATCATCCTGCCGCAGGCTTCCTTCTATCCCGTGTTTGACTATTGTGAGGAAAATGGTGACACCCTAAAGCTGACCCTTGTCGCTTACGCAAGCTCGGGCACCTTCGACGGTAGCATCAATGCCGGCTCGTTCTCGTTCGGACGGGATTTCGAGGGCGCTGCGGTTGAGTCTGTGGAGCGTGTGAGTGACACCGTCGCCAAGCTGATCATCACGGTTCCCGCGAACGGTCAGACGATGGAGACGCTGAACATGAACGGCGAGATCACGCTCGCGGCGGATGCCCTTGTGAACAACTGGGGCGAGAAGTCGTTGGCCGCGGCAGTGAACAACCGTGTGTATTCCGGAGAAACCCTCGGCAAAGCGGGCAAGGTCACTCTCAACAAAGAGACGCTGCTTGAGATCCAGAAGTACACCAGAGGACGAAATACCCTTCTCGGTGAGATCTGCTACTGGGGCGGCAATGCCGGGACCGTATTTTCCGTCGCGAAGACGGCGCTGGAGGTCCTCGGGGTTCTTGAGTCGGATCACGCGGCGATCATGAGAGAATTCCGGCAGATCAATTTGAAACTGGACGCGATCCAGAGTACGCTCAATGAGCACACACTTCTGTTGGAAGGCATTGACAAGCACCTTTACGAGCAGGATCTCAGCGAATACAGAAGGGCTCTGGATGCCATGCTCTCCGATTACCGGGATATTGTGGCGATGTATGTAAACGCGAAGGAGGATTACGCGCCCGAACTGTATCTCGTCGGAGAAAAACTGCCTGATAAGATGCTGGCTGAGGGCACCGAGCCCAAGGCATGGATTGACTGGGAAAATGCTACCGACAAGGAACGTGCCGCGTACAACGATACCCTGACGGATATGTGTCTGAAGGGTGATGATGAAAACAATTCCAGATATTATGGCTTTAAGAACAAGAGAGACTCGCTCGTTACCAATTACCATGCGCTTGTAAACGAACTGAAAAAGCATAATGTGTTCGGAGCGGTCGACACGTTCGCGTCCCTGGAGTACAACTTCGATACGCAGGCGTATTATTACCGGTGCTCCTACAGAGAGAATGCTCTTGCCAGCCTGGAAAAGGTGATGGCGCTTCTGCATATCATTTACAAGACCGACAGCGATCCGTATAACAATGTCTTTAAGGGGTATAACATTGAGTTCCAGGAAGCGGTGGCCATCATCGAGAAAAATGCTGTCACTTCGCTGGCACCGGAGGATGTTGATGTGGCACCTCGCTCCGTGAAGGTTAAAAAGACGGTGGAGGATATCGGATATATCGGTGAGGTCAAGATAACCGCCGACGCGAAAGAGAATAATGCGAAGAAAGCCCTGACCGATGAAGGATATACGGTCATTGACTTCGATCTCAACGATGACGCGGGCGGCGATTATATCTACATCGGATATAAGAGGACCGACAAGTATGAGGAAGCGATCAAGAATTTTACGATCCTGGTAGGCAAGGATAAGAATTACGACACCTACACGCTCGACGGTATTGAGTACAAGGCTTGTCCGGCCAACTTCAACAGAGATCTCAACAAGAGTGCGGGCGGCGACTATATCTATCTGTTCTACACCAAAGCTGAGATGTCGGATAAGAAAGCCGTGCAGGAGATCACGATCAACGAAACCAAAAAGGGAAGCGTTTGTGAGAAAGACCTCAACGATAACGCCGGTGGTACGGACGTTTATATACACCTGACCAGATACGCGAAGGGAACAACGGTTGAGGTTACGGAGCAGAGAGGAAGCGATCCGAAGTACCATCCGTATTGCTACTCCATAGGCAGTAAGGTCCGCATGGGTACCAGCACGGGAGACAAGGAGTATTACAACTGGAAGGGCGTGCTTGTTTCCGCAAGCGGCCAGCGCTCGTTCTCGGAAACGGAATACAAGAGATTCATGGACAGGATCAAGGCGGACACCATCAAGGGTGAGCTCGCGGACGCGGGGATTCAGATTACCCTGCCGCTGATCCTGAACATGTCCAAAGATTCAGGAAGCAAGGATGTAGGGGGCGCCAAGAATCACAAGTCCTATACATACTATACGATGTACGGTGATCTGATGAAACTCGACAGTATTACTGTTACCAAGAAAGTCAAACTTGCCAAGCTGTTTCCCTCCAAAAAAGGGAGGCGGTATAACGAAAGATATCAGGAGTTCACGTACTTCTATCTTGACTGATACGCATTCAGGACGTGACTGATATGCATTCAGAACAGTAGGAAAACCCGACTGATAATCATCAAAGCGGTAGTAAAAAAATCAGACGGAACGCAGGTGCAGATCTGCGTTCCGTCTTTTGCGTTGCGTAAGGATACGCGGTTTACCTGGTTGTATCAGGTGTTTCCGGCTCGATCTCGATCACATTGGCGGCGTAAGTTCCGTTGGGCAGAGGATTTTCCGAAAGCTCCTCATAGGTCTTGGTCATCTCGAAGGTGGCGACGTCCGACCGGTAGGTGTTCCCGAAGAAGTCCTCGATAACAAAGATGTACTTATATGTTTTTCCGCTCAGCGGAATCTCGTAGAATGCCTCGGTATCCTCGTCGCTGTCCGCGGTCAGGTACTCCTCCAGATCGTACACCTTCAGGGTGTATTCCTCGCTCGGAACGTACATCGGTTTCCCATTTTCCTCCGCGATCCCGTCGAAGAGCTGAACCGTGTCACCATTTTCCAAAAAGATGAAATCACGCTGGGGAATGCCGTGCTCGTCGTAGCCGTCCAGGATACCCACGGATATGTAGTACCCGCCGTTAAAATCATGCTCGCTCGCCACGTAACAGAACATGTACTGGTGGAGATCGCCGTTCACGCGGAGAGGCGCGTAGAAGATCATGAAGTCGGCGTCGCCGTTGGAGATCTCGTAGTATGACCGGTGACCGCCCATGGATACCGTCTTGCCCCGGAAATTGCTCTTGAAGGTCAGGGTGTCCCAGTCCTCGGTGAAGTCTCGGCCCTTGGCGATGCACAGCTCCCTGCCGCTCTCGTCGACCTCGTACAGCTCAAAGTAGATCTTCTTCAGGCACTGCGCGCTCTCCGGTTTCAGCCTGATGGTATATGCCCCGTCCTCGCTCACAGAGCCTCTGTCGGCAAATGAGATCGCGTCGGCCGGAACGCCGGTATAGAAGGCCCGGAGCAGGCTGTTGTAATTGGGGATCGGCCCGCCGGCAAGATATGCCATGACCTCTTTCTCGGTAAAATTGTTCGGATAATAAACGGATAATCCGTTGTTGTTGCGGCGGCTGCAGTTGACGAAATACACGACCGATTCGTCGATGGTCTGAAGCAGCGGAACCAGGACGTCATCCTTGGAGAAGAGCACGTGGAAGACAAAGCTTCTCAGGTCGATCATGTTGGAGTATACGCCGTAGGAGCGCTCCGTGCCGAAGTTCTCGCTGTTCTCGGCCGCATCCACCAGGGCGGACAGCTTGTAGTCCTTCCCTTCCGCGTCCTTCAGGTCCTCAAACGCGCTCTGCATCCGGGCAACCAGTTCCTCAGTCTTGCTCAGATCGATCAGAGACATCGTCGAGACAGAGTCCTGTTCATTTTTCTCCTTGCACCGCTTGATATAGGTGTCACAGATGGCCTTGCCGGTCTCCGCGGCGTCGGATTCTTCGGAAAATGTTTCCGCCGCAGCCTTGAGATCCCATCCGCCGGACGGCTCGATCTCCTGGGACGCGATCATGTAATCGGCATAGTCGTGGACGGCGATCATGGTTTCGACGGAAGCCATCAGACAGGCGTCAAACCCGATGATGTCGTATTTGCAGGAAAGGTGAGCATTCTCAAGCGCGTTCCGCAGTTCGGTCAGATCGAGCGCGTCATAGTCGTAGTTCTCATCGAAGCATACGCCGTGGAGAGGGCCCGCGCCGTGATCCCACAGGATCAGCATGTTGCGATCGGAACGGTAGTTTTGATCGCACCAGGAGGCAAACTCGCAGAGGGTCGCGGGATCGCCCATGTTCTGATTTCCGTCAAGCCGCTCGAGCAGGACCAGTTTTCCGTCTTTGATCTGGTACCGCTCGGTAGTTCGGTTGCCGATATTCAGGTTGCGCCACTGCTTCGCTCCGCCGGTTTCGATGATGATATTCATATCCTCGGGGACATCCGCCTGCATGAGCTCCAGGATCATTTTACTCGCGATGCCCTGCTTCGTTTCAAGGTCGGAGCCGCACATGTAGATGAAGATCGAGCGGCTTCCTTTGCGCGGCGGCTCGGTAACGCTCGGCTGCGCGGTGGGGCTGGCCTCCGCTGTTGCGGTAGGGCTTGGCTGCTGCGCGGTCGGGCCGGTCGGCTCCGAGGTGTTGTTCCGCGAGTTCGAACTGCAGGCGCACAGGGATACGGACAACATGACGCACAGGATCCCGGAAAGGATCCACCTTGTAGCGTTGATCAACGTTCGCTTTGTCGCACAAACTCTGTCACCCGAGCTCATTGGACACGCCCTCCTTGCAAGAAGTACTGTTATTATACCACAAATCGATCCGGATTTGTCAGAGGAAAGCGAGATTGAGCGTTAAGTTTTGTGATCAAAGGGAATCAAGAGTGTTTTTGTGAAACACAGCGAAAAACATGTTTGTTCAACTTGAACAAACAAGTTTTCTGTGTTAGAATGGTCTCGAAAGGAGGGAAAAACGTTGGCTGAAGTGAAGAGTGAGTACAGAATTAAAGAAGATATAGAATTCCTGCTTGAGGCTGAAAAGATTACTTGTGAGGAGCTTGCAGCGCAAACCAAAATCTCCCGGACGACGATTAATGAGATTCTGAAAAACGGGAAAACAACCGATGCTGTCTGCGAGAAGTTTTATTCTTACGCCTATGAGACCGGTTATAGAATGAATTCCGTGAAGGAAGAACTGCTCAAAGAGCGGACCGCGAAAGTATTGTTTCACGGATCAAAGTATGGATTAGCAGAGATTTCAGCTTCGGGCTCCAGAGACAACTGTGATTTTGGAAAAGGCTTTTATCTCGGGGAAACCTATGAACAGGCATTGGCATTTGTCTGTGAACATGAGAGATCATCGGTGTATTCCTTCACATATTCACTCGATGGTCTGAGAGTGAAACGCTTCGACTGCTCGTTAGAGTGGATGTTGGCAATCTGCTATTATCGAGGGACGCTCGGAAGTTATTCGGGCCATTCGTCAGTGCAGAAGATTATCGCAGATACCGAGGATTGTGATGTGGTTGTTGCCCCGATTGCCGACAATAAAATGTTCTATATTATGACACAGTATACCGAAGGAGAAATAAACGCAGACGTAGCCCTTCATTCTCTGTCAGCATCCAAACTCGGTTTTCAGTATGTCTTTAAGACAAATAAAGCCGTGAAGAAGCTGAAACCGGTTGAAAAATACTTTATCAGTCTTCCGGAGCGGGAGGATTGCAAACATGCGTTAAATGAACGGGCCCATGAAATCGATACTAAGTTGAAACTTGCAAAAAGAGAGTTTAAAGACGGTTTATTTATTGAGGAAATGTTAAAATGAAACAATTCAATCACGATGGATTATTGCTTGCGGAATATCAGGGCAAACTCTTCGAAAAATCGACGGAATTGGAATGCTCTACGGGGATCTTCATTCGCAGATTTCTCCACTCTGATTTACTGAAGAAACTGGACAAGAATAATACAGCCAGTCTGTCGCTCGATGTCGAAGAAGGGATAAGAGCAATTACGGAGCAATTCGGCCGGTCGGATTACGGCAAGATTAAGTACTCAAAGAGTGCGCTGTTTTGGATCGGATACATGTATCGATACATATCGTATACGCGCGATATGTCAACGGGATATATCTCAAAAATGTTTCATTACAAGCAGATGAATGACGTGTATTATGCCTATCACACCCAGGATCCGGAATGGTGTGTCCGCAGTCTTCTGGAATTGAATGGGTTGACGGAAGGTATCTTCGACAAAAATCTTCGACTGAAAGAAATCATGAGCAAAGGAAGTACAGCTAAACTTGTTTGTCCAAGTTGAACAAATAAGTTTGAGCACAAGGGGAGGAAGTCACACAA
Source organism: Lachnospiraceae bacterium (assembly GCA_017617545.1). Classification (GTDB taxonomy): domain Bacteria; phylum Bacillota; class Clostridia; order Lachnospirales; family Lachnospiraceae; genus ISDg. The sequence goes on from JAFZVZ010000002.1 coordinate 9,874, forward strand.
ATCCTTGACATTCCACTGTCAAACCAAGTACAATGTACTAAGCGCCGCGTCATCGCGTGTGGCGATATCAAAACTATATGACAAGATTGAGGAGGGTACCAAAATGTACGGGTTAGCAGCATTTCTGGCGACGGATAAGCCGTCTGTCGGAGCAATTATCGGTATCGTTGTATTTTTCGTTGCGATCATCGGTCTTTCGATCTGGTCCACAGTAACTGCGAGCAAGAAGGGCGCACAGAAGATCAAGGACAAGTACGGTGACCAGATCATCGACGAGGGCGTATTCTCGAAATCGCTGCATTATTTCTTCACGCAGAATGAGTTCCTCGTGCAGAAGTACAATGTTGTGTTCGCGATCTACCGCCTGAGCGATATTCGTTTCATCGACATTCGCTGGGATTCCGTGCAGCGCACGAACGTGCTCTGGATGACGGACGCCGAGGGCAATCGCCTGAAGCCTGCCGAGGTGGTCGGCGGCACGAAGGCTGCGCAGAAGATGTACGGCGGCAACCTGGTTGGCGCGAACAAGGAGGATATGCAGAAGATCGTTGCTGCGCTCCTCAAGCACGCTCCTCACATCCAGTTCCTGGAGAAGAAGTGATCGACGAGGCACTTTATACCACAAGTATAGTGACTTTCCCGAAAAACTGTGTTATGATACAGCGCAGAATGAGATAAGCGGGGCGCTGATGCTCCCGGAAAGGAAAGAATAGGCATGGCAGCAATGGCTCGTATAAACAGTCTTGAGAAACGCTATGAGTTTCGGCCTTTTGGGCGGAAATTCGTTTTCGTGCGTTCATATAAGACTGAGCAAGTACGAGAATAGGTTGCTTAGCGGAAATCGTCAGTAAGACGGATGGAAGCATAAACAGAGCATATTCGCGGACCGCTTACCTTGTATGAGGCAGGCGGTCCTTTATTTTACTCCGTTAGCTCAGCGGAAGAGCATCTGACTTTTAATCAGAGGGTCGGGAGTCCGAATCCCCCACGGAGTATAGTTCAATGTATTCCAGAAAGGAAATAAGCAATGGACGTATTGGAAATCAAAGGAAAAGTGAATACGGCAATCTGCTACGCAAGGGTAGTGGAGGACGAAGCGATAGAGCAGATCAGGCGCATGTGCGATTACGCCGTGTCGGAGGGCTCGAAGATCCGGATCATGCCGGACGTCCACGCGGGTAACGGCTGCACCATTGGAACGACAATGACGATTAGAGATAAAGCGGTTCCCAA
>JAFZVZ010000012.1 GCA_017617545.1 Lachnospiraceae bacterium
GATAACCCGGGCGGTAACGACAATCCCGACAACCCGGGCGGCAACGACAATCCCGATAACCCGGGCGGTAACGACAATCCCGACAACCCGGGCGGCAACGACAATCCCGATAATCCGGGTGGCAACGATAACCCCGATAATCCGGGCGGTAACGACAATCCCGATAATCCGGGCGGTAACGACAATCCCGATAATCCGGGCGGTAATGACAACCCCGACAATCCGGGCGGTAACGACAATCCCGATAATCCGGGCGGTAATGACAACCCCGACAATCCGGGCGGAAATGACAATCCCGATACACCGGCTGGCAACAGCACCACTGATACACCTGCTGGCAACGGAACTACCGATACACCTGCTGGCAACGGTACCACCGATACCCCGGCTGGCAACGGCACCACTGATACACCGGCTGGCAACGGAACAACCGATACTCCGGCTGGCAACGGAACAACCGATACTCCGGCTGGCAACGGAACAACCGATACTCCGGCCGGCAACGGAACTACTGATACCCCGGCAGGCAACGGAACTACCGATACTCTGGCCGGCAACAGTACCACAGACACGCCGGCAGGCAACACAACAACCGATACGCCGGCAGGCAACACAACAACCGATACGCCGGCCGGCAACAGTACCACTGATACCCCGGCAGGCAACACAACAACCGATACGCCGGCAGGCAACACAACACAAAACACCTCCGGTAACACCACACAGAACACAACAGGCGGAAACGCACAGAATACTGCAGGTGGAACCACGCAGAACGCTACAGGCGAAGCAACACAAGCTGCTACGGTGAAGACCGAAACCGGTTTCCTTTCGGTTCACGTGATCGAGGATAAGACAGGACGCGCTGTACCCGATGCAGTAATCGAGGTCGCATCCGTATCGAATCGCACTTCCGTGACATACATGACCGGAAAGGACGGCCGCATTGTCGATGCGAACGGAAACACTCCGACGGTGGCCGCAGGCGTATACACGATAACGATCATGCAGGTTCCTGACGGATACGATGTGGTAACCGGAAAGACCGGCAACATAACCGTCGTAGCGAACAGCGAAAGCCTCTACGAGGCAATCGTATCTTCTGTCTCCGGTGAAATCACCGTTCCTAAGGATGAGACAAAGAAACAGACCGATACGACCCCTCCGGAAGCTAAGACGGAAACGATTGTCAAGACCGCGGATACCATTTCGAATTCGCTCATTATCCTGATGCTTCTCCTGTCCATCCTGACGATGGTCACGGTCATGCTGATCAAGACGGAACGGGCGAAAGAACGGTGTTGACAGTTCCGGAAGACACTGAACCGTCCCTAAGGTTGTCAAAAGGTTCTAATTCGAACTGACAATAGAAAAGCAAATAGTAAAGGCCGATCGTCGGATGACGATCGGCCTTTGAAGTTTCTGATACTTGTTCTGAACTATTGATTAAGCCCAGGGATTCTCCGTCGGGTACGGAAGGCTCTTCGGCTGGTTGTAAGCAATGTCCTTGATGCCGAGGAACTTGAATACCTCGAACAGGGTCTTGCCATAGTGACCGAATGCAACGGCACCGTGGTGAGGATATCTCTTCTGGATGAGCACGTGACGATAGAAGCGTCCCATCTCCTTGATAGCGAAGATTGCGATACCACCGAAGGAACGGGTAGGTACGTCGAGGATCTCGCCCTCAGCGATGTAGGAAACAAGCTCTCCGTCGCTGTTGCACTGCAGACGATAGAAGGTGATGTCGCTAGCTGCGATGTCGCCCTCGAGCGTTCCACGGGTGAAATCAGGATCGCTTCCTTCCGGCTCAAGAAGACGGTGCTGGATGAGCTGGTACTTGATCGCACGGTCGCTGCACATCTTGCAGGACGGCGTGTTACCGCAGTGGAAGCCCATGAAGGTATCGGTAAGCTTGTAGTCGTACTTGCCCTTGATGTCCTCATCGTAGATGTACTGAGGAACGGAGTTGTTGATATCAAGAAGGGTGATAGCATCGCCGGATACGCAAGCGCCGATGTACTCGGAGAGTGCGCCGTAGATATCAACCTCGCAGGATACCGGGATACCGCGGCTTGCGAGACGGCTGTTTACGTAGCAAGGCTCGAAACCGAAGGTCTCGGGGAATGCAGGCCAGCACTTGTCAGCAAAAGCAACATACTTGCGGGAACCCTTGTGCTGCTCAGCCCAGTCAAGGAGCGTAAGCTCGAACTGTGCCATACGTGCGCTCATCTCAGGATAGTACTTGCCCTCACCCATCTCAGCTGCCATGTCAGCGCAAACCTCAGGGATACGAGGATCGTTAGCATGTGCCTTGTAAGCTACATACAGGTCAAGCTCGGAGTTCTCCTCGATCTCAACGCCAAGCTCATAGAGACCCTTGATGGGAGCGTTGCAGGCGAAGAAGTCCTGCGGACGAGGTCCGAAGGTAATAATCTTGAGGTTCTTAACACCGATGATAGCGCGAGCGATCGGAACGAAGTCGCAGATCATTTTCGCAATGTCATCAGCGGTTCCTACCGGATACTCCGGAATATAGCCCTTGAGGTGGCGCATTCCGAGGTTGTAGGAGCAGTTGAGCATACCGCAGTATGCATCGCCACGACCGTTGATCATGTCGCCGTCGCCTTCAGCAGCTGCAACGAACATAACAGGGCCGTCAAAATTCTTAGCGATCAAAGTCTCGGGCGTCTCAGGACCGAAGTTGCCGAGGAATACAACGAGAGCGTTGCACTCAGCCTTCTTAACGTCCTCAACAGCCTTCAGCATGTCAAGCTCATTCTCAACAGTTACGGGACACTCATAGAGGTCACCCTTGTAAGCTGCCTTAATGGCACTGCGGCGCTTCTCGGAAAGAACGATCGGGAAGCAGTCACGGCTTACAGCAACAATACCAAGTTTTACTACAGGGATGTTGTTCATATAAGTACCAAACCTTTCTCTTGCTCTATATTTGGCGTCTGCCGCCATTAAAACTATTATACTTTATCGGAAAATGACTGTCAACCAAAACCGTGATACAATCTGCCCTGGGATCATCGCGTCCGTTACGCGATATCCTCCAGCTGGGACGTGTACAGGTGATAGTAATCACCGTGCTTTGCCATCAGTTCGTCGTGCGTGCCGGCCTCCGTGATGCCGCCGTCATCGATGTACATGATGAGGTCGCAGTTGCGTATGGTCGAGAGACGGTGAGCGATCAGGAAGGACGTACGTCCCTTCAGCATGGAATTCAGACCCTGCTGAAGCGCGCGCTCCGTCTGCACGTCGATGCTCGAGGTCGCCTCATCGAGGATGAGGATCGCGGGATCGGAAAGAACCGTGCGAGCGAAGGAGATCAGCTGCTTCTGGCCCTGGCTTAAGAGGGAACCGCGCTCCTTGACCTCGGTGTCATAGCCGTTCTGCATACCCGTGATGAACGAGTCGGCGCAGACAAGCTTCGCTGCCGCCCGGATCTCCTCGTCGGTTGCGTCGAGCTTGCCGTAGAGGATGTTGTCCTTGATCGTACCGGAGAAAATGAAGCTGTCCTGCATCATGATGCCCATCTGGCTTCGCAGGGACTTCAGTGTCACGTCGGCAACGTTCTGCCCGTCGATCAGCACCTCTCCGGAATCCACGTTGTAGAACCGTGAGATCAGGTTTACGATCGTGCTCTTGCCGGCGCCGGTGGGTCCCACCAGCGCGACGCTCATTCCCGGTTTTACGTCGAAGGAAACACCGTGCAGGATTTCCTTGCCCTCCTCGTAGGAGAAACATACATTTCGGAAGGAGACAGCGCCCTTGATCGGCTTCATCTCAGTTGCATCCGGCACGTCGTCCACAGTCACCGGCTCGCCGAGAGTCTCAAAGATACGCTCCAGGTAAGCCATGTTGTTTAAGAAGTTGTTAAAAATATTACCGAGGCTCATGATCGGCTGCCAAAACCGCGAGGAGTAACTCGAGATCGCGAGAATGGTACCGATGGATTTGGCGCCCTGTCCGAACAGGATCATACCGGAAATGAAGATGGCCGCACGGATACATACGGAGATCGTGTCGATACCGGGCCATACCAGGTTGTTGCAGCGCACGGCGTGCATCCAGGTTTGGCGGCAGTCATCGGAGAGATCCGCGAAGATCTTCGCGTTTTCGTCCTCGCGGGCAAAGATCTGCGTGATGCGCGCGCCGACGATATTTTCCTGCAGGTACGCGTTCAGGTTCGAGTTCTTGTTGGACACGCGCTGCCATGCCTTGCGCTGGCGGTTTTTGATCCAGAACAGGAACGCTGCGAGGAACGGTACGCCGCACATGACCACGAGTGTCATCTGTACATCCACGATCAGCATGAAAATGACGATCAGGATCAGGTTGATCATCTCAAGGATGACGTTGATCAGACCGTTTGAGAGCATATCCGAAACGGAGTTCACGTAGTTGACAACACGGATCAGGATCTTGCCGTGAGGCCGGTCGTCGTAGTATTGGAACGGCAGTTTCTGCAAGTGCGCGAACAGGTCCTTGCGAATGTCGTAAATGATGCTCTGCGACACGCGGATCATCAGTTTCGACCGGATCAGTCCGAGAATGACGCTCACGGCGAAGACCAGAACCAGCAGTCCTCCCAAAAGGAACAGATACGGCTTGTCCGCGTTCGGGATGGCGTCGTCGATGGCCTTCTGTGTGAAGATCGGGGCAAGCAGTCCGGAAGCGGCGCCGAGTGCACTGATGATCAATGCGAGGGCCATCTTCGGAAGGTATTTCTTAATGTATGCGGATGCAAGCAGGAGGTGCCTTATGTTAAAGGGTTCGTCAAGCCGTTCGTCCTGTTTGTAGGTATTTCTTTCAGCCATTTTCCGTCACCCCCTCTCACGCGCTGACCGCGGACTCGCCGAGCTGAAGTTTCACGAGTTCCGCATAGTAACCGTCTGCCTCGACAAGCTCTCTGTGGTTGCCGGACTCGATGATCCGTCCGTCCTTTAAGACGAGTATCTTGTCGCAGAATTTCGTCGTGGAGATACGCTGCGCGATGATGATCTTCGTGCACGGAAAATCAAGGTTGCGCAGGCTGTGCTGGATCTGCTTCTCCGTCTCCATATCCACTGCCGACGTCGTGTCGTCGAGGATCAGGATGGAAGGCCGGATGGCGAGCGCACGTGCAAGCGAGATTCGCTGCTTCTGGCCGCCCGAGAGGCCGACGCCGCGCTCACCGACGATGGTGTCGTAGCCCTCCGGCATGTGGTGGATGAAGTCGGACGCCGCCGAGTAGCGGGCGTATTTTTCGACCTCTTCCGCGGTAAGCGCCATAGCGCCGTAGGCGATGTTGCCCTCGATCGTATCGGAGTACAGCAACACGTCCTGCGTCGCCAGACCGATGTTCTTTCGCAGATCTGTCAGTTTATAATTCTCAACCGGAACGCCGTCCACGCGCACCGAGCCTGAGTTGGGCTCGTAAAAACGCGGGATCATCTGGATCAGCGAGGTCTTGCCGCAGCCGGTCTCGCCGATGATGGCCACCGTCTCGCCGGGTTCCGCGGTAAATGTAATATCCTTAAGGACAGGTAATTTGCCGTCTTCGTACTGGAAACTGACATGGTCGAACTCGACCTTGCCCTCGAAGCGCTCCGGATGCGCGATCGCATCGGGATGATCAACAATCTCCGCCTCGGAGTAATAGATCTCCATGATCTTGTCGGACGCCGCACTGAAGCGCTGGAACTCGTTCATGATGTTGCCCATCATGCGCATCGGGTTCGCGATTGCCCAGATCAAAAGGGAAAATGCGGTGTAGTCACCCATGCTGATGCGGCCGTTGATGATGAACACGCCGCCCACCATGAGAAGGATTACCGGGAGCGCGTTGGCGATCAGCTCGACGAAGGGGAAGAACTTAAGCCACACCATCTGTGTCTTGATGTTGGTGTCTCGGTAGTCCATGTTGGACTTGTCGAACTTCTCCTTCTCGTATTCCTCGCGGGCAAATGCCTTGACCACGCGGTTGCCGGATATATTTTCCTGCGCATCGGTATTCATTCCCGCAAGCTTCTCGCGGAGTGCCTTGTGCATCGGGGCAACTTTCCTGCGGAATCTGAACACGATGAAGAAGATCAGCGGCGCTATGGAGACAATGCACAGCGCCAGGACCACATCGATGAGGAAGAAGTACACCGCCGCGGAGCAGAACAGCGTGATCGACTCCACGATACAGCGGATTACCCACGCGATGTTGTGGCGCACCGCATCCAGGTCGCCTGTGACGCGGGTCATCAGGTCGCCGGTACGGTAGGTGCTGTAGAACTTCATGTCCTGCCGCTGGATCTTGTTGTAAAGGAAGTTACGGATCCGAAACAGCGTGCCCTGGGAAACCCGCTCGTAGGCCATGCAGTCCAGATACACGATGATGACACGGAACAGAGTCAGACCGACCATCAGCGTGAGCAGCGTGTAGATGGTTTCCTCCTTGTCGCTCAGGGGCTGTCCGGTTCTCTGCGCCTCCGAAAACAGGTTGATCAGCTCTCTCGAAAAATGAGGCACGACAAGCTGAAGCACGTTGTAAAGCGCGGTGCCGAACAGCGCCACAATAAAGAGTGCATGCCTTCCTTCCATGTTTTCCCAAAGCCAGCCGAGGCGGGATTTGGGGTACTTGTTTTTCTTGTCCATGTGCTCCTCCGTGACGCGCGTCGCAGTCGCCATAAGTACTGCACACGCATCGTCTCTTGTTCATAGTATAGAAGCTTGTATGTCATTGTATGGTTATAGAGTAACAAATTGTTAACCTGTTAACAATGTCCATTATTCGCAAGAGAATGTCTTAATCTGTGTTTTGTGCAGTCCACCTGTAGATCCGCTGATTCCGAACCCGGCGATGCCGCTGTTTTCGATCTCCGCACGAGCGGATGAACCGCATTACTATGGGGAAGAACCGTAAAGAGGCGCCCCGGACAACCGGAACGCCTCGATGGGTTGTGTTTCTTCGATTTGTCGAAAATGATGATGTCACCACTGCCCTTCCGGTGACAATACCGCCGTTATCTCTCCGGCGGCAGACCTGTTGTTACCCTTCCAGCGGCAGACCCGTCGTGGTGCCGTCCGCAAGATGAACGATCAGTCTTCCGGCTCCCTCCGCATTCTGGTGCTGGCCCTCGATCAGGATCTCCTCGATCACCTGGCTGCACGAGCTTGCGACCACTCTCGCCTTGTGCTTCTTCACAACCTCGTCAAGCTCCAGATCGAACGAATCCATCATGTTGACATAGTGATAAAGCTGCAGTCCCACGGTAAACTCGCGCTCGTCGTCCACCGGCTCGCCTTGGTAGTTGAACTTTAAGAAACTGTGTGTCTTCTGGTCGTACTCGACCTCGAGGCCCTCCGAGAGCTGGTAGAACTCCGTGTGCGCGCCCTCGAGCGCCTCGTCGCGGAGCATCCGCATCAGGCCGTGCTTGAGCTGCGCTCCGGTCCAGTGTACCATGTACACCGGATCGTCATACGGGAACGCCACTGTGAAATCGCCCTTGGTCACGATCGGACCGAGAGCCTCGGTGCGGATGGAGCCCGAGGCGAGCAGGAAAATGTCGACACCGAGCGCATTTTTCAAAATATCCGAGAACAGATCGCCGAGCTCCGTCTCGCGGTTGCGCACGGGATGCGTGAGCTCACGGACAAATCTCGTGAGGATCTGGCCGTATTTGGCGTCCGTCTGGGTCTGGTACACGTCAATGACCTTCTCAATCGCGGGATCCTTCGGGCACGTCTCCGCGTTGATCGGGACCGGCGTCCACGTGTAGCTGTCGATGCAGTTGTTGTCCGTATCGATCACGATGTCAAAGCGGCCGATCTGGTCCGTGCCGGTTCCGGCCTGAACGATCGGGATGCCGTTCACTTCGGCGGGCTCCGTCAGGAACGTGTGCGAGTGTCCGCCGATGATCACATCGACGCCCCACGCGGGATTCAAAAGAGCCGCCAGCTTCTTGTCCTCCTCAAACCCGATGTGCGTGAGCAGGACCGTGAAATCAACATCCAGCGAGTTGTACGTGTTGCAGATGCGCCCGACCTCGTCCGCCGCATCCTCGAGCGTGACGAACGTTCCGATCAGGTTGTCCTTGCGGCACTGCGCGAGCGCGATCTCGGTGATGATGCCGATGAACAAGATCTTCATGCCGTCGATCTCGATGATCTTGCACGGCGCGAACAGTCTCTTGTGGTTCGTGGAGATGTGCAGGTTCGCGTTGATGATCGGGAACTCCGCGCATTTTTCGAGAAAGAGAAGATGCGAGAGGCCGTAGTCCACCTCGTGGTTGCCCACCGTCACGATGTCCGGGGCGAGGATGTTCATGATCTGGATCGTGGAGACGCCCTTGAACTCGGAGTCGATGATGGAGCCTCGGAACATGTCGCCGGAGATGGCGTAGATGACGTTCTTCTCCTCCTTGCGCACCTTGTTGATGTATCCGGAGAGCATGGAAACGCCGCCCACCAGGTTCTCATCGACAGTCTCCGCGAAGAAGTCGCCGTGCATGTCGTTGGAGTGGAGCAGCGTAAGTTTTTTCGTATTCTTCATAAACCTCAATTCCTTTCGTTTCATGCCGTATATTATATCACTTTACAGCGGAAAATGCACCTGTTTCCGTGCAAAATACGAGATTCCTTTCCGCACAAAAAGCGAGGGAAGCGCCGTATCTTTTGCGCTTCCCCGTGCGTTCTTTGTTCTGTATTGCTGCCGTGCGTGCCGGGTGGCTTTCTCACTCGATCTCGAACGAGAATTTTCCGTCCTCGCACTTGCCGTCCGTCTCGAGGATGATGTACACCGTGCCCTTCACAAGCTCACCGCCGGAGGCCTCGACCGACTCCCCCGCATTGATGGTGAACAGTTCGTTCTTGGTTCCGTCACTGTCGTAGTACACGGTAAAGCAGCCGGTGCCGAGCTTCGCCGAATACTTGATCTTACGCCCTTCCTCACCGTCGCACTTCGCGGTGAAGACCATCGTTCCCTTCAGGCTGCCAAACGACACGCTGTCGCTGGTTGTGACACATATGGAAGCGACATAGCTCGAGGTGTATCGGCCGCAGCCGGTCAAACCGAGGCAGGCTGCGATCATGATAACCGTTACTGCAATGATTCTGATGATCCGTTTCATATTAGGCTCCTTTCGATGTCCCCACTCCCCTGTTCCGCCGGATTTTCACCGGCTGCCGGGCTCCTCTTTACGGTTTCATCGTACACTGAGCCTTTCTTTGCAACAAGTGACCGCGGTCACATTTCCCGGGAACCGGGTATGACCGCGGTCATATTTTCGCAGCACGTCTATGTCAGTTTCATCGGATCAATACCACTCCTCCGGCGTGCCCCGTAAGTCATACACCCACTTGCCGTGATACGCGCCGACTGCCTCAACGCGCCAGTCGCTGACCGGGACCGCATTGATTTTTTCAATCTCCGGCAGTTTTTCCAGTTCCTCGATCACCTTGTACGGTACCTGCAGGTACAGCGAGTGCACATACTCATACTCCGATTTGTATTGCTGATACTGCGGGTATTTTTCGAAAAATGCTGCTTCCTGCTCACGCTCCCACACACCGGGAAGCGAGTTCTTCAGATCCCGGCCGGTGAGCCCCAACTCCACGCGGGGATCATCGTTGCTCACGGGATTCTCCTGTTCCTTCAGCCAGTTGTACGCGGCATACTCCTCCGGGTACTGCTCCCGGAACATCCTCTGCCCCTCCTCCCAGGCATCGCCGAAGATAACGTCGATGGGAACGATCTCATCAGCGTCGCGACATCCCGTCAGCTTCTCATCGAGTTTTCCGCTTCCGTCACCGCGGATGATGTACGGGTTCTGCACCGGTTCCGGTTCCTTTGGCGGAAGTGCAGTGAAGCCCTCCAGCTCCTCCAGTTCGTCGTATGCCCACACGAAGAAGTAGGCATAGTTTTCGGACGGGATAAATCCTTCGATCTGCGATTTCGTCATCAGCACGATAACGCGATCGGTATCCGAGACGAGGATCGCGCCCATGTCGCAGATCCTGTCGATCTCCGGCTGCAGCAACGGTCTGGCAAACTCCCGCACATACTCGGGGCATCGGCTGATGATGTCCCGGATCTCGCTGATATAATTCCACTCCTCCTCGGTATGGGAAGCACGCCATATACCCTCAAAGATCACCCACGGATCATGCTGTTCGTAGTACTCATAATCTCTCGCCGCCTCGGGGTATTCCTTATAGTACACGTTTTTCACATAATCGTAGTAGTCTTTCTCGTATTGCACGATAGCCGGATCTTTCTCGTATTTTGCGACAAATTCATCATGGAACGTGTTGATTTTATACTGGTAATCAGGATAAAACTCGATCTCCACCGCAAAATACGTATCGTCATCCTTAACCATCTCCAGGGCTTCCTTCATTGATTGCGGATAGATTTCCATGTACCCGTAATTGGGGAGGTATTCATCACGGGCAAAAGGGCTCATCGCCTTCAATGTAAACGTCGCCGTGTCCGGAAATACCGGTGTCGGCGTCAGGACTTCCGTCGGTTGCACAGGCTCCGTCGGCTGCGCGCTCTCTCCGGTCGGCTCTGCGGTTACTGCTGCGGTCGGCGTGGTTTCGCCCGCGCTGTTCGCAGGATCCGTATTCCCGCGGTTCTTTCCGAACTTCTGATACAACGGGATCGTTGCCCCGATAATCACCACAAGCGCAGCAGCCCCGATCACCAGCTGCCACCGGTTTTTCTTTCTTCTTTGTTCCGCTTCATATTGCTCAGTTTTCGATTTGATCCTCTCAAAAATCTCCTTATGGTTTCTCATGGTATCCCTCCTTCGCCAGCTCCTCCCGAAGAGCAGCCCGGGCGCGCTTCAGCAGACCGTTCACGCTGTGGTTCGTCCGGTTCATCGCAAGTGCGATCTCCTTCACGCTCATGTCCTCACCGTACTTGAGCCAGAGCACACGGCGATACTCCTCCGGCAGCCGCTGCATGGCGCCGTGCAGCAGATGCTTTTCCTCCTCGCGGACGCACTCCTCCAAAGCCGTGCTGCCCTCCTGCGCGAACTTCGCCAGATCCTCCCCCGAAACCGGCATCTCGCGATGTGTCTTCCGCAGATAATACAGCGCGTTGTTCCGCCCGATGGCATACAGCCAGGTCTTGAACGAGGATTTTCCGTCAAATGACGGTCTCTTCGTCGTCAGCGTGAGGAGCGTCTCCTCCGCCATGTCCTCCGCGTCCTGCGGGTTGTTCAGATAGCGGTTCAGATAGAGAACAAGGCCGTCATAATAGGCATCGATGATCTCCATCAGACCGTCCCAGTCTCCGGCCAGAAAACGGCGGTAGCTACTTGCGCCGTCATCCATCGTCCTCACCCCCTATCTGTCTTTTTCTTGCCCTTCTACTCCTTAGTTGCAGCAATGCGGAATAATAGTCACATCATTTTCCGGAAAATGAAAAAACATCTCCGAAACAAAACCGAGGCTGCGTCTGTTAGCATCTGCCGGCGGGGATACCATCCCATCCGATTCAGTATACCATACAAACGCAACCTCGCGCAATGTCATAATATTACTTGAATTTTACTTGTTTTATGCAGTTCTACTGCTGTAGATTATCTTTGATGAACGGTTTGACTCTCCGTGCGACAAGCACCGCCACCGCCATTTTGACAAGGTCCGGCACGATGAACGGGAACACGCACCAGCCGAGCACCGTCATCACGCCGACCGGCCCCTTGCTGCCGATGTACACGTACATAAACCACGCCGTGCCAAACGCGTAGCAGACGGTCAGTCCGACCAGAAGCGCCGCGATCTTCACCGACTGCTTCTCGCCGAGCAGCTTCGTGAACAGCATGTACAGAAGACCCATGAAGATAAAGCCGATGATGTAGCCGCCGGTGCTCCCGAGAAGGACGCCGAATCCGCTGTTGAACCCTGAAAATACGGGCACGCCCACGGCGCCGAGCATGATGTACACCAGCACCGACATGGTTCCGCGCAATCCGCCCAGAAGCAGCAGCACCGCAAACACGGCAAACGTCTGCAGCGTGAACGGCACCGTCGTCGGTATGGTGATCCACGCGCCCACGGTGATCAGCGCCGCTCCGATGGCGATATAAACAAGATCCAGCGTGCGCATTGCCGTGCCGGTTCGTCTGACTGAAGCAGATGGCATAGTTGATTACTCCTTATCAAAGCCGGAGACACGTCCGCCTCCGGCTTTGTTGCTGTTTTGTTTATGTGTTACGCGGATCTGCCGATCGCAGTCCGTGCCACTCTTTTATACCACAGGATCCGTTTCCTGACAACACCTATTTACCGGAGATCACAATCCCGTTGAAGGCGATGTACGGAACAACCGAAGCACCGTCGCAGAGCTGCTCCTTCGAGATCGCTCGGATATCGGCAAATATGCTGCCGAGATTCCCGTTGACCATCGTCTCCATAACGGCGTCGGTGACCTTGCCGTTTTCGATGAGGAAGCTGTTCTTCGCGACGCCGGAAAATTCACCGTTCGTACCGGGCTGTCCGCCGGAGAAAGACCCCATCAAAAGGCCGTGATCAACCGATGCGATGATATCCTCAAGCGCCGAATCACCGGGCTCCACCACAACGTCTGAACCGGTATTTTTGATCATCGGCCGTCCGGTCTTGTTGGACGCGTAGAGGTTTAGCATGTGCGTCTTCAGCACGCCGTGATCGAAGATCGTCACATCCTCCGTGCGGAAGCCGTCCTGCGTTCCGCGCTCTCCGACAACAATTCTCTCATCGAACGGTTTGAGCGCAACTGTAAGCTTCTCGTCCGCAACCTTCTCGCCGACCTTGTCAAGCCACTGGCTCGTACCGTCGATGATCACATTGTTGCCGATATAATTGCTCATCAGCATGTACAAAAACTGCGTGACACAGCTCGGCGTCATGATCACTGTTCCCTCAAACTTGCCCTCCACGGACTTCGTATCGAGACTGTTCTGCGTGTCCTCCAGCTGCTTGCGCACATCGCACATATCGATAAACGGCGTATCCAGATCCTTCGTACAGAAACCGCATCCGTTCATGCCGGTCGTGCGCTCTCCGTCGACCGCGCTGAACTCCACCATGAACTCATACTGACCGCTGAAATCCTCAAACTCCGTCCCGTTCGTGTTGCGGCTGATCCAGTGCGAGCGGTCAAACGATGCCCCGCCCATCATGATACGGATCTTCGGATACTCCTTCTCAACCGCGTCAAGAAACTCCTTGGTTCTCTCGAAGAAGCGATCCATGTCCGGCTCATACACGCCCTGACGGAACACCTCTTTGCCCTGGTCCGGCGCAAAATCATGACACGGATCCTCCTCCGCGGACTCCGCTGCCGCGATGCCGTCATCCGCCAGCTTCGCAAGGCCCTCCTCAGAGATATCATTGCCGCTCACGCTGCCCATTCTGGCCCCGTGGAACACCTTCAACGATCCGAAGTTGTTGAACACCGTGCGCATCAGCTTGAAGGAGGTGCCCTCAATGTTCAGCTCCTGCTTCTCCGACTGCACCAGAGTGTATGTGTATTTGTCGACATTTTTCGACTGTAAGATCGCGTCAAAACTGTCCGCGATCGCTCTGATCTCACTCATATTCTGTCCTCCCCTTTCCTTATCGTCCACCGATCATGATCTTGCAGCGCAGATGAGGTCCGCCCATGCTGACTGCCATCGGCTGCTTCTTGCCGCAGAAGCCGCTGCCGCTCCACTCCACCTTGTCGGAGGCCATGTCCACGGTCTTCAGCATGTCGAACGCTACGCCGGACACGGTCGTGTCGAGAAGCGCACGCCCGAGCTTGCCGTTCTTGATCTCATAGCCGCAGGTCACACCGAACATGAACTCGCCCGTGAGGTCAGCCTGGCCGTTGCCGGAATCGATCAGATAGTAACCGTCATCCACCGACGCGATCAGCTCTTCCACAGTGTTCTTACCGGGCAGAATGCACGTATTTCTCATGCGGATCAGCGGTTCGTCGGAGAAGTTCCAGCCTCTCGCATTGCCTACGGGAGTCATCCCGTACTCCGCCGCGCTCTCACGGTCATTCATATAACCGACCAGGATACCATCCTTGATCAGCACAGCGTCCTCCGCCTTCGTACCTTCATCGTCCAGATATACGGGGAGATCCGCCGGCTTTCCGTCGTACGTGTGTGCAAAATCCACCATCGTCACAAGGTCGGAAGCCACCCTCTTCCCGAGGTTCGGTCCCGCGACACTGCCGCCGCGAACGAGATCGGCTTCCACGGTGTGTCCTACCGCCTCATGCGCCAGCATACCGCCCATCATGCCGCCCAGCACAACCGTCTTGTAGCCGGCCTCCGCGTAAACGCCCTCCTTCTTGTCCATCAGGCGCTTGTACAGCTCCTCGATCTGCGGATACAGCGTCTCCGGATTCGTAAAATGATCATAGAAACTTCCGGAACCTCCCAACGCTTTAAACATCTCCACCGGCACGCCGTCCTTCGTCTCCGCACTCATCATGACGTAAACATAGCAGCGCGGTGATACGATATGCCCGTTGAACGCATCGGACGTGTAGATGATCTTGTCAAGGGAATCCTCCGTGTATACCACGGTACGGCTTGCCAGATCCGGGTACGTCTTCGCAATGTGATCATCGATCGTACGGCACAATTCAATGATCAGCTTCTGTTCAACATCGACAATCTGTCCGTACAGCGGAATCGTCCCGGTTCCGAACGACGCGGGAAGCGCCGTTTTGCTGTCCGAATGACGTCCGAGTAAAAGCGCGTTGTCCGTCGCCGCCTTGATCACCTTCTCTGCCGCCTCCGGTGTATACTCCGCCACGGACGCAAACCCGAACTTACCGTCACGGTTTACGCGCGCGCTCACGCCTTTTGATTCGCTGCGCGCGTTCTGTACCAGATTTCCTTTCATGATCACGACTCTGCGCGAACGGTTTTCCTGACCGCGCAAAACCGTCTGTACACCGTCGGCAAACAGTGCACACTTGGATTGCAATACATCCTGTAACATAACATTCCTCCTTAATTCTTTCGGCCGCTGCCACTCCCCACACGATCGTGAATGCAACCGCCGTTAAGGTATTATACCACGAAAAAACCGCTCGCACAATCGACGAAACTGTCAATCGCGAGCGGTTTATTTCTACGGTTCGATGAAGAATTACTCTTCTGCGACGCGGCAGGGCTGAATGGAATTAATATCCTCTTCAATCGTTGCCTTCAGATTTCGCAGTTCTATATCGTTCTGCATATCCAGAAAATACCTCTCCGTAACACCAAAATACTTTGACAACCGTAGAGCCGTGTCGGCTGATATCTTTCTCCTGTCGTGCAGTATATCCTGGATACGCGACACCGGAACATGAATATCCGTTGCCAAACGATACGCGGAAATCCCGTTTGGAGTCATGAACTCTTCCAGAAGGATCTCTCCTATCGTCGGTGTCTTAATCAGATAATCCATAGCATCTCCCCCTTCCGCCAAGACATGTAACACAAAAGTTACTTTCGTCAGTGATAATCAACGATTTCAACAGCATAAAAATCCTTGCCATCCGCACGAAAACATATCCGATACTGATCATTGATTCGAATGCTGTATTGCCCCTTTCTGTCCCCGGCTAACCGTTCCAGGCGATTGGCCGGCGGGACTGCCAGATCCTCCAAAGTTCCTGCATTATCCATCATGATCAGTTTTCGAAGCGCGATACGCTGAATTGTTGCGGGTAACTTTTTCGAAAAATGCTGATTATATATTCTCTCAGTCTCTTTGTCTGCAAACCCCTTTATCATGTCTTGATTATACACGCGTTACGTGTACATGTCAAGAATGTACATGATTTTCGTGTTACTTTTTCTGTTTGCTTACTCTCCGAAGCACAGTTTCAGCACGTCTGCCGGCTTCATGTTCTGCACGCCGAATTCGTCCGTCAGGCCTCCCTCGGCTTCCGTATTCCATGTGAAGCGGCCGGCGGCATCACTTTCCAGTTTCAGGTAGGTATCAGGGTTGCACAGGCGCGCCGGGTATCTGCGATACCACTCCTTGTAATACTTCGACATGTAGGCATCCGCAAGTTTGTACGCCTCGCACTCCTCGGATAGACCGATGGCTCCAATCGCAACACCACCGCCGGGCTGTCCCGTGCGGCTCATATGGCCGTTGGTCGAATGAACGATCAGAATGCTTCCGTCATCGCAGGTGCCGAGCGAAATCCACACATGCCCCTTGATGCTGATGACATCGCCGGGTTTCAGGCACGGAACCTCACCCGTCGCGGAGATCATGTTCGGCTGGTCGCTGTTCTCCGAAGGCAGCATCAGCTCTCTCGAAAAATCGCCCCATCCGCGGTCGGCAAGCTTGCCCGCCATCTTCGTGGAGCTGCCCACGTAACCGTCCTTGCCGCTCTCCGTCTCCATCGTGTTGTAGACCACCCAGCCGACGAAGCCGGAGCAATCAAGCCCCGCGTAATAGTACTCGTTGTATGCTCCGAACGGATAGTAACTTGTCTTCGGATCGCGCAGATCCGCATTGTCATCCTTGTCGCGGAACGTGTAATTCTCGTCCTGTTCGTTGAAAAACTTCACCCAGTCCGGCGAAACGCCGAGGGTTCTCGCCTGGATCGCGCTTCCCTCGTCCTGCCAGTCCCAACCGCCGCCATACACGTAGAGTGTCGTGCCGACCGGCATCATTGATGTCTTAATGAAGTTGATGAGCGTCTTCTCGCCCGGTGTTCCCTTCACGACAGGTTCGTACGCTGCCGCTGCCTCACCGATCTCCGTCACATCGACGACAACGTCATCCTTGACGGTAATGCGGTAGTCGTAGCCCTCCTTCAGCTTGTTCTGGATCGGATACAGCAGATTGTCGTCCGCATCCTCCGCGGAATTGTCGATAGCGTAAATCTTCTCGCTCCCGTCGATGCTGAAACGGTACAGGAACTGCGCGATATTTTCCTTCTTCGTATCAGGCTCGCCGTAATCCTTCACGCCTAGATACTTCGCCTCGTACACCGCCTCGCCGGTCTCCGAGGGCGTCACCGTCGGTGTTGCGGGCGCATCCGTCGGCTCTGCAGTAGGGGTTGCCTCAGAGGTCGGAGTTGCCTCCGCCGTGGGTGTCGCCTCCGTCGTCGGGGTTGCTTCACTCACGGGCGTCGCCGTGGGCGTCTTCTCCTCCGGCTCCTGATTGCCGCACGCCACCGCCGTCAACACAAGCATTGTCATGACAGCCAGCGCTGCCGCAGTTCGTCTGATCTTTCGCATATTCCAATCTCCTCTTTCTCCATCCCGTTCGCATCCGGGCATAATCACGTAATCACTGTTACAATAATACGCTCTAACGCCTCTCTTATCAAGATGCAACTGTCGTACCGTTGCAATAGTGCAAAACTGACAACTATTCTGACAATTCAGCGTTGTAATCGTCCACAAAACAAATGCGGCCTGTCCCGGAAGCCGCAGCTCCGCGGGGCAGACCGCGTTGATCACATTGATTTTAGCCGGATCATTTTCCCATGACGCACTTATACCGGGAAGCAGACTTCCGTCAGGTACTCGTCGGGATTTTGCGTCTGCACGGGACCCACATGGTAAATGTTGAACATGGGACCGGTCACCTGGTACCCGTTGTCCCGGATCCACGAAACGACAGTCGCCATCGCGTCTCCCATCTGGTCGTAGCTGCCCTTGACGAAGCAGCTCGCAACTCTGATTTCCGGCAGCGTCTTGAATTTGACGTGCTCGGTGTCCTCGTACGTGCCCTTCACGGTCATCCACACAAGGATGGAAACATCGGATTCCTTAAACTCGGGATCGAGGAACTCCGCGGCCGCGAGACACGGCTCCGCCGGGATCAGGGGCGTCTTGCACTCCTGCAGCATCCCCCACGCCATCCCCTCGTCCTCGTAGCGGGGAATGATCGTCTGCACCGTCGCGGCATAGCGCTCCGGAATCGTCTTTACTGTAACATCAAAACTCATGGTTAGCTCCTTTCGCAACCTCTTTCGGGCTGATTCCAGAAGCATCAGCTTGTACTCCGTCTCCTTCTGCGTCTCCGCCAGCTCGCGCTCTCTCTGCGAGAGGTACTCGTCCAGCTTGTCCCTGTCGTCGTAGATCTCCAGCACACGCGCAATATCGGCCAGGCCAAAGCCCATATCCTTCAGCGCGGTGATCCTCGCGGCAGTGTACAGCTGTTCTTCACGGTAATAGCGGTACCCGGAAAATGTATCGATCTCGGCCGGTTTCAGCAGCCCGATATCATCGTAATGACGGAGCATTCGGATGCTCACTCTGGATAATTTCGAAAAATCACCTATTTTCAGCATGCTTGTTGCCTCCCATGGGTATGCCGCTTTCCTGCGGTCCACGGCATCATTTTCTTGAGCTCGACGTCAGTGTAAACCCTCACACGGTGTGAGAGTCAAGCGGAAAATGAAATTATTTTCCGACTTTTTTGCAGATATACAACAGATGGCTCGAGGCACCCAGAAGTTCGCGCTTCTCGCACGTCGCCAGATGGTACCGAAGGAACTCCTTAAACTGCTCGTCCGTCATCGAAAAATCCGTCCGATCCTCCGCGAGCTCCAGCACCGTGTCGACAGCTGCCGTGGCCAGATGCTCCACCGGCTCATCCCGGAACAGGTCCTCAAACTCGACGATGTCATAGCCCGTGAACAGCTGCTCCGCGTAGTGCTTCGTGCGGTATTCTTCGTCGAAGTTCTCCTCCATGCCGAGATGGAGCGTCTCCTTCAGATAGTTGTCGAACAGGATCGCGTATACCGAGAGGAACGCGAACATCATGATGCCTCCCGCCTTCGTCACGCGGATCGTCTCACGGATCGTCCTGCGCACATCCGCTGACTCATAAAGATGGTACATCGGCCCGAACGACAGCGTCACATCGAACGCTCCGTCCGCGAATGCCGAAAGGTCCGTCGCATCCCCCTGCACTGCCTGAAGCCGCACGGTTTCCTCCGGCAACAGCGCCTTCTTCCGGCGAAGCACCTCCAGGTTCTTCTCCACAAGCTCCACCGCGGTCACATCGTAGCCCTCCTTCGCAAGCGCCACCGAATACCGGCCGGTCGCCGCGCCGAGCTCGATCAGCTTCGCCCCCGGCTTTGCATATCGATGGATGTACTCCATCGTCGTCGCAAACTCGAGCTGCCCGTGACGGCTCCGCTCCAGCCGCGTGTCCTCCTCCACCTCGTCGTAAAAGCCCTTCACGATCTTCAACCTCTCATCCATGATGTCTCTCCTTTCCCTGAGGCGGTTCTCCCTGTCCTGCATTTTTGCGTTTTCACATACCTGATGCTGCAGATACAAAAAGGCCGCCGATCCGGATGGACCAGCGGCCTTTACATTTCACATCAGTACTGCAAGTTCGCCGTATTCCTCATCCGTATCACAACCGAAGACCGCTGACATTACCGTCGACCGTCTTAGAGTTGGGATTGGAATTAGAGGATACCATTGCGTACATAAGATGAACTCCTCGAAAAATATTGGGCTAACTATACTACAAGGTTTTTCGATTGTCAATCTTCATTTTCCCCTGCGTGATTCATTCCGGAGCCGCTTCTGCGGCAAAAAGCACAATGGTCATATGCTTCCCGTCGCCTGTGATGACGGTTCCCGGAACCGGGTCTGATCCCGTGATCTTAGCATTCATGTCGGGATCATGGTTGCTCGGGTCCCAGCAGTAATACACCGTGACATTGGTTATTCCCGCCTGTTTCAGCTCCTCCTCGAGAGTTTCCACTGCATCCGCATAATAGATGCCTCTCAGATTCGGCAGCGTGTACGACGGTGCCGATGTCGCCGTCTCCTCCGTTTCCGAAGGATCCTCCGTAGTATGGAAACCTGCATACTGACGGTCGTCGATCTCGCGTACGGTCTGCTCGTCAAGAACCCCGTCGGAGACGAAAAGCTTCGCACTCACATTTTCGTATCTGCCGTAGTACAAATAGTGGAACACATAGTCTTCTCCCTCGTCGATAGCAAACCAACTCTGTACATGCTGCTCGCCATCCTCGTCGTAGTACACGATGCGGCGCGCCAGCACCTCGTCCGTAAACTCCTCCGGCCGGAAGATCGGCGAGTTCGTCGCGTTGTAAAACTCTTCGCCCACCACCGTGACCGGATCCTCACGACCGGCCACATCGTACACTTCAACATCCGCCGCGCTGACCAGACGCTCCTCGTAATTCACCGTGTCTTCCTTCTTCCGCACGATGACACCGATAAAGTTTTTGTACCCGTCATCGTCTTTCTTGATAAACCACACGGCATCGTATCGGTCATAATCGGTATCCCTGTGCGTTGCGGAGTTGAACCTGTACTCAGCGAGCAGATCCGGTGACAGATATTTGTAAAAATCGTTCTTCCGGATATCCGACATAGTAATGAGGTGTTCGCCTGCGACAAG
The DNA here is from genome assembly GCA_017617545.1 of Lachnospiraceae bacterium. Taxonomy (GTDB): domain Bacteria; phylum Bacillota; class Clostridia; order Lachnospirales; family Lachnospiraceae; genus ISDg. The sequence continues at coordinate 20,383 of JAFZVZ010000012.1, forward strand.
GCTGTTCCAGGACGCAAACGGAAGCGGTTCGCCCGCGTCCGGATCCGGAGTAGGAGTAGGTCGCTGCCCCATCGTCGGCGTCGGTGTGAATACCGGAAAATCCGGCGGCGGAGTCGGTGTCGTCTCCGGCAAACTCGGCGTAGGCGTAGCCGTCGTATCCGGCAGTCCCGGAGTCGGCGTATATGCCGGCTCCATCGTCGGCGTCGTCTCCGGTACACCCTGCGTCGGTGTAGCCGTCGTTTCGATCTTCATCGTCGGTGTCGCTGCCGTCTTGCCCGGTCTTTCGTTATTGCCCGGCTTGGCCGTCGGCACACCCAGTTTCATTATGGCGATACCGATCGCCAGCACGGCTGCTGCCGCCGCGATCCCCATCGCGGGGCGGAGCCATTTTCCGCGGGACGCCTTGCCCGCTCCTTCCGAATTGCCCACATAAGCTGCTTTCTTCTGATCCGCTCTGTACGGATCTGCTTCCTCGATCAACTTCTCGTCAATCCCGGAGAGCATTTGTAACATATCGTTATCTTCCGTCTTCATAAGGGAAACCCTTCCTTTCTCAGCTTCGCTTCCAGCTTCCGCCGCATCCGGTAGAGGATGGACAGCGTCTTGCTCTCGCTGATCCCGTGGAGTTCCGCGATCCTGCGCACCGGCAGGAGATACCACACCTTCTGCACGAACACCTTGCGGTACAGCTCCTTCTGTCCCGCAAGAAACTCGTTGATGCTCCGCAGCAGCGCCTCCTCGTTCAGATCCTCCTCGGAAGACCCGAGCACAGGCAGTACATTTTCCAACTCGGAAAATGAGGCTTCCGCCGCTCCCTCTCCTCTCTTCTTGCTCGCGGCGCTCCGATACCGGTCAATCGAGAGATTGCGGGCGATTCGCCCGAGGTACACACGAAGATTGTCCGGTTGGTTCGGCGGTATGGAGTTCCACGCACGCAACAGCGTATCGTTAACGCACTCCTCCGCGTCCTCACGGTTGCCCAAAACGCCATAGGAAACCGACCGGCAGTATCCGGCATACTTCTTCTCGGTCTCCCTGATCGCGTCTTCCGACCGCGCCAGAAACAGTTTGAGGATCTCGCAGTCTTCCATAAAAGCTTAACCACCTTATCACAAATGCATTTGTCGGGAACACGGATACATCCGCGCTCCATCAACCTTCACCCGTACAGACGGAAAAAGATACGGGCAGATTGCATTTTCCGCACAAAAAGTCTATAAACACCTCACTTTACTTCGAATTTGCACGTATACCCGCCTGCCTCAAGCCGGTATTTCCCCGCCGCAAGCTGGCCGGGTATCTCAAGGTAATTCTCATCAAACATGTGCGCTCCCGAGTGGTTCGGGTATTTCTCGGTGACGCTTACAAACGGTACACTCTCGCCTTTTCGGTACAGCGCAGTGTCCGTCCACTCCAGGCCCTCGTCAGTTCCGTTGCCGAGGCGGTAGTACAACTTCCCGCAACTGTACTCATATACCTCGAGCACGATCTTGCCCTCCTCCGGCACGCGTCTGCACTCCTCAGGTTCGTCCGTACGCGCAAGCACAAGCCCCGGAAGATGCTCTCCCTCCGCGAGGTACTTCTTGAACACCTCGTGCAGTTCCTTCAGTTTATCACTGTACTCGCGCGGAAAGATCATCGAGGAGAACCACACATCCGGCTTACCGTCGAAGTCAAACGTATAACCATACGTCTCGCCGTCGCACACAAACTCGTCCGTGAACTCCCTGTTGTGCCACTGCTCCATGCAGTACCTGCAGAAGACTTCCTTGAGTTCCTCCATAATGCTGATGTCGACGAGGTACTCGTCCACCTTCGGATCCTCGCAGTACCATTCAGCGTGCTCAATCGAGATGCGCGCGTGCGCATCATCCACGGCCTCAACCGTCTCCCGGTGTGAATTGCCGTTCATGTTGCCGCCGTAGTGGTATTCATACTTCACCAGCGTATTGCCGGCATACTCGCTCTTCGCCGCGGAGTTTCGGTCGTTCCCGCTCTGCGCGTTCTTTCCGGCCGCTTCGTTTATCACCGGCGCTCCGTCCGTACCGTTCTTTCCGCCCTGCTTGTTGCCTGCCGGCTTTCCACCCGTCTCGTTATCCTCCGGCTTCTTTCTTCCGAACAACTTGTCAAACAGTCCCATTTTCCATCCTCCCTAATCTGATCGCAAACCATTGCCTGATTGCATTTTAACACCCATTTTCCGCAAAAGAAAGATTGATTATCTGTGTCAACGCTGATTTTCATCGCTACCCCCAAAACAGTATTCTTCAAAAAACTGTTGACAACTGTTTTTAACTGTTATACACTGTTTACTGTCAGGAGGAACTTCATCCTGCTTTTACACAAGTCAACTTTGTATTGTAATCGAAAGGATCTGCCATGAGTATCATTATCAATAATTCTTCCATGGTGCCGGTCTATGAACAGTTGATGGCGCAGATCAAGCAGGCGATCATCAGCGGCGAACTCGCGGAGGGCGCGGTGCTCCCGTCCGTCAGAAATCTCTCCGCTGAGCTGCGGATCAGCGCGCTGACCGTCAAGAAAGCGTACGACCGACTGGAGGAGGAAGGCTTCGTGGTCACGGTTCACGGCAAGGGAACCTACGTGGCCGCCACAGACCGGCAGCTGGCCGTTGAAGCCAGACGCAAGGCGGTTGAAGACGAAATGGATGCCGTCGTGCTGAAGGCCAGAGCCGTCGGTTTGGACGATGAGGAAATCCGGGATATCCTCGAGATCCTTCTGTCCGAACATCAATTATAACTATCGGGGGGATACCAATGACAACGCAACATCCGGTTACGCTGAATAATCTGACAAAACACTACGATGGATTTGACCTGAACGTTTCCATGACGCTCCCGAGCGGCACTGTCACAGGGCTGGTCGGGCGAAACGGATCCGGCAAGACCACTACGCTCAAAGCAATTCTCGGACTGATCAAGCCCGACGGAGGGGAAATTACCGTTCTGGGAAAGAATCCTCGGGAATTCACGGCACGCGACAAGGAAGACCTCGGTGTCATGATGACCAACCTCGGGTTGAAAGGAACGATCACCGTGACAACCGTGATCGCCATGCTCCGCGCGATGTACTCGTCATTTGACGAAGAGTTCTTTCTCCGCCAGTGCAAGGAACAACATTTGCCGCTCAAGAAAAAACTGCAGGAATTCTCAACGGGTATGAAGGCAAAGCTCTATGTTCTCATCGCGATCAGCCACAATGCCAAACTGCTCATCCTGGATGAACCCACCGCGGGCCTCGACGTCGTATCCCGCACCGAGATGCTTGACCTTCTTCGGGAGTTTCTGGCACAGGACAGCGACCGCTCCGTCCTGATCAGTTCCCACATTTCCACGGATCTGGAAGGTCTGTGCGATAACATCTGTTTCATTTCGGACGGTCAGATCGCGCTGTGCGAGGACACCGACGTTATTCTCGACCAATACGGGATTCTCAAGGTCAGTGAAACAGACTTCGAAAGCCTGGACCACAGTCACATCCTGACAACCCGCAGGGAATCCTACGGCTACTCCTGTCTGACAGATGAACGACAGTATTACATTGAAAATTATCCGTCAATCGTTGTTGAGAACGGCAGCATCGATAACGTTGCCATTCAGATCCTGACAGGGAGGAAACTATCATGAAAGGACTGTTAATTCACTGTTTTCACCGCCACTATACGACGCTGATCATACTTCCTGCCGTAGGTCTGGTTGCTATGTGCGTTATTTTACATCTCATATTTCCGAGGACGGATTCCATAGCAGAGGTCGGGCTGTGGATGTCCGCTTTGTGCAGCGTGGTCCTTTTGATCGACCTCTTCGGAATGAGCTCCGGCAAGAATAAACAATCGGATGCGCCTTATCTGCTTTGTCTCCCTACCGATGCGCGCACAATGGTCATAACAAGAACCGTGATCACGCTCGCGTACGGATGCGTGCTGTGGCTGATCGGTGTCGCATTGCAGTTGGCGTTTTATCTGGCCGCAAACCGTGAATTTTCACTGTCCGAGCTGCTCACTCTCGATCTTCGGATACTGGCCGTCACGCTTGTGCTGTGCGAGTTGCTGCTTCTTCTCTGCGAAGTACTCCCCACAATATTGTATTCTCTTCTCTACCCTGTAATTTCTGTGGGTTTCATACTGTTGTGGTCACGGCATACCGACTTGATGCTCCTCCGGGATGATTGGGAACTTTACGAAGAGATGTTGGCGGAATCGGACGGTTCGATGATGCAGATGTATCTGGTCAACAGTCTGCACCCTTCCGAGCCGAAGCCCGAACCGGATTTTCTGGAAGATCTGTTTTACTCCCATACACCGATCATGCGAGTTCTGATGATTGTGGCAATTACCTCGCTTCTTGTGTGGTTGCTCGCAAGACTTACGTTACGCGTAATGAAGCGACGGGAATACTAATCTCCGAGCAGGATTTCCAGGCTTCTCGCCAGTATCCCGTTCATATGCGCGATCGCGATCCCGTAGTTGACGATCGGCACACCTGCCGCGGACGCGACCTCAAGCCGCCGCTGCATCTCCCGCTCGGGAAGCGTGCACCCGCCGCAGTGGATGACAAGCTTATACTCGCTCAGGTCGTTCGGAAAATCCCCGCCCGACGTGAACGCAAACTGCGGCCGGAAACCCACTCGCTTCTCAATCCATGCCGGCAGCTTGACCGTGCCGATGTCCTCGCACTGCCGATGGTGCGTGCAGCCCTCGGAGATCAGCACCTTATCGCCTGCCGCAAGCCGGTCGATCGCCATCGCTCCGTCCACGAGCATCTTTAAGTTACCTTTGTATCTTGCAAACAATATGGAAAATGAAGTCAGCTTCACCTCCGCAGGCACCACCGCGTTCACCTTGGCAAATGCCTGAGAATCGGTCACCACAAGCGCAGGTGCTTTTCGAAGCGACGCAAGCGTGTCCGCGAGTTCCTCCGGCTGGCATACGATCGCGGTGCAGTGCGCGTCCAGAAGTTCCCTTAAAGTCAGTTGCTGCGGAAGGATCAGTCTTCCCTTCGGCGCGGACGAGTCGATCGGCATCACCAAGACAACCGTGCTTCCCGGCGCTACCAGGTCAGTCAGAATGCGCTTCTCCTTCGCTACCTTCGGCGCGAACGAACCGAGCAGTTCCTTCAATTCATGGATCCCCTCGCCGGTAATCGCGCTTGTGAAGATGTACGGGATTCCTCTTTCATGCGTCTCCGCATCGGCAGTCTCCGAAAGCAACGATGCTGTTTCCGCTTCCGCAGCCCGTCTTTCGCGCACCACAGCGTCAACAAGGTCGGCTTTCGTGTAAGCGACAGCGAACGGTATTTTCCGCGAAGATATCTCCGTAAGGATTTCCTTATCAAGCTCTGTAAGTCCCACTGCGGCGTCCACCGCCAATACGGCGATGTCGGTCTGCGCGAGGATCCGGTTCGTGCGCTCCACGCGCAGCTTTCCGAGCTCTCCCTCATCGTCGAGACCGGGTGTGTCGATGATCACGACCGGCCCGAGCGGCAGCAGCTCCATCGCTTTGCGCACGGGGTCTGTTGTCGTCCCGCGAACTTCCGACACGATACTGACATCCTGTCCCGTCACCGCGTTGACGAGGGACGATTTGCCGGCGTTTCGCAGGCCGAACCAGGCAATGTGAACACGTTCCGCCGACACGGTTTCCTGTAAGCTCATAGTATTTTCCTCCGTATGTGTAAAACGAGGAGTTTCCATTGCGCGGAAACTCCTCGCGTTTTTGTCTGAAAATGTCTTAAATCCGCCGGTTACAGCGGATGCGCGTCAGAACCGGAAATCTCTCCGGTTCGAGTTCTTGATATCCTCGATGTTCTGCGCCGCGATGCCGCGCACCTTCTCGTTCGGGATCTTCGAAAGCTCCTCCTCGATCATGCGGAAGCCAACCTCCGCGGTCTCCGGTGAAGCATAGTCCACCAGATACTCCGCGAGCGTCATAAGCGCGTTCGGATGGCAGCAGTTGAGGATCTGACCGGTCTTGCACAGGCTCATGAAACGGTCTCCGGTGCGGCCCTCACGGTAGCACGCGGTACAGAACGACGGAATGTGCCCGCTCTCCATCAGCCATTTTACGACTTCGTCGAGAGACCGCTGGTCCGAGACATCAAACTGCTCCGTGTCATGCGGACGTTCCTCGGGCGTGTAACCCGCGTAGCCGCCGACCGAGGTTCTCGAGCCGCCGCTCACCTGCGACACGCCGAGTTTGAGAAGCTTCGAGCGAACCTGCTCGGTCTCACGCGTCGAGATGATCATGCCGGTGTAAGGAACAGCAAGTCGGATGCAGGCCGTGATCTTGGCAAAGGTTTCGTCGTCGATGCCGTTGTCAAACACATTCGGGTCGATGTCGTCAGCGCGCTTCACGCGCGGAACGCTGATCGTGTGCGGTCCGACACCGTGCACGGCCTCAAGGTGCTCTGCGTGCATGATCAGTCCGGCGAACTCGTACTTGTACAGCTCGAGCCCGAACAGAACGCCCAGGCCGACATCGTCGATGCCGCCCTCCATCGCGCGGTCCATCGCCTCAGTGTGGTACGCATAGTTGTGCTTCGGTCCCGCCGGGTGAAGCCGCTCATAGCTCTCCTTGTGGTAGGTCTCCTGGAACAGGATGTAGGTGCCGATGCCGGCCTCCTTGAGCTTGCGGTAATTTTCCACAGTCGTAGCCGCGATGTTGACGTTCACGCGGCGGATGTCACCGTTTTTGTGATGCACGCTGTAGATCGTCTTGATGCACTCGAGGATGTACTCGATCGGGTTGTTCACCGGGTCCTCGCCGGACTCGATCGCAAGACGCTTGTGGCCGAGATCCTGCAGCGCAATGACTTCTGCGCGCACTTCGTCCTGCGTCAACTTCTTCCGCGGTATGTGTTTGTTTTTGATGTGGTAAGGGCAGTAGACGCAGCTGTTGACACAGTAGTTAGACAGGTACAGCGGTGCGAAGATTACGATACGGTTACCGTAAAATGCGAGTTTGATCTCCTCCGCGATCTCATAGATCCGCTCGGTAACCTCGGGAAGATCGCAGGCGAGCAGCACCGATGCCTCACGGTGCGTCAGTCCCGCGCAGGTGCAGCCCTTGGCCGTCTTCTGCGGTCTCGCCTTCTCCAGAATGCTTTCGATCAGCGGAAGGTCATGCTTGTGCTCCTCCGCATACTTCAGGGTTTCACGGATTTCTTCATCATTGATGAACTCCTCCGCCTTCAGGGATTTGGGGTCGTACTTAGCCATTGTTAGATTGTCCTTTCTTGCGGGTCAGATCAATTCTTCCCCGTCAGATAATATGTGCCTTCATTGTATCATTTTCCGCGGCAAATGCAACAGAAGTTTACACGTCTGTCGCAAAATCTCCGCGGTCCGTCACGATCTCGTATCCGATGGATGCGATCCGGCTCGCAAGGCACTGAATGCACTGCGCGGACTCCTCGCCCGTGCAGATCTTATTGTCGTACAGTTCGTACTGCTTGCGCACGTCCACGGGACTTAAATTCGGCATCACCACGTTGGCTCCCGCAAGGATCCCGAGTTCCCGTCCCTGCGGATGCATCGTGCCGAGTGCGGTCGTCGCAGGCAGGAGCACTCTCGGACAGATCAGCCGGATCACACTCAACAGAAAGCATGTGAGTTCCACACTGCCCGCCGGTTCACCCGCGAACGGCGTCTCGTGGTGAGGAACGAACGGCCCGATGCCGCACATCTCCGGCCGGAAGGTCTCGATGAACCTAAGATCCTCCGCGAGGTTTCGCATCGTCTGGTACGGTGAGCCAACCATGAACCCGCAGCCGGTCTGGTACCCAAGATCCCTCAGGTCGCGCAGGCACCTCATGCGATTGTCGTAGCTCATCTCTGCCGGGTGAAGCTTGCGGTAATGCTCCGCGTTGGCCGTCTCGTGCCGCAGCAGGTACCGGTCCGCGCCGGCTTCCCGAAACTTCACGTAGCTCTCGCGGCTCCGCTCTCCGAGCGACAGCGTCACCGCACACTCCGGATGCTTCTCCTTGATCCCGCGCACGATGCCGCACACGACATCATCCGTATAATGGGGATCCTCGCCGCCCTGCAGCACGACCGTGCGCATACCGAGCCTCCACCCTTCGTCCGCGCAGGCCAGGATGTCCTCGTCCGACAGACGGTACCTCTCGCAGTTTCGGTTGCTTCTGCGGATGCCGCAGTACAGGCAGTCATTTTTACATATATTGCTGATCTCAATGAGACCCCGTACAAACACTTTCGTGCCGTAGTATTTCTTCCTCTCGGCGACCGCCGCTGCCGCGAGGTACTCCGCCGTCTCCGCGTCGCGGTTTGACAGCAGCTCCTCGTATTCCTCCACGCTCAGGCTGTGCTCACGGATCAGGAGATCCGACAGTTCTTTCTCTCGTTCGTTCATCTGTATTTCTCCCTGCGCGACAACTTCCTCAGAAGGAACTCCCGCGCTGCCGTTCACGGCCGATATTTAGCAGATTGTATCATCGGAAGGATTCATTGTCAAACGGAATATCCCCCCTTTTCAACTGTTACAAAGGTATTCTTCGTATTGACAAATCAGGTGCCGGGATTTATCCTAAATATATTACCGAAAATGCAGTTTCAGCCACTCGGATCGGGTCCGATCGGACGCGCGGGAGCAGCATTTTACGAACAAAACGGAGGACACTCGAATGGATACAAACAGAAGACCGGACACCATGGAACGAATCACCACTCCCGAGCTTGCAAAAGCCTTTATTGACGAGCAGATTGCAGCTGTCAAGGCGCAGGTCGGCGACAAGAAAGTCCTGCTTGCTCTCTCGGGCGGCGTTGACAGCTCGGTTGTCGCAGCTCTCCTCATCAAGGCGATCGGCAAGAACCTTGTGTGCGTACATGTCAACCACGGACTGCTTCGCAAGGGTGAGCCTGAGCAGGTAATCGAAGTGTTCCGCAACCAGATGGATGCCAACCTGATCTATGTTGACGCAGTTGACCGCTTCCTCGACAAGCTTGCAGGCGTCGCTGAACCCGAGCGCAAGCGTAAGATCATCGGCGAGGAGTTCATCCGTGTGTTCGAGGAGGAAGCCCGCAAGCTTGAGGGCGTTGATTTCCTCGCACAGGGCACGATCTACCCCGACATTCTCGAGAGTGGCCCGGTCAAGGCGCACCACAATGTAGGCGGTCTTCCTGAGGATATTCATTTTGAAGGTCTCGTGGAGCCCATCAAGCTTCTCTTCAAGGACGAGGTTCGCGTCGTCGGCAAGGAGCTCGGGCTTCCGGACAATATGGTTTATCGCCAGCCGTTCCCCGGCCCCGGCCTCGGTGTTCGCTGCACGGGCGCGATCACGAGAGAGCGTCTTGAGCTCGTCCGCGAGTCCGACGCCATCCTGCGCGATGAGTTCGACAAAGCAGGTCTCGCCGGCAAGGTTTGGCAGTATTTTACGATCGTTCCGGATCTCAAGAGCGTCGGCGTGAAGGACAACCTCCGCTCCGTCGAGAACTTTGTTGTCATCCGTGCGGTCAACACCCGCGACGCGATGAGCGCCACCATCGAGGAGATTCCGTACTCCGTACTGAACACCATTGTGAAGCGCATCATCACCGAGGTTCCGGGCATCAACCGTGTCCTCTATGATCTGACACCCAAGCCTACGGGCACAATTGAGTGGGAATAAGACAAAAACAGTGGCGAGCCTTGAAGATTCAAGGCCCGCCATTTTTCACTTCGCCGAATTGCGCCCGAAATCTCAGATGGTCCGGCAAAGAAGCCGGAGAGAATTTGTTAAGCAACGCTTAAGTTCTCTGAAAAAATGCTCTCTTTTCATTTTCATTCAAACGTCTTATAGTAAGGATAGTCGCTGTAACTCAAAACGAGAAAAGGGGGGAGAAGGTAAATCATGAAAACCATAAAAAACCTGGGTAGCACGATTGCAAAGCTTCGTAAGGTAGCAGGCATTACGCAGGAACGTCTGGCGGACCAGCTTGGCGTTTCCGTGTCCGCCGTCTCACAATGGGAGAACGGAAGGACCATGCCCGATCTCTGCACAATACCCATTCTCTGCCACATACTGAAGGTCTCTTCCGATGAATTGCTTGAAATCAATCGCGAGCAGGACGATGCGGAAATTAAGAGGATAGATGTCGAAGCAAAGCATTTGATGCAACGGGCGCACTATGCCGAGGCAGAGGAATTGCTCACGAATGCACTTGTGCGATTCCCGGGAAGTTACGACCTTATGACAACAATGATGACTCTCTGTCACTGCGTGGCTCCGTCCAATCCTCAAATGGCCGATCAAGAGTCCGGGAAAGAGCATTCGGCAAATGCATCCGTCAAAGAGAAGTATCTTCACAAGTGCATTGATCTTGCACAAACAATTATAAACGAGTGCAGGGATTCATCAAGTGTTGACTACGCAAGACTGATGCTCTGTTACTCCTATTCTCTGTTAGGGGAAGCGGAAAAAGCCATTGCAATCGCACAGGATATGCCCGGCATGACGGTCTGCAGGGAAGCATTGTTATCCACTTTCGGTAGGGACCGCGACAGATATAAAAGCATACAAAGTGAAATGGTTTTGCACGTAAAGTCGCTCTGTACAATGCTGGATTGCAATGTAAGATTTGAGGACGGCAGTTTCGCATATACCCGGGCGGAGCGGGCGGCTTTGGCACAAAAGGTCATCGATTTGTTGCACGTTCTGTTTGAGGACGGTGATTTCGGTCTCTTCCATGATACTCTGATCCTTGCGCATTATCACATTGCCCACTTCACAGCATGCGATGAAAAAGATTGTGAGAAGACACTGACGCACTTAGAGGAGGCAGCCAATCACGGGGAGGCGTTTCTGAAAAACGAAAAGAAAAGAACACACACGTCCCTGTTCCTGCGAGGGCAGGAATACGGAGGCATTCGCATAAAAGGCCAAAACAAACCTACAGCATTCCTTCTTGAAATCATGAAAGACGATTGTTTTGATTTTGTGCGAAAAGATTCGAGATTTACAGACCTTGAAAAGCGTCTCCGAAAGACGACGGGGATGTAAAGTATTGCATCCCTTGACTCTGTGCTTCCGACTTGCTATAATACTAGCAGATGTAGTAGGTGTGGCCGCCGGAGCCACGACTTGCTCCCTTTTCAGGGTAGGAGTCGAAGAAGGCCGTTAAGTTCGCAAACCGCTTATGCGGTGGGTAAGGCCGCTGGAGCCTCGGGTTGCCCCCTTTTCAGGGCTGGGACTCGGAAGAAAGCCGTTGAAGTCGCAAACTACATCAAGAGCTGCCCCTTTGGGAGGCAGCTCTTTTTTGTTTCCGTGTAGTGTATTCGTCCAGTTTCCTTTATGGCCAGTATCGGTCAATCTCACTGTTGCGACCGGATGAACTGCATCTGCGGGCTGTTCGGGTCGAGCTGCATCAACTCAATCTTGTTACCGTCCGGGTCATGCGTCCAGCACTGCCAGTTGAAATCAGCTCCCTGCTTGGGCGCGTCATCCTGCGGCGCACCGGTTTCCGTAATTTTCCGCCAGATATCCTGTATGTCATCAACGGCGATGCACATGTGGAAGAACCCGATGGTCTCGTCCCCGCCGGGGATCTCTCTCGTCCCGCCGTAGAACAGCTCGAGGAACTGACTTCCTGCGCCGTACAGGTACACGATCCACGGCTCCCCGTTCTCCGGTCTCGGGATATCAAACGCGCGTCGGAACCCCAGTGTATCCTCATAAAAACGAATTGATCTTTCCATGTCCCTGACACGGAAAGCAACATGACCGATGCCTTGGATCATATGCCTTCTCCTTTCGTGTTCTCTTTCACGGATCAAAGCTGCTTCATCGGCTCGCCCCATGCCCCGAGGCTTCTGCCGTCGTAGCCGAAATACGTCTGCACCGTGGTCTTGACCGGTGCGATGCGCCTCAACTTCTGCTCCACACTTTCTCCGGACGACAGCGACTCGTCCTGCAGCACGTTCCGGATTTTGCATAGTATGACATCGCCGTCGTGTTTGGTGATGATATCGGTCACCTCCAGCTCGAATGTAACCGGTGATTTCTCGAGCACCGGAACATCCAGCACCGCGCCCTTTCCGATGTCCAGCGTGATCTTCATCTTGTCGGGATTACTCCCGCTCACGCACCCGAGATAATCCGCCACAGGCAGCAATTCCTCGGTGACAAGGTTAGCGGAAAATACTCTGCTCCTCTTGATATTGTCCTTCGTGAGCTTGCTGCCGCCGATGCAGCACATCACTCCCAGCTCATCCTCCCAGGTATAGCTGAACCAGCAGAAAAGCCCGAAATCCGGGTTCCCCTGGTCATCATAAGTACCGTACAAAAACAACGTCTGCGGACAGTAATCGTTGTTCGGCTTCAAACTGATCTTACCCATACACATTCTCCTTTTCCCTGTATTTACATCATACTACTCTTGTAGAATTTATATTGCTTCACGAACTCTTCCTTCGAAACCGGCGTTCTTACCCACGTCACGCCGGGCTGTTTCACACCGTTCCGGATCTCCGTGTATTTTTCCACCCACCAGGCAGTGGTCAGATTGAAATCGTACTCCTTGTGGCAGACGCCGCGGTCATCCTGCACCCAGCCCGGGATGTTTCCAAAACCGAACCGGAGAACCACCTTCCCGTGTGGCAGGTCGCTGTCTCCCGTGACGGTCCACTCATCGGGGATGCCCTTCTCCCCGACATCCAGTTTGAACGTCCACTTCAGCTCGAAATACTCCTCAACGTCCTCGTCGTATAGGGAGATTTTCCGCTTGAACCCGTATTCCGTCTTCTCAAAGCTGCCGTCGGCCTTCTCCTTATGCAACGTATAAATGAAAAGAGTGTCGTCTTCATTCGGCCCGGCTGCATAGATGTTTCCGTTTTTCAGTTTGACATACATACCGGACCTCCTGACCCGCAAAATAAAGCGAAAACTATTTTGTTAATCTTACCATACTCGCAAGGTTTCGTCCATAACCAAAGGCGCACAAAGCTCTCCAAGCAATACATTCCCCGTCGGGCGCCGGGCATTTTCCGAAAGAATCCTACCACACGACTATAGGATATTTCATTGTATCGCACGCGCTCCCATGCTACGATTTTTTTATCTCATATACAGGAGGAAGAAGGTATTATGAAATACATCAACATAGTGAACGGTCCGCAAAATGTGTCCGCCGTCATCCAGGGCTGCATGCGCATGCCGAGCCTCACGAAGGAAGCTGCCGCGAAGGTGATCCGCACCGCTTACGACTGCGGCGTCAACTTCTACGACCACGCGACCTGCTACGGGCGTGACGGTGAGGCCGAGACGCGGTTCGCCGAGGCTTTTCCGCTGACCGGGATCAACCGCGAGGACAATCGTCTCTGGAAGACGAAGGGCCTTTTGGTCACGCCGCACATCGCCGGCAACCTCACGCTTGAGCATACGCTCGACACCAACGTGGCGATGTTCTGCGAGGACCTGATCAACTTCGCGAAAGGCCGGCCGCTTACGTATGCGGTTGACCGCAACCGGGGCTATTGACAGTAATACAAACAACTTTTATCCGACGAAAAATGATCCGGCAGGTTTCACGCTGCCGGATCACTTATTTTCCTACACATTTACAATCCCGGGTCTTTGATCGTTTTTCATTCATCAATACGCGCCGCGGTAGTATTCAAGCTCGTTGTTCAGCGTGTCGATCGCCATCTTCTTCAGCTCATCGCTATAGCTGCCGGCACCAACCTCTGCCCTGAACTTCTCGACAACTTCGTCCGCCTCCCGATCCTTGCCGTTGTGTTTGTACGCAAGCACCTTGAAGAAGGTGTTTCGCGCACGCTCTTTGAGATACGTATTCATATCGATGGACTGTTCTCTTGCGGCAAATGCCCGAAGAATTCCCTCGCACCACTCGCACACGCGGATGGCCTCCTCCGTCCGCTCGAACCAGCCGTATTTGAGCGCCACCAGGTTCAGCTGATTCGCCACTGCATAGAACAACAGGGTGTTGTTCTTGTCCACGACGCCCTTCATCTTCTCGAATCCGCCTTCGAAAAATGCGACTTCCATGTCCATATTTTCCTTGTTCCGGCTCGACTCGAAGCTCGGCAAAACGTTGATGTGGTCCTTTGCCTTCTCGAAATCCTTCTCGTGAATGTAGATCCACGCGATCGAATGATGGATCTTCTCGGCGAGCGTGCGGTCGTTTGTGTGGCTGATCACGTATGTTCCCTTGCGGATCGCATCCTTGTAGATCTTGCGCACGTCATCAAGCCTGTCCTGAAGGCGTCCCTCCACCGACTTGTCAACGTACATGCTGAGGAGCGCTGCATGCTTCAAAAACTCCTTCACGATCTCAAAGTTGCCCGGATTAACGTTGGTCTCCGACGCCATATACTCGCAGATCCGAAGTTCGCTGCCCGCGCGGTCCATCTCGTCCCACATGCCGGAGATCGTTGCCAGGATGCGCTCCGTGACCTCCTCATTTTCCGCAATCATGGTATAGCCGAGAAGCGCGTCGGTACTGACACCGAGTACCTGCGCCAGCGGCACGATCATCGATACGTCGGGAAGGCCGACCTCGGACTCCCATTTGCTGACGGCCTGCGGCGTCACGCCGAGCAGGTCCGCAAGCTCCTCCTGCGTGAACCCCTTGTTCTTTCTGAATGCTCTTATGTTGCTTCCTAAATTCGTGTTCATGTTTCGTTCCTCCGATCAATAGTTCGGTACCGTGGCTTCATCATACAGGCAACCATAACGAAAAGCAAACAACGGACTGTTGAGTGGAACTCAACGCAGCTCCAATACGAGCGCGTCGTACGCTCTGCCGTCCACTACGTACACGCTCTCACCGCGGTCCACCTCACGGAATCCAAGCTTCTCCGCGACCCGGAGCATCCGCACATTTCCGCTCCACGTCTCCATGACGAATCGATCCTCGCCGAGTCCCCGGTAATATTCCATGAACGCCTGCAGCGCCTTCACGCCGATCCCCTGCCCCCACACATCGGACTCACAGAGTTCAATGCCTAAGGCGCGCACGGCATGATTGTCCGGGGCATTTTTCGAAAAATCAACCGTCTCCCAATCAATCGGTGAATAATCCTCATTCATGAGATATGACGACACAAACCCGACGTGCCGGCCGTCCGCCTCAATCTCCAGCCGCATGCGAATGTCCCCGTCCTCCGTGCCCTCCATGATCTCCGCCATCTGCGCTCGCAACTCGTCCTCATCCACCGGCTCCGGCTCCTCCCAGGGCATATCCGCCTTCATCCACTCCGTGTGCGTGGTGTTCCAACGCACCTCATCCTCGATATCCCCGGGCTGAAAATCCCGAAGGATAATGTTGTCACTCCTGATCTCCATATCTCACCAACCGTTTTCTCCTGTATTCTTTGGGTATCAGTCGAACCCGAACGCCGTCAGATATACCATCGCGATAAAGCACAGAATTCCGAACCATACGCCGAGGCTGACCGGAGGCACGAACAGCGCTCTCAGTCCGATGCCCAGCATCTCCTTCGTGATCTTGAAGTTGCCTTTCTTCCGGTACCGTTTCTTACTGCCATCCGGCTGGATGATGTAGATCCACGGCCGCTCATACAGCTCGACGATACCGAATTTTACGAGGTACACGGGAACAGTCGGCACCGCGATGCAGAACCATACGGCGGAACCGCCGAGGGTCAGTCTGTGAAAATCAAAACCGTTGATGAACAGCGCAAGGATCACCGGGAGGAACATCGCGATCAGCGCCAGTGTGATCATCCGCGCCACGCGGTACGGCGTCGCAAACCGCAGCACTACCGGCACCCTCTGTCCCTCAATTGTCTCGTAAAATGTAGGCGCCACAACCTTCCGCTCCAGGATGGAATCGTCCTGGACAAGTCTTCCGTTCTCGCGGTGAAAGCTCTGTTCCCCGGAGGTAAAAATCTCCCTGCCGCCGTTGACAAAGAAGGGATTCTTCACGGTGTCACTGTACAGGCAGAGCATGATGACCAGCATCACGATCGCGAACATTCCGGTGATGTACAATCCTCCGCCGACACCGAATCCGCCGGCGTACAGCGCCCCGAAAAGGCCGCCGCTCACGATCACTGTCGCAAGGATCGCCTTCAGCCACCAGGGCAGAAAATAGTAATGCGACTCCTTCTCCGCGCGGACACTCACCTTGCCGGTCTGCCCGTTCACGGCGGCAACCGTATTGCCGCTGCTGATGTAATACACCGGAAGGAGCACAGGCAGTCTCATCGCCGAAGAGACATCCGCATCCACGTCGATCGCCTTGGTCTCCAGCACCTTGCGAACGGATGGCTTGTAGGTCGCCTCCACCTCTCTTCGCACGCGCGATTCCAGCTCCTTGTCAGCAACGTCCGATGTCTTGACGCGGTGTCCCGCCACATACGCAAAATCGAACTCCGTCAGCCCCTGCAGATCAAACGGCTCCATGCCGTCAAGAAGCAGGTTGTCCAACTGCGCTGAACGGTTTACAAACTCATTGAACAGATATCCCTCACAGGAATATTTCTTTCCCCCATCCATTCGCTCCGCGGTCATATGCACCGGTCCGCGGACCAGCTCATACGGGAGATAAAAGCCTTTCAGTTCGGAAAGCAGCGGCTCCAGATGCTTCGCCTCCCGCTTTCCCTTGTTGTCCCTGCACCACTCGGCAAGCCGCTCCGTCGCCTCCTGCTGCGTGATCCGGAACGGGATCACGCTCTCAGGCATTCCCTTGGAGTGGATGTACTCCTTTCTCGTCATGCTTCGGCCGCAGAAAGCGCAGCTCGAGAGGGCCTCATTTTCCTCAAAGATGACCTTGGCTCCGCAGCCTTCGCAGGACGCACTGAACAGGCGGAACTGTTTCACCGAAGTCTGCAGGTGTTCGCCCCGCATTTTACGAAAGCCCAGCTTCTGCTCCTGCGCCTCACTGATCTCAACCTTCGAGCCGCAGTGCTGGCACTGATATTTCTGGTAGTAAATGTCAAACACCGCGGGTGCGCCGCATTTCGGACAATGAATATCAGCGATCATCTCTTCACCTCCCAATCTCAACAGCCTTGACTACTTTATTTCTTCTTGAAGCCTGAACCCGAGATGGGCTCACCCTCGCTCAGAAGGTGTGCAACCTCCCCGATCGCGCGGACGCGGAACCACGCGGTTCCCGGATCCCGCTCCTCAGTCTCGATGACCGTAAGTCCGGTCGGCGCGCAGTAAAAGCCGTGCCACAGAAGCGGCGCCGAGATCCCGGTCAGATGCGCGACCACCGTGAGTGTCGCGATCATGTGGCAGAAGATCACGATCGTCTTCTCGCAGGGTCCCTCCGGCCCCCACTGCGTACGGAACACGTGGCCGTCCCTGCGGTATCCGTAGCTTTCCAGAAGACCGTCAAAGCCTTCCGTGATCACGCGGTAGCCGTCCTTACAGGAATCGTTGTCGTAGTAATGAGAACTCTGCCAGGTGTCCGCCGAGAAGAGTGTCTCGTCCTTCGTCCAGTCATCGGGATAGAAATCCCACGCGTGTCTGACTCTGCCCAATCGCTCGTTGTACGTGCGCCCGGTGTACTCCTCGATCCACGGAAGCACCGTCGCCTCCTTCCCGAGCGGATCAAGGCAGGTCCTGCACGTCTCCATTGCCCGCCCGAGCGGGGACACATAGTAGTCCGAAACGTCCGCATCGATGCGGCGGATCCATTTCGCGAGGCATGCCGCCTCTCTCCTGCCCTTCTCCGTCAATGAATCCGTACTGTAATCCGGCTCGCCGTGGCGAATCATGATGATCCTCATAGTTTTCCCTTTCGTGTATGGTTATTGTTGTTGTCTTATGCCTCTACTTCTCCGCTCCGCAGGCCGCCGTGAGATAGCGGACGTAGTTGACCGTCATCGGCGACGGGCGGATCGCCGTCGGAAGAATGTACCCGATCTCCATGTAATCATCCACGTCCAGCGGTTTCGCGATGATATTCGGGCCGTTCAGCTCCTCGCTGATCACACCGCTGCAGACCGTGTAACCGTTAAGGCCGACAAGCATGTTAAACAGCGTTGCGCGGTCGCACACCACGATCTCCTTGTCGCAATCCATCGTGCTCAGAAGCTCCTCCGAAAAATAAAACGAGTTGTGGCTTCCCTGCTCGTACGAAAGCCTCGGATACGGCTTCAGATCCTCGATCGTGATCACCTTTTTTGACGCCAGCGGGCTCTCCCGGCCGATAAAGACGTGTGGCTTCGCGGTGAACAGCGGCGTGAACGCAAGACTGTTCTCCCGCAGGGTCTTGCGGATCACGGTCTCGTTATACCGGTTCAGATACAGGATACCGACCTCGCTGCGAAGCTTCGCGACATCCTCGATGATGTCATACGTCTGCGTCTCCCTCATATGAAACTCATACTGATCGCCGCCGAACTCACGGAGCAGCCTCACAAACGCCTCCACGGCGAACGAGTAGTGTTGCGCCGAAACGCAGAAGCGCTGCTTGCCGACGGGCGCGCCGGCGTATCGCTCCGCGATCAGGTCGGTCTGCTCGATCACCTGGCGGGCGTAGCCTAAGAACTCCTCCCCCTCGGTTGTCAGCTCGATCCCTTTGTTGGAGCGTCGGAAAATCGTGATCCCGAACTCATTTTCCAGATCGCGGATCGCGGATGTCAGGCTCGGCTGCGCAAGAAACAGGCGCTTTGCGGCCTCCGTGATGTTGCCGGTCTCCGCGACGGTCACGACATATTGCAATTGTTTCAGCGTCATGGCTGCTCCTTTCATTTCATAGATACTGTTCGCATTATAGCATGATTTATAGATTTTTTCTATGGCTGAGCTGCATTTTTAAATATTTTACCTATTGTGTCAATAGGTTTATACTTTGCCCCATAACACACAAGGAGGAGCCGGCTATGGCAGAGAAGACACCGTTTCGGTATGATTACGTCGGAAGTTTCCTTCGTCCGGCGCGCCTGAAGAAGGCGAGAATTGCATTTGAGAAGGGAGAGATCGGCCGCGACGCGCTCACGGATGTGGAGGATGAGTGCATTGAAGAGCTCGTGGCCAAGCAGAAAGAACTGGGGTACCATGTCATTACGGACGGCGAGTTCCGCCGCGCGACATGGCATCTGGATTTTATGTGGGGTTTTGACGGAGTTGCTCATCACAAGACGCAGACCGGTCTTCCGTTCCACGGCGAGCAGGCGATGATCGACGACACCTATCTCGTCGGAAAATTGTCCCTCACGAAGGAGCATCCCTTTGTTTCCCATTTCCGCTTTGTGAAGGCACTTGAGGATGAACACACCGTGGCCAAGCAGACCATCCCCGCGCCCGCGCAGTTCCTGGCGCAGCTGATCATGCCTTTCGCGGCGGAAAATACGCGCAAATTCTACGACAATGACGACGAGCTGATCGACGACCTCGTCACCGGTTACCGCGAGGTGATCCGCCAGCTCTACGAGGCCGGCTGCCGCAATCTGCAGCTCGATGACTGCACCTGGGGCATGCTTGTCGACCCTCGTGTGAAGCTCTTCTACGGAACCGAGGGAAACGGCGTGGATCGCATCAAGGAACAGTACCTGACCATCAACAACCGCGTGATCGACGGACAGCCCGGGGATCTCGTCATCAACACGCATGTGTGCCGCGGCAACTTCCACTCCACCTACGCAAGCACGGGAGCGTACAACGATGTCGCGGAGTTCCTCTTCGCGGGAGAGCATGTGAATGCCTTCTATCTCGAGTATGACGATGAGCGCTCCGGCGGTTTCGACCCGCTTGCGAAGATCCCGGAGGGCAAAAAGGTCGTGCTCGGTCTGATCACCACCAAGTCCCCGAAGCTCGAGGACAAGGCGACGGTCATCGCACGCATTCATGAGGCCGCAAAATACATCCCGCTCGATCGGATCTGCCTCAGTCCACAGTGCGGTTTCGCGTCCTGCGAGATCGGCAACAAGCTGACCGAGGCCGAGCAGTGGGCCAAGCTTCATCTCGTCCGCGAGATTGCCGAGGAAGTCTGGGGATAACACGCACTGTCTCCCTTGCATTTTCCGTTCAGATACGGTAAGATGTTCTATAACCGTTTCGAACTGATGCGGATACTTCGGCAGGAGGGGTGTATTATGGGTATCAAAAAGTCCATTCTTCTCGGGATTGGAGTAGGCGTGCTGCTTCCGATCGTATTTTTCATCGCTATACAGATCGGCAACGCCAAGGAAAAGAACTACGTGAACAACGGCGTGCTTACAACATGTACGGTGCAGACGGTGCTCACGGTCAACCACCGGCAGCAGGTAACGGTAGTATACGAGGACGCGAACGGCAAGCTTGTAAAGGCAAACGCCGTGTTGAACAAGTCCGTGTACGCCGGAGAGAAAGTGCAGGCCTACGTGCTTGCATCTGACCCGACGGAGGTTTACTATCCGGCATCGTCCTTCTGGAAATATGCCGTCTATGTGATCATTGCTCTTTTTGCCATAGGCGCATGGATCCCGCTGATCGTGGAGATCCGGCAGCAGAAGTTCGAGAAGATGGCGGAGCAGCTTCGGGAGATGAACCGCCTGGAGAGAATGAAACGGGACAGAAACAACGTCGGCAACAATAACCGCCAGTCGAATTTCGACGACAATTTACCGTACTGAGCAGGACAACCGCTCAACAACAAGACAAAAATTACGGGAAGCCAACACGGCTTCCCGTTTTCTTTACTCTTTTCATTACGGCCGAAGCGCCGAAACCATCGAGTGAACGAACTCTCCGACCTTCTCCGGTGCTTCCGTGCCGTACTCCGCGATGATCCGCACGATCGCGGACCCGACGATGGCACCGTCCGAGACTTCCGCGCATTTTGCGGCCTGCTCGGGTCTTGAGATACCGAAGCCGACGGCGCACGGAATATCCGTGTTCGCACGCACTTCCTTTACGATCGACTCAAGGTCCGTCCGGATCTCATTTCTCGCGCCGGTCACGCCGAGGCTCGAGACGATGTAGAGGAAGCCCTCCGCCTCCTTCGCGATCATCGCGATGCGCCCTGCCGACGTCGGAGCGATCAGCGAGATCAGCTTTACGCCGTACTTGCGGCAGGCCGGCAGAAACTCCTCGCGCTCCTCGAAGGGAATGTCCGGAAGGATCAGTCCGTCAATGCCGATCTCACTGCAGGTCTGCAGGAACCGGTCCGTGCCGTAGGAAAACACAACGTTTGCGTACGTCATGAACACCAGCGGTATCGTCACATCCTTCCTCAGGTCGCGCACTAGATCAAAGATCTTGTCGGTGGTGACGCCGCCCTGAAGCGCGCGCACGTTGGCCTCCTGGATCACCGGGCCCTCCGCCGTCGGATCCGAGAAGGGAATGCCGAGCTCCACAAGGTCCGCGCCGTTTCTGACCGCCTCACGGACAGCCTTCGCCGTGGTCGCCAGATCCGGGTCACCGCAGGTGATGAACGGGATGAATGCCTTGCCGTGGTCAAACGCGGAAGCGATCCTGTTCGCTTTCGTTTTGCAGGATGCATTTTCCGACGCATTGATCACATTGTTTTCGCATGTATTACTCATGGATATCCTCCCCTCTGTATCTGGCGATTGCCGCGCAGTCCTTGTCGCCGCGGCCGGAGATCGTCACAACGATGCATTTGTCCTTGCCCATCGTCGGCGCGAGCTTCAGCGCGTACGCGACGGCATGAGCGGACTCGATCGCCGGGATGATACCCTCGGTTCTCGCGAGATACTCGAACGCCTCCACAGCCTCCTCGTCCGTGATGGCCACATACTCGGCGCGGCCGATGTCGTGAAGATACGCGTGCTCGGGTCCTACGCCGGGGTAATCCAGTCCGGCAGAGATGGAGTATACCGGCGCGATCTGGCCGTACTCATCCTGGCAGAAATAGGACTTCATTCCGTGGAAAATGCCAAGCTTTCCGGTGGAGATGGTCGCCGCCGTCTCCCATGTATCGATGCCGCGTCCGGCGGCCTCACAGCCAATCAGGCGGACCGACTTGTCCTCGATGAAATTGTAAAATGAACCGATCGCGTTGGAACCGCCGCCCACGCAGGCGATCACCGCATCCGGCAGCCGTCCTTCCTTCGCGAGCATCTGCTCCTTGATCTCCTTCGAGATGACCGCCTGGAAATCGCGCACGATCGTCGGGAACGGATGGGGTCCCATCACCGACCCGAGGCAGTAATGCGTGTCGCTGATCCGGTTGGTCCACTCGCGCATCGCCTCGGACACCGCGTCCTTCAGCGTCGCGGTTCCCGTCTTCACCGGGATGACCTCCGCTCCGAGCAGACGCATGCGGTACACGTTGAGTGCCTGCCGGATCGTATCCTCCTCACCCATAAAGACGACGCACTCCATGCCGAGCAGCGCCGCTGCCGTCGCCGTCGCCACACCGTGCTGACCTGCGCCGGTCTCCGCGATCAGGCGCGTCTTGCCCATCTTCTTCGCGAGGAGCGCCTGGCCGAGCACGTTGTTGATCTTGTGCGCGCCGGTGTGATTGAGATCCTCGCGCTTCAGGTAGATCTTCGCGCCGCCGAGGTCCTCGGTCATCTTCTTCGCGTAGTACAGGCGCGACGGACGTCCGCCGTACTCCTCCAGAAGCTCCGCCAGCTCACGCTGAAACTCCAGATCGACCTTGTATTTGTTGTAAGCCTCCTCCAATTCAATCACGGCATTCATCAATGTCTCGGGGATGTACTGTCCTCCGTGAATACCGAACCGTCCGTTGGGATTACTCATTTCCGTCTTCCTTTCTGACCGCCTCGACGAGCTGTCTCATCTTCGCCGCGTCCTTCCGTCCTTCTGTCTCGATCCCGGAACTCACATCGACCGCCGTCGGATGCAGCTCCCGGATCGCTTCCGCAACATTGTCGGGATTTAGCCCTCCCGCGAGGAAATACTTCCGCGTAAAATGCTTCAGCATTTTCCAGTTGAATGTCATGCCGGAGCCTGCCCCGGAATCCAGCAGGATCGCGTCCGCAGAGCACTCCGACGCCCTGGCAAGCACATCCTCCGCATCCATCCGGAAAGCCTTTATGACCGGCTTGTCCGTGAGCTCACGAAGCTTCGCGATATACGCTTCATCCTCCGTGCCGTGCAGCTGCGCAATGTCGATAATACCGGTGTTCAGAAGCCTTGCGACCTCCTCCGGCGTCTCATCGACGAACACGCCGACCGCCCGGATCGAAGGGTCCAGTTCGCTCTTAAGCTCCGCCGCCGTCTCCGGCGAGACGTACCTCCTGCTGCCTCTTGCGAACACAAAGCCGATGTACTCCGGCCGCAGGGCGTTGGCTGTCTCGATATCCTGCGGGCGGGAAAGCCCGCACAGTTTGATCTCTGTCATACCATCACCATATATATGATCACGCGCACGGACTGCCGCTCCGGACTGCCCGTTTCCCGTGATACAATTCCGTCAGTACAACTCCGCGCCGCTTCGCAGCTCCGCAAACTTTGCCCGGATGTCCGGCGCGCGCATCAGCGTCTCACCGACAAGCGCGGCATCCGCACCGATCCTGCAGATGTCTCTCACGTCCTCCGCCGTCTTCACGCCGCTCTCCGACACGAAAAGCACATCGCGCGGGATCCGGTCGCGAAGTCGTCCGCTGTTCCCGGTGTCAACCGAAAAATCCTTCAGATTCCGGTTGTTCACCCCGATGATCCGCGCTCCGCTCTCGACCGCCGTCTCAGCCTCCGCCTCATCGTGGATCTCCACCAGCGCGGAAAGCCCCAGCGAGTCGCATATACTAAGATACTCCCGCAGCTCCGTGCCGTCAAGCAGGGATACGATGAGAAGCACCGCGGACGCCCCGAGAAGCTTCGCCTCGTAGATCATGTACGGGTCCACCGTAAAATCCTTCCTCAGGCACGGAAGCGATACCGCGTCCGCGATCTCCCGCAGATACTCGTCGCTCCCGAGAAACCACTTCGGCTCCGTCAGCACCGAGACCGCGTCCGCACCCGCCGCCTCGTACTCACGGGCGATGTGCAGATACGGAAAATCCGGCGCGATCAGCCCTTTCGACGGTGACGCCTTCTTGCACTCGCAGATGAACGAAAGTCCCTGTCTGCGAAGTGCCTGTTCAAAGCGCTGTGTGCCCTTCGGAAGCGATTCCGCCATGCGGCGAAGGTCCGCCTCCGCCAACCGCAGCTTCGCTGCCGCAACGCGCTCCCTTGCATGCTCTGCCAACTGCTCCAGAATGGTGAGTGTGGCTCCGTTTGTATTGTTTGCTGTAATCATGCTTACCTGCCTGTCTGTCTAAATATTTACTCCGGACGGTTGCTGACCTCGATCATCTTCTCAAGCGTCTCAAGTGCCTTGCCGGAATCGATGATCTCCGCCGCGAGACGAACGCCGTCCTTGAAGGTCTCCGCCTTGCCTGCGATGTAGAGTGATGCGCCTGCATTGAGCAAGACCGCGTTGCGCTTCGCGCCCTTGGCTCCGCCGAGGATGTCGCGGGTGATCGCTGCATTTTCCGCGGGAGTGCCGCCCTTGAGCTCATCCTTCGTGCAGCGTTCGAACCCGAAATCCTCCGGCGTGATAACCACGGAACGGAACCATCCGTCGCGGATCTCGCAGATCTTCGTCGGTGCGCTCATGGAGATCTCGTCGAGCTTGTCCATGCCGTACACAACCATGCCGCGCTTTACGCCGAGGCTCACAAGAACCTGCGCGAGCGGCTCCACCAGGTACTCGTCGTACACACCGAGGAGCTGCATCGTCGGATGTCCGGGGTTCGTGAGCGGTCCGAGGATGTTGAAGACCGTGCGGAAACCAAGCTCCTTGCGGATCGGTCCGACGTACTTCATCGAGGAGTGATACTTCTGTGCGAAGAAAAAGCACATGCCTGCTTCCTTGAGAAGCTCGATGCAGCGCTCCGGGCTCTGCTGGATGTTCACGCCGAGCGCCTCGAGGCAGTCCGCCGTGCCGCACAGCGAGGATGCCGCGCGGTTGCCGTGCTTGGCCACCTTCACGCCGCCCGCTGCCGCTACGATCGCCGCGGTTGTCGAGATGTTGAAGCTCTGCGCGTTGTCTCCGCCGGTGCCGACGATCTCGAAGATATCCATACCGGTCTCCACCTGCGTTGCGTGGTCGCGCATCGCTGCCGCGCAGCCCGCGATCTCATCGGTTGTCTCCGCGCGTGCGCTCTTCGTGGACAGCGCAGCGAGAAATGCCGCATTTTGCGTGGGCGTTGTCTCACCGCTCATAATCTCGTTCATTACGGTATACGCTTCATCGTACGTGAGGTCTCCCTTGCTGACGATCTTGACAATTGCTTCTTTGATCATTGTTTTGTTCTCCTTTGTGTGTTTTATTGTTATTGTTTCCCTTTATTATTTCCCTTAGTCTAGTCGGGATACTGTGATCCTGCTTTTTTCATTAGCTCTGTCGGGATACCACGGTTTTGCTTCTTTTCTCTCAAATTTCTGTTGCTTTGCTTCTTTTTCTCAGGTTCAACAGACATTTTCGAGACGCCGGTCCATGGATTTCATCCATTCTCCGTGTTTTTTCTGTTGACGACCGTTATTTCCTGGATTTCAACAGTAAAACTTTTGAATTATAAGCCATTGGACAGGTAACGTCTCTTCTTTTTTCTGTTGCTTTCGTCCTTTTGGCTTTTTTCAACAGTAATATTTCGGAAATCACCTTCTGAAGTATGCATCTCGTTTTCGTTTTTACTGTTGAGGATGCCAAAACAGATATGTTTCAACAGTAATCTTTCCGAAAGGCGTCGCTGTGACCTATCTTTTAAGTCCGGCGTCACTGTGACCGTCTTTTAAATCCGGCGTCGCTTACAGTTTCAGGAAATTCCGAAGCATCCGCGGCCCGTCCGGTGTCATGATTGACTCAGGATGGAACTGCACTCCGTAGATCGGATAGTCGCGATGGGCAACCGCCATCACCTCGCCGTCCGCGGTGACGGCCGTTACAACCAGTTCCTCGGGCAGGGTATCGGGATCCGCCGCGAGCGAGTGATATCTCGCGACCTCGGTCTCTTTCGGGCATCCGCGGAACAGAGTGGATGTCGTGTCAATCTTCGCGACCGACTGCTTTCCGTGCATCAGCTGTTTCGCGTAAGTGATCGTCGCTCCGAACGCCGCGCATATGGCTTGATGTCCGAGACACACGCCGAGGATCGGGATCGTCTGTCCGAGCTCCTTCACCACATCGATGATGACGCCCGCGTCCTCCGGCCGGCCGGGGCCGGGCGAGAGAATGATGCGCTCGGGAGTGAGCTCCCGGATCTCCTCCACCGTCAGCTCATCGTTGCGGATCACCCGGATATCGGGGTTGATCTCACCGACCAGCTGGAAGAGGTTGTAGGAAAAGCTGTCGTAGTTGTCAATCAATAGGATCATTCATCCACCTCCTGCGCCTGCTGCAGTGCCCGAAGCGAAGCCATCGCCTTGTTGCGGCACTCCTCGTACTCCTTCTCCGGTACGGAGTCCGCTACGATCCCGGCGCCGCTTCGTACAAACACGGTCCCGTTCTTCTTGTATGCGATCCGGATCGCAATGCAGGTATCCATATTCCCCGTAAAATCAATGTATCCGATGGCACCGCCGTAGATGCCTCTCTTGTTGTTCTCAAGCTCCGCAATTCGCTGGCACGCACGGATCTTCGGCGCTCCCGAGAGCGTTCCCGCCGGCAGCACCGCCTCGATCGCGTCGAGGGCGTCACAGTCATCTCGGATCGTTCCGCGCACCGTGGAACCGATGTGCATCACGTGGGAAAAACGCTCGATCTGGTGGTATTTTTCGACGCGGACCGTACCGAACTGACTGATCTTGCCGAGATCATTA
Organism: Lachnospiraceae bacterium; assembly: GCA_017617545.1. Taxonomy (GTDB): domain Bacteria; phylum Bacillota; class Clostridia; order Lachnospirales; family Lachnospiraceae; genus ISDg. Next base: position 47,106 of record JAFZVZ010000012.1, read on the forward strand.
CGACCGAGATCAACGAGCATGTTGTGCTCCGCAAGTTCCTTCTCGTCTCGAAGAAGTTCCGCCTCGAGTTCCACATCTTCCTTCATCGTCTTACCTCTCGGCCTCGTCCCTGCGAGCGGGAATGTGTGAAGCACACCGTCCTCAAGCTTGACCAGCGTCTCCGGCGACGCTCCCGCAACCTCCACATCCGTGCCCGAGAGGTAGAACATGTACGGCGACGGATTGATGGTGCGAAGCACGCGGTACGTGTTCAGGAGGCTACCCTCGAACGGGGCGCTCAGGCGGTTCGAAAGCACGATCTGGAACATATCTCCCTCGCGGATGTACTTCTTCGCCTTCTCTACCATCCCACAGTACTCTTCCCTGCTGAACAGCTCCGTAACCTCGCCTGTCAGGTGCCCCGCCGGCTCGTTCTTCTTCTCTCCGTGGCGAAGCAGCTCCGCCATCTTGATAAGCTCGGCCTTCGCCTCGCTATAGCCCGCCTCGACATCGTCAAGCCGCGCGCACACGATCAGCACGATCTTCTGCTTCACATGATCAAATGCGATCACCTTGTCGAACAGCATCACATCGACGTCGCGGAATTCCTCCGTGTCCACGGTCTTGCACCGCACCGTCGGCTCACGGTACCCGAGGTAATCGTATGACCAGTAGCCCATCAGGCCGCCCGCGAAAGGCGGAAGCTCCGGAAAGCGGGGAGCCTTAAAGCCTTCCAGAATTCCCCGGAGATACCCCGACGGATCGTCGGTGCGGATCACCTTGTCTCCGTCCGTCAGCTCTCCGTTCACGCAGGAGATCGATCTCTTCGGATCGTACCCTAAGAATGTGTACCGGCCCCATTTTTCGTCCGCTCTCGCGGATTCAAGCAGGAAGCAGTGGTCCGAAACCGTCTTCAGTACCCGCAGCGCCTCGATCGGCGTCGTAAAATCCGAGAGCATCTCGCAGCTCACCGGCGCTACCGTGTAGCTGCCGTCCGCCGCAAGTTCCTTCAGTTTGTCCAGGCTTGGTGTGATGTTCATGGTTACCTCCGTTTGGTTTGATCAAATTCCGCCGCGCGACCTCGCAAACTCGCTTCGCTCGTTTGCTCGTGTACGTGCGCTCGGCACCCGCACGCAGACTTCGTCTGCTTCCGCCCGGTCGTTCCGCTTCTCATCGGAAACTGCGTTTCCATGAGCAAGCGTCTCTCCCGGCCGCCGGCCGCCCGCCGGTGCGGGTGCTCTCGCTTAGCGCACAAAAAAGTCCTTGACAGAAATGTCTTTCTGTCAAGGACGAATATAAACTCATTCGCGGTGCCACCTTGATTCGCAGTTTGATGCTGCGCTCTCTGCGGGATACCATCATATCCCCGGCATGTCACGTCTGCCTCACGTCGCAGAATACTCTGGGAAACCCATTTGACTGCGCCCTCAGCGGTCCATTTGACAAAGTGTTTCTTGCCTGACTCTCAGCAACGCAGGCTCTCTGTGAAGGCATCAATGCCGTTATCTCCGCTTCAACGGTTTTCGTATTTGATTTGAGCGAATTGTATCATCGCATTTTCCGATTGTCAACAGTTTTTTTACGGATTATCACGGAGTGCTGATCAGGTCGTAAACTTCGATTTTCCCCCACTTGGGAGTGTACCGTGCCACAATGTAGTCCCCCGGGTCGGAGACCAACCGTTGGCGTTCCATCCCGTCAATGCAGGTGAGATATTTCGCCAGGGCAGCGTCTATACCGGAAAATGCATAATAGCAATCCATACACGAGTGCTGCAGCTGTATGAACAACTCCTCCGAAACACGCATGAAAAAGACATTTCCCGCGAAATTTTTCTCCTGCAGATGTTCAATCGCGAGCTGCAGCTGTTCCTTCGTGACGTTCTCTGTCACGTAAACCCGGAAGACGGTTTCCTTCCTGTCGATCTTGTCCGTGTAGGCGTCCACATTCACCGTATCGTTCACCGCAATAAGATCGACTACAGCCCGGTTGCCGCCAAATTCGAAGCAGTCCCGCACAATGAGAAAATCTTCAAAACAATCGTAGATAATGTTCTGCAGTTCCTGGTTCAGCGCCGGCGCGTAGAAATAATGGCAGTAGGAATCCGTGAGAACGGTTCCCTTCCAGTCGCATTCGCCGAGCTCGAAAACACCATCACGGGAATACGCGATAAATCCCTGCTTTGCTCCGAACTTCGGAAACAACGACTCGCGTTCATCGATACTGTCGACCTCAAAGTCAGTGCCGTAGATTCTTCCCAGCTGTTTCTCAATGCGTGATTTTTCGAGCTTCGTATATAAGTCCGAGTGATAGAACAGAAGCCCAAAGATCGTGAGCACGGCGATGACGAACAACGTGATCAAAAATGTTTTCAAGACTCTCTTCATATCTCTCTGATTTACCCCCTAAGTATTTCGAACACTTTCGTTACCCGGCAATCCAGCCCAACTCGATGCCGCGATCAAGATTTTTACTGACCCATTCGTACACTTCCGGCATAAACTCCTTAACGATCGCCATGCGGGCCTCGATCTGGGACCGTACAGCGCCGCTGTTGCGCCATGTGTGGCCCTCGGTCAGCGTGTTATGCAGAAGCGGCTGAAGGCGGTCGAGGCAGGCCGCGTACTTGCTGTCGGTCGTCTCCATCGCGTCAAATTCCTCCCACAGCGCACGGATCTCCGCCCCCTGCTCCGGAGGCAGCTGCGCGAACAGCTTATCTGCCGCCGCATTTTCCCGATCGGCCTTGGACGCGTTGCCGCTCACATCGTACGCGAACGTATCTCCCGCGTAGATCTCGATGAGGTCGTGCACGACACACAGTTTGATCGTACGCTCAACGTTTGGCTTCTCCACGCAGTACTCCTTGAAAAGCAGCGCCATCACAGCGATGTGCCAGGAGTGCTCGGCATCATTTTCCCGACGCTCTCCGCTGATCAGCAGCGTTCTCCGGTAAACCGACGTCATCTTGTCGATCTCCGCAGTGAACTTCAGCTGCTGGTCGAGCCTCATGTTGCCGGAGCTCAAAAAGTCCTCAATTCCCATATCCGTTTCCTTGTCTTCGTAAAATGTTACTGCTATTCTACCACATCGCACCCGGCTTAACAACCTTTGTCTGTCAACGCGGCTGCCGCATATCATTTTCCGTCAAAACGTAAACTCCCCGGAAACTTTCGCTCCCGGGGAGTTGTTATTCGTTTCGTTGTAACGGTCGATCAGGAAATTCTTGTCATTCCCTCGTGAGCAAGCTCTACGGTCTCAACGGCAACTTCACTTGCGGTCGCGTTGAAATCCGGAGCCGTGTACTTCGTCGGCCATGCGTTGATGATCTGCCAGGAAGCAGCCGGAGCCTCTTCCTCGTCGAGAAGAGTGATGGTAACCGTCTTGCGCTCAACCGCACCGTTCACACCTGCGATCATCCAGTCGTACATAACCGTGGAGTCGATGAGACCCTGCTTAAGAGTAACATTGCCATACTTCTTAAGTCCCGGGATCTTCTGAGGCGTCGTAACCTTGTCGCCCTCGCGGTACTCAATCACATCGATGGAAGCGTCAAAACCCGTAACCTCGGAGAAGCCGCCGGCATCAAGACCTTCAATCTCAACCTTGTATCTAAATCTGGTATGCGGATATGCCATAACTATTCAACTCCTTTCTGTTATTCTGCACTGCCTGTATTCTGAGTAATTCTGAAGATTACAAATTCAGCAGGCTTCACGGGAGCCACGCCGATCACGCATACGAGGCGGCCGTTATCGATATCATCCTGGCTCATGGTGTTTCTGCCGATGTTCACGAAGAACGCTTCATCAGCGGTTGCACCGGCAAAGGAGCCGTTACGCCACATGTTGGTAAGGAATACGCTGATTGTTCTCTGAACTCTCGTCCACAGAGCCTGATCGTTGGGCTCGAACACTGCCCAGTTTGTATTGGCCTTGATCGACTCTTCGAGGAAAATGAACAGACGACGAACGTTGACATATTTCCAGCTCGGGTCTGCCGAAGCCGTTCTTGCGCCCCATACGAGGATGCCCTGTCCCGGGAAGGAACGGATCAGGTTGATGCCCTTCGGGTTGAGGATATCCTGCTCACCCTTGTTGAACTGGCAGTCAAGACCTACGCATGCTCTGACAACTTCGTTTGCAGGAGCCTTGTGAACGCCTCTCGAGTTGTCGCTTCTTGCGAAGATACCGATCACCGAGCCCGACGGCGGGATCGCGATGTTCTTCTTGTCAAGCGGATCGAAGACCTGCAGCCAAGGATGATACAGTGCTGCATAACTCGAATTGAAGATATCTCTGTGAGCGATGATCTCATCAACCATTCTCGCATCTCTCGGGAGATCGAGCACAGCAAATCTGCTGCCGAGGTTCTCGCAGTGAGCTACGAGGGTAAGCTGTACGTTAGGATCGGTAACGCCCGGAACCGCCATGATGGAAACAACATCATTGTCCAGGAAGGACTGGATACCGGTTCTGTTGCCGGCACCGCCGTCAGTACCGATGAAGTCAGCTGCGGAGATGTTGGAAACCGAACCATTGCTGCCGCCGGCAAATTCAACCGTAACAGCGTCGATGTCCTCTTCCGTAAGCGATGCGAACGGATCGCCGACTTTGTTGGATCCCTTATAGGTGATCTCAACAAGCTCCGACTTAGCAGCCTTCTTGGAGATGAAGTTTGCAGCGTCGATATTGAAGGAAGCGCACTCATAAAGTTCGCTTGTATCAGCATACTTAACTTCAAACGTAAGCTCGCAGGTGGTCAGAACCTTGGTCGGAAGAAGTTCCGTATCGGTGATGTCCGACTCGAAATCCTTCTCGAACGTGATGATGTTATCCTGGTTCTTCTCTACCTTGCTGAACTCTTTGGTCTCGCCCGCGGTAAATGCTACGATATCGCCGGGGTTAAATCCTGCGCCGCTCTTTACACGGTACTTCTTGTCGCCGAGCTTCTCAAGGGCCTGCGTCTTAGCCTTGGAAGACCGGGTGATCTTTACGCTGATCGCATCGCCCCACTCACCGGGATCCTTCGCAACAAACGAAAGATCGCCAACCGTAGCCTTCGCGCACTTAGCGCTCTTGGGAGCTACACGGGTGATGAAGCATCTCGTACCGCCGTTAACGAAGAAATGCTCAACGGCGTAAGCCAAAAAGCGGTACTCGCCGAACTCGTTCTCGGAAAGGAATCCGCCGTAGGTTCTTCTGAACTCAGCAAAATTGGTGATAAGACGGGGAACTCCGCCAACCGGACCTTTTTCCGCAAGACCAACGAAACCCGCCGTGCTTGTACCGACGCCTTCCATCGGCTTTCCGCCCGATTCAAATTCCTCAACATATACACCGGGAGATAAATACTCTGCCATAATGATCGGTCAATCCTTATTTCAGATATGACCTTTCCTCCTTTCGGTAACGGATTTGACACCGCTTTTCAGCAGTATCATTGTTATGAGTCGATGATACCAGGGAACTATAACTAAAATAATAATTGAGGCTATAACTAAACCCGTCTTTTATCGCAAAGGCGCATAAAATCAGCGCATTCCGGCGGCGGATCATGCTCTGCCGTCAAAATGCGCTGTTGCTGATTCATGTTATCACTTTTTGTTCCCGATGTCCTGTGAACTATTGTCCGATTCACTGTTTCTCCGGGAACCTCCGCCCTGAACGCCTGTCCCGCGCGGTCCGCCTGCTGCCGATCCGTTCACTGCCGCGTCGTTCGCGTCCGCGCCGTCAGTCACAGCCTTGGTGATCCGTTCGGGCTCGGTATACTCCGTCACCGGTTTCACATACGTCTGCCTGCGCGCGATGCGCAATTTACGGATGAACCGGTTCTCCAGTTCGGTCTTTCGCACGATCGTCCGCTCGACAGCCATTCGCTCACTGATCTCCTCGGATGTACGCCCGTCGCGGCTCCGAAGCTCCGAGAGATATTCCCGGTCCTCATCGAGCGTGAGGAACGGCAACGCCTCCAGACGCTCACGCCCAACGTACTTGTACGCATTTCCTTTGAACTCCCGCAAAATCCTGTGTTCCGGAAGGTTTTTTCTCGTGCGAAAGGCAAATGCCCCCGCATTGAAGTTGGACGCCGCAGTGTAAAACTCTCCCCAGTGTTCGTATTTGGTCCTGCGGCGCGAGCCGCGCAGTTTCTTCCTCGTTGCGTTATGCGTCGGTCCGTGGAAACTCCTCTGTGAGCTGACCGCCAGCGTCATCCTTCCCCGGTCGTCCGAACTGACCGAGAGGTTGTCAAACGAGTTCTTCAACCCGAACACCTCGTACGTCCTCTCGTCGGCCGGATGTTGATCATAGCCTTCGGGCTTCTTATGCTGCTCCCTCTTGCTGTTTCGTTCCCGTCGAATACTCTCCGATGCCTCGAGTTTTCGTTGCTCATGCTCCCGGATTTCCTCGGGCTCTACCGGAACTTTACTGTTGTGCGCATACTCCATCTGGTACCTCTCTGCTAACCGCCCAAGATTGAACCGGAAACTGCCGCTCTGTCCCGGACAACCGTATGCATATTTCCGTCCTGCCCAGGCAACCGTACACCCATTTTACTCAGTTCTCTGTAAGACAGGAATAATACTCGCCCGCCTCGGCTCTGGTAAACGCTTTGCCGCTCTTCGCGTACTCGTTCCGAAGCGCAGCCATGATATGTTTCATGCCGATTGGCTCCTCCGTGCCTGAAGCGGCCAGAAACGCACTGTGCAAAGCGATGTTTCGGATATTGCTTCCCGAAAGCTCATAGTGCGATACCAAAAACTCGAAATCGATGTTTCCAAGCGGAGCCTTCTTCGGGAACGCCCGCTTCCACAGTTCCCTGCGCCGGTCGGCATCGGGAAACGGAAAATCAATGATAAACCTCATGCGGCGCTTGAACGCCTCGTCGAAGTTCTGAACGAGGTTGGTGGCGAGGATGACAACTCCGCTGAACTCCTCGATCTTCTGCAGAAGGAACGCCGCCTCCATGTTGCTGTATTTGTCGTTGGAATCCTTGACCTCAGTGCGCCGCGAGAACAGCGCGTCCGCCTCGTCGAAGAAAAGGATCACGTGACTTTGCTTCGCGTTGTCGAAAATCTCGTTCAGGTTTTTCTCGGTCTCACCGATGTACTTGCTGACAACATTGGCAAGGCTGATGCGGTAGATGTCCATACCGAGCTCTTTCGCGACGATCTGCGCCGCCATGGTCTTGCCCGTGCCGGGTGAGCCGGTGAAGATCATGGACACGCTCTTGCCGTAAGGCATTTTCCGACCGAAGCCCCAGCCGTCAAACACCTTGTGGCGCAGCCGCACCTGGTCGCAGGCCGCCTGCAGCAGCTCCTTGCTGTGCGCGGGAAGCACAAGGTCGTCCCAGTCGAAAACACTGTTGATTCGCACCGCTTTGCTGCCCATATCCGCGCCGAAGGAACGATAACAACCGTTCTTGATGTCACCCATCGTAAGCGTCCTGCTGCCTGCAAGAAGAGATGCGCATCGCAGCGCCTTCTTCACGGCTGCCGGCGTCAGTTCAAACTCACCCGTCAATTCGGCGAGGTCGACATCGGTCGCAAGCGAATACTCTCTGCTCATGGTCTGCCACAGGATCAACTGTTCCTCAAGCGTCGGGAGCCCGACCCTCACCGTGTAGCTCTCCGTCCCGAACCCCACAGTGTCTTCGTTCCCGCAGATGATGATCGACATGCCGACCTCGTCGGCAATTCTCTCGACAAGTTCCTCGGAATCAATATCTTCTCCGTAAAATGAGATCACGGGCACGCTCTCCGAAAGGAGCAGTTTTGTGCATAACTCTTCCGCCTGTTCCGCAGTCATTTTGGCAGGCAGAACGACAGGTATATATCTCCTGTTCAGGGTTTCCATCGCACGGTACGTAACGGCATGCCTGCCAACACCCTTCTCGCCCGCGACGCAGATGACGGAAGGTTGTGCCGGCTCAAGTCCCGCGATGATCGCGGTCAGCTCACGCACCGCGTGCTCAGCGCTTTCGAGCGGGATATATGCATTCTCCCCGGGATCCGACACGGAGAAACACGGATCATAAAGCGCGCCGGTGAACAGATACGAGGCGATACCGCGCTTCAGACTCATCTGTACATTCGCGCACGGCTTCGTCCCGTCAAACAGCCGATCCAGTGCGGCTCCCTCAGAGAGCGAATCATAGAACGGCATAATATCCGAGCAGCCAAAGAAGATCGCGCTGACCGCTTCCGGCGTGACGGACGCATTACCGCAGCCGAAACGGCTGAGCAGATCTACGTGGAGATTGCCCGATGCCGCGAACGCCGCAAGAACAACCGCGCACGCTTCAAACCGTCCGCAATCAAACACATTTCGCATGGTATCAAACGGCGTATCCCCGTCTTCCTCCAGCACACGGAGGAACCGTTCGGCCTCATTCTCGTTCCATCCCCGTTCGGAAAATGCTCCCAGATACTCATGGAGCGCGCCGAACAGTTTTTCATATCGCTCGTACATAACAGTCACCTGCCACTTCATTTTTCGCCGAAACAAGCCAGATACTGGCTTCTCAGCCATTTGCTCGGTCTCGTTCCGAAATCGGCATCGAGCCTTGCGGAATACTCCTCATAATACCGGTTCACCTTGTCCGGCTTTCCGAGCGCGGAGCAACAGACAAGAATGTCGTGCACCAACTGTTCGGAATACGGGTCAAGGCGGAGCGCATTCTTCAGGAACAAAAGCTCCCTCTCATACTCACCCGATTCCCTGTAATGCTCCGAGAGCATACGGCATGCGTTGACATAACAGCGGTCGTAATACTCCTTCTTCTCACGTGTCCAGAGACTGTCAAAGCTGCCCAGGAACCTGCCCCAGTAATTCTCAGCGGCCTGCTCATGCGCAAGCAATGTTCTCGTGTCATCCCTGTCAACACATTGGCAGACCGTAAGGATGTCCGCATCCGCCTCGCGAAGCATCGACATATCAACGGTATAGCTCCGGTTCTTATAGCTGATCACATTTTCCAGACCGTAAGCGGAAAGCTCGCGCCGCAGGTTATAGATCATGTTGTGCAGCATTGCCACCGCATTGGCCGGCATGTCATCGGGCCACAGCGCGTTGAGCAGTTCCTCTCTGCTGACCGTTCTCCCGCGGTTCTCCAGCAGATACGCGATCAACTCCGGACTCCGTCTCGTCTTGCACTGGATCTCCTTTTGTTCGCTTCCCGCCAGAAGCTTTATGTCGCCGAAACGGAACACCGAAAGCACTGACTGCTCCGGCTCGGGTTCATTTTCCGCGGTAATGGTCTCAAACAGCGACTTCTCCTTCTGATACAGGAACGGAAGGGGAAGATCACCCGCGGTAAAATACTCCGCTGCCCTCTTAATATTGGCGGAATAAAGGTTCGGATTTGCCTCATACTTGAGCAGGCCCTTGTAGAACATCCGGTACATGCCGAACTTGTTCTCCTTGCCGAACTTACTGTCCGCAAGGTTGTACGCCCGCTCCATTCGGTCATACTCGCCACTGTAGTAGTGGTATTGCGCAAGGATGCCGAGCACCTCAGGATCGACGATCGTCTCCAGGCTGCCGATTACTCTACCGCAATAACCGATCAGCTCAAACTCGCAGTTTCCGAGCAACTCCGCGCCGTAAGTGCGAAGGAAACGCTCCGCCGCCTGCGAATCATCACTTTCCTCAAACAGCGCCACAGCCTCCGCAAACCGCTTGTTCCGGATAAAATGATCCGCAGCCCGCTTGATCAGATCCCCTCTCATCTCCGAAGGCAGGAAGGAAGACAGTATACGCCGCAGCACCCCGGGGTAAAGCTCGCCGTCCTCCGACGCGATGCCGAGCGTGACAAGTTCAAAGGATTTGGCGCTGCCGTCCGCAACGCGAAAGACTTCCTTCGACAGTTCCTTATCCTCAAAGGCGATGAACGCCGTCATCAACAGGTAGTTTCGAAGATCCTCCGGAAGCATCGCAAGGATATTGTCACTCACATACTGCTTCAACAGTGTGCGGTCTGCCGCTGCATACGGGTCGCCTCCCCTTCGGGCAAGCGCCGCCGCAGCCGCGCCCCATCCTCCGGAAAATGAATGCAGCGTATTGACATACATATCCGACGGCTGTTCCGTAAACGCCGCTGCCAGCTCCGCCGTCTCGGCGCGTGTAAACCGCAGTTCCCGGACGCCCATCATCGCAACGCTTCCTTCCATCACGCCGGAGAGAAGAAACCTCGGGATCTCCCTCGCAGCGAAAACCGCCCGGTACGCTCCTGACATCGCCGGCTTTACGAGCATCTCCATCAGCGCGCACGCCCCCGGCTCGGTGATGAGAGAAGCATTATCGATCAGAAGCAGTCTTCCTCCGTCGCCGGCAAGCTCTTCTGCCGCCTTGCACGCTGCATCATAGGCTCTGTCTCCGTGCTCGATCCCCGCTTCCGGAAGTGCCTCTGCAAGAAGCTCGATCAGCCTCTCACAGGAATTATCCTCAATGCCCACACTGACACAGACACTGTTCGCATTCTCCTCCGCCAGCTGGGCAAGATACGAGGTCTTGCCCCACCCCGCGCAGGCAACGATCAGTGTCGCTGAGCCATTGAGTTTCCTACCCTCACGCCGGACAAACGGGGAAGGCTTTGGGAAACGGTGTTTCAATTGTTTGAATAATTCGTGCGACATGATTATCCTTCGTATCCTAACGCCGCGGCAATCTCCTCAACGGTTGCTCCGCGACTGGGTATCCCGAGTGCGTCCAGCATGGCCTTTCTCTCTTCGCCTCTTGAATTACTAATGTTCTCAGCACGCCTAAACGTAATTGCTTTGAATGCCTGTTTATAATTATCCTCACTGAGATTGTTCCCATCCAGGGTAACATCAATTCTCAATCGGGCAATTGCGATTTTTCGCACTATAGCATCATTTTCAGTAACTTCCCGAACCTCCTCCATAGTCAATTCATCATCCTTCGGACTATTCGGATTCTCGGCCAAAATACTACGCGCGTTCTCTTTGATTTTATCTTTTTTCTTATCAATGTAATCATTGACTACGGTATGTATTCTACTGCTACTGTTTTTCTTAGCCTTACTCTTAGCTTTGGCATTGGCGATCGCACCGCCGAATTTAAATACCTGCCCCAAAATACCGGACACACCGCTTCCGATCAAGCCTAACGGTGTCTTTCCTGCCGCCATAGAGAATATGCTTGCGCCGAGACCTGCCAATAAAGATCCGCCTCCGACAATTCCTTCCCTCCATGCTTTACCCTTTTCCTGTTGTGCTTTTTCCCTATTGTACGTTTCTGCCTGCGACATGGCATATAGTCTTGCCTTGGCAGCTGCCCTTTGCGCATTCTTCTTTGTGGTTCCTTGAATTCTTGATTCTTCTATATTACCAATCGTAGTCATGTCTGAAGCTCGGGTATGGGTAGGTTTCTCATTTTTGGAAATACCAGGTTTAGGATCGGGTTCAGAATCATATATTTTCGATGCTCTATCAGCTACCTTACCGTGTCGAGACGCACTTCTCGCGGCACCAATGGTTTTAAAAGTACTTCCTAACCCCCCCGCCGCAGCAGATGCAATTCCGACCCACCCAGTTTTATTCGGGTCCGAACCGTTTATCGACATAACTGAAGATGTCAACGAGAGAACGCTGGATGCTAAGCCAGACAGCCCTGCCATTGTGTCATATTTGACCTGTTTTTTCCTATCCCTCAACCCCTTGTTTTTCGCATTGCGATAATCCCCATAAGTACCATACAAACTCGCCATGGAAGATCCCATCGCTGACAGACTGGAGAAAACCCGCAGATAACCGGCCGCCTCGGAACGTTTACCCATGTAATCGTCAGGATGATTCTTGTCATAATCATCCCCCAGGTTTGCAGCATGAATACCATTGTCGAGATTCAATGCTGATGCTGTAAGAGACATCGCCCCCGCCGCATGTCCAAACCCCGTAGCTACCTTCTTGACATCCGACGCCATAGCTTCCGGACTTCCCGGATCCTCATCTTCGTCATCAGGCACTTCTCGAGCTTTATGTTTATTTCTATAGTCCTCGACTAGCAAATTCCATATGCTTGGAAGTCCTGGCTCCGCTCTTTTACTCTTTGGGCGGGATGTTTTACTCGGTGGCGTGGCTGTGTCTGACGAATCATCCGAAGCATCATTCGTGGTTGTAGTAGTTGTGACTGACGAATCACCCAGGGAATTTTCTCCGGGTGCCGGCTGTAGTGAAGCAGAACCGGCCTTATGCGGATCAGGATCATCATCGGATGTCGGAGGTAATTTCGGCGAAGCTTTTGGTGGCGCAGCTGGTGACTTTGCAGGTGTCTTACCATCTTCACTCTGCGGATTGGTTGTCGTCGTAGTAGTTAGTGCCGCATCGGATGGTGGCGGTGGTACCGGCGGTGCCGGTGGTGTCACATTAGATGTATCGTCTCCCGGAGAATTGGGAGAAACATCCGTTTTTTTACCTTTGTGAGCCGGATCAGCCGGCGTACTCGCAACTGCAGGATTCGTATCTTTATCGACAGGCTCCATTACAAATTGCCCCCCTTCAATAATTCATTACCCTCCGGTAATAACTTTTGCTATTTCCTCAATTGAAGCATTGTTTGCTAACCCAAGTTCTCCAAGCATAGTTGCTTTATTGGGCGAATTGTAAATATTTCTTGCACGTCTCAATGCCAAAAATTTAAACGCAGCAGTCTTTTCTTCATCACTTAACGGCTGATCCACTATATCAACATCAAGGCCAAGCCTTCCGACAATAATACGCTGTTTCTCATTATCCTTAAGCGGTTGGTTTTCCAACAAAACATTAACAAAAGGGTCGTTTCTAAACGCGGCAGCTGTTTCTATCCGGTCTTTTTTGTACCCAATGTAATGATTGATATAGTCCAGTTTTTTTGTTTTGATTTCTTTCTTTGCGTCAGTATCTGAGTTTTCCTCAGCACATCTACCGCCATATTTCAACACAGATCCGATTAAATCCGTCCCTAACAATGCTAGCTTTCCCAAAGGAGACTGAACATTTGCGAACGACTTCACTCCGGAGGAAATCAAGCCCAACGCAGATTGTGCGAATCCAAATCCACCTTTCACAATTTGATTTCCTTTAATCCCATTGAAATCATGTGCCATGCGCATAGCATAGTTTCTAGCCTTAAAGTCATGCCCGGGTTTATTTCCTGTATGTGCTGCCAATGGTTGATTTTGTTGAAAACCGTAATTTTGCGCCGTTAGGTCCCGAATTCTCTTATGTTCACTTCTGCCCGCTATACCTGATATCATTTTTGAAGTGTTTCCAACAAAACTGCCGATGCTCCCCAAAAAGCCAATAATTTTTGCAGCTTCTCCACGATCCTTCAAAACGTCTTTTTCTTGGTCTGTCAGTTTCAAATCCGGATTGGTTTTTTCCGCATCAAGACTAAGTCCCCAGTATTTTACAGCCTTCGATGTTGCGGAAAGCAAGCCAGTCGCAGAACCACTGATATTGCCTATCATGGAAGCCCACGCCTGTGCTTTTTTTCTTTTTTTAGTACGAACCTTATTCTTGCCAATCGCTTTTCTGTTCTCATTAGCTTTTCGTGCGCTGCTTACAAACGACCACAATGGTAATGCTGCCGACAAACCTCCAAACACCTGATCGGCAAGCGGATCAGCCTCTGCTATATTATTATTAAGCTCAGCACCTCGTTTCCAATAGCTTTCGGCATCGAAAACCAAACCTGCTGCTGTAGCGGCTCTATCTCCCCATTTAAAAATCTTATCCTCTGTTGATTCTTCGTCTGAAGCACCGGCCTGATTACCTCTTCGATGATTCCTTCGATAGTCAGTAACCAAACGCCGCTTCAGCATGCTGGCTCTACCCTCAGCTGCCGCAGCTTGAGCAGCTCCGGCTTGTGGCAGAGCCGGTGGTGCCGGGGGGGCCGGTGGCGCGTTAGGTACCGGCGGGGCCGGTGGCGCTGCAGGTGCCGGTGCCGCTGCCGCGTCAGGTACAGGTGCTGGTGCCGCTGCCACGTCAGGTACAGGTGC
>JAFZVZ010000013.1 GCA_017617545.1 Lachnospiraceae bacterium
AAGCCCACGTCAGTGGGCTTTTTTTCATATTATTCCGTTCTCTTTCAGTTCCATTACCGCGTGCGCCGCTGTCTCCGCCATGTTCCTGCGCGCCACCTCCGGCTGCATCGCCGTCACGAGGTCGCATGCGGCACGGTCATTGATCCCGTACCAGGCCGTCAGGCCCATCTCTCGTAAAATGCCCTTCTCCGCCTCCACGCTGCCCGCCAGCGCGATCACAGGTACTCCGTGCGCCTGCGCAACCGCCGCAACTGCCGCGGGTGCCTTGCCCATCGCTGTCTGCGAATCAAGCCGTCCCTCGCCGGTGATGACCAGGTCGGCATCCGCGATATATTCCTCGAGTTTGGTCTCCTCGATCACAAGCCGCGAGCCCGGCAACAGCTCCGCGCCGAGCACCGCCCGGAAGGCAAAGCCAAGTCCTCCCGCCGCGCCGGAGCCCGGGGTGTCAGGATCGGTGTCGGCCGCAGACCCGCGTTTCGTACAGTATTCACGCACCAACTCCGCGTACCGCCGCAGCGCCGCATCCATCACTTGGATATCCTCTGTCCTCGCGCCCTTCTGCGGTCCGAACACCGCGCTGCTGCCAAGCGGCCCGCACAGAGGGTTGGTCACGTCACAGGCGACGCGGAAGGTGCACTGTGTAAGGAGGGATTGCTTCTCCGGCTTTCTGATCGCCGCGAGCCTCATAAGCCCTGCCGCGCCGTATCCGATATTGTTGCCTTCTGCGTCAGTCAGCCGGTACCCAAGCGCCTGCAGCATACCCGCGCCGCCGTCATTGGTCGCGCTTCCGCCGAGGCCGATCAGGAACCGACGGCACCCCTTCGCTGCCGCGTCTACAATTACCTCTCCGAGACCGTAGGTCGTTGTGTACATCGGGTTGCGCCGCTGCTGCGGCACAAGCGGCAGTCCGCATGCACCGCTGCATTCGATGACGGCGAGCGGTGAGGATTCATTTTCCGAAAAATACTGCGCCGGCGCACTTTCCTTGCCAGTCGGCGGTTCACTGCCTGCCGCGCGCCGTGTTCTGATGACCGCGTACTCACACTCCACCGGCTCGCCGAGTGGCCCCGTGACGGTCACCCGCTCGGTCGCGCCTTCCGCAAGCGCCGCAACGGTTCCCTCGCCGCCGTCCGCGAGCGGACGCACGACAACTTCGGCCTCCGGCCATACCTGCCGGATGCCCTCCGCCGCTGCCTCACCCGCCTCGCGCGAGCTCAGGCAGCCCTTGAACGAATCCATTGCGACAACGATCTTCATTCGTGCGCCTCCCTCATTTTCCTCATTGTCTCTGACTCATTACGGAGCCTTAAATTCGATCGTGTCGGTATAGAACCACGGACGGTACTTCCCCTCCGTCTTTACATGCAGTCGGAACGTGAGCACATCATTTTCCTTAAGCGTGATCCGCTGATGACCCCAACATCCACCCAGGATGTAAGCGTCCTCGAACCAGTGCACGAACGCCTCCTCCCCGTTGAGTTCCGCTTCCATCGTACATCGCTCGTACATGTCGGTCTGATTCAGGAAGAACAGGTCGTAGGTATCACCGCCCATGTGACGGATCTCAACGGCGATCCCGTCCTTCTCGTAGATTATCTCGCCCTTCGGGTCCGTGTACGTGCCGTCATCGTCGGTCGTGGAAATCCTGCACGGACAGACCGTGATCAGTTCGCCGAAGCTGTAGGTGGTGTATTCATACACGAAAATCAGGGAATCGATGCTTCGTACCTGCGTCTCTCCCAGCTGCGTCAAATACTCTGTCAACGGGCTGCCGTATATGTTGTCGGTTATTCCCGGAGCGGTCGGTTTGTTCACTCCCGAACCTGCCACCGGCCCCCGGGACATCATGATGCCGTTGACTGCATACGCCATGGTATATACGTTGAGCGGCCTGTCGTTCTCATTGTTGTACTCGTATTGGATGTACGTGTTGCCGCCGGCGTCCTCTCTGCTGCCGAGAACCCTGATGGTAAGGCCGTAGCCATTGTACAAATCCTGCTCTTCAACCGTGTAGTTGATCCTCGCCTCCTCCGTGGGCGCCGGTGTCAGCTCAACCGTCGGTGTCGGCGTCGGCTGCTTCGCCCAGAGCCAGCCGTTCTCGTTGATCACAACCACGACACGGTATCCCAGCAGTAATATTCCCAGTATTACCAATATCGGTATCCAAATCTTCTTCATACGAATTCCTCCCTTCGTACTGTCTGCCACATACCTCCTGAGTTTCCTGTATTTGCCTTAATTGTAGCAGTATTGAACGGGCTTTGCAACTCGGTTCGGGGACGGATTGCGGAAATCCAAGAGGGACCGACTTTGATAAGCCGGTCCCTCGTTTTGTCTGTGTTGTTTTATCTGTGTCGTTTTATTGTGCGCTTGCGGATTACTCTGCCTGCTCTCGCCGCTTCATGGCCGCGTAAAATGCCACTGCCGCGAGGATGCCGATGAATACGAGATACCCGAGAGGGCTGTTGTCGGCCGTCGTCGGTGTCGGCTCTGAGCCGCCTCCGTTCGCGGGCGTCGGTGCCGCGGACGGCGAAGGTGCTGCCGTCGGCGAAGGCTCCGCGGTCGGTGAAGGCTCCGCTTCTACGCTCGGTGTGGGCTCATCTTTCTTGATCTCCTCCCAGACGGCCTTGAACTCGTGCGCGCCCTCGACCTTATACTTGTCGCCCGGGTTGTAGTTGGATCCCTGCCAGTAGAGGAACTTGTATCCGTCCTTCGTCGGCGCCGCGGGGATCGTGATCTCCGTGCCGTAGTCAGCCGCCATCACGTAGGTTCCGGTCTTGCCGTCGAGCGTGCCGCCGTCAAGATTGAACGAGAGGTCGTAGCTCCGCAGCGTCGCCTTGTACGTTGCCGTGTAGGTCGCGTCCGCGGTTGCCGCAGCGATCGCGGGTGTCCAGCCGTCGAACTTGTACGTGTACTGCACGTCCTCCTTCTTCGCGGGCTCGTCCCCGTCGTACGCGGGCGTCTTGCCCTGCTCAACTTCAACCTTCTTAAGAACGGTCTTGTCTTCATCGACAAATGTGATCGTGTACTTGGTTGTCTCAGGCTCCTCTTTGATCTCCTCCCAGATAGCCTTGAACTCGTGCGCACCCTCTACTTTGTACTTATCGCCCGGGTTGTAATTGGAACCCTGCCAGTAGAGGAACTTGTAACCGTCCTTCGTCGGCGCGTCGGGGATCGTGATCTCCGTGCCGTAGTCGGCAGTCATCACGTACGTTCCGGTCTTACCGTCGAGCGTGCCGCCGTCAAGATCAAACGTGAGGTCATAACTTCTGAGTGTTTTCTCATACGTTGCCGTGTACGTCGTGTCCTCGGTCGCCGCCACGATCTCGGGCGTCCAGCCTGCGAACTTGTAGGTGTACTGTGCGTCTTCCTTCTTGGTGGGATCTTCGCCGTCATAAGAGGGCATCTCGCCGCGCTTTACAGTGACTTTCTCAAGCACAGTCGTCGTATCTTCGTCGACAAATGTGATGTCAAGCGTGGTCTTCTGCACCTCAACCGAAATATCAATTCCGCCGCCCGAAGGAACATCGAAATAGAACTGATCGCCATCCTTGGTGAACGCTTCCTTCGAATCCCCGCTGCCGTTGTACGCATTGACAAGCTCATACCCCTCTTCCAGGTTTGCCTTGATATAAATCCTGTCGCCGACATGCGCAACCGGATAGTCAAAGCTCGTGCCGAATTCGTCGCCGTCCGCATCGGTCAGCTTGTAAGAGCCGTATTTCTCATTGAGTTCCTCGCTCTTAATAATATAGTTGATCTGCTGCTCCAGGACAGGATCTTTCTTATAATACGTATTCTCATCGAACCAATCACGCACAGCCACGACATTCTCGGCCTCAACCTTCCACGTCGTAAGCTCCAAAAAATTATAGTTGAGCTCCCCGCTCGTCAGCGGCGGTTCGTTATCCATATCCATTAATTCCCAGTCAAACGGGAAGATTACACCGTAGTTGTCGGCTTTGATGATCTCTTCGATCAGAATGGAGGTTTTTACGTTATGGTTAACTTCCGCGATGTCGATTCCGATACCATCGGAAGTGACATTTTTCGCCGTAATCTTCGTAATACCACTGTAAGCAGTCGCTTCCGGAAGTATCGAGAAACAGATTCCATATGCGGATCTGCCGGCGCCTTCCCCGGTCAGCTTTGCAATAATATCTCCGGCTACAGTAGTCTCAAGCTTTCCTCCGAAATTGCTGAGTCTGAGACCGAAAGCCGCTCCTTCCGAAGTCGCTGTCACCGTTCCTTTGATATCTGCCCGTACGTCAGGACTGGCTCCTTCGCTGGTATCGAGGTCAACTCCATAGGCGGTCCCGCCTGCCGTAACGGTAATGTCGCCGGATACGATTGCTTTGATGGTATCCGGACTGGCTGCACTGCCCTTGATTCCATAAGCAAAGGTCGTTCCGTTGACCTTCATGGAATTTTGAAGTGTCACATCCCCGTGGCAGTAAACGCCAATACCTGTTGCATATGCCCCGGTCACATTCAGCTCGCCGGTCGCGTTGATCACCGGCATGAAACCGTTGTTCCATACTCCGCCATGGGCGTACAATCCGGTTACATCGCTTAAGTCGCCTTCCGCTGTCGCACTGACTTTTCCGTTGATAACTGCGGAAGCATTGCCATCATATGTCCATGCCTGAACCGCATAGTAATCTTTCTCGCCATTGTCGTCGGCTGTTAAAGTCACATCACCGTTAACCGTAGCACTCGCGTCCTTGGCACCTTCGGCCCCTTCGTAGGCCTCAACAGAGAGCGCTTTTTCGTGACCATCTGCATATTGATAGTTAATATCCGCATCAATCGTAACAGACTGACCGGCTTCCACTAACACATATGTGTTCATCACGTCGGCAAATGCCACACTGCCGATGCTTCCTACGGCAAGCAGCGATGCCATAACGATCGCGACAGGTCTTCGAAACAATTTCTTAAATCCCGATGCTTTCATATACCGTATCCTCTTCCCTTTATTTTGTTCCGTCCACTGCTTACATGTGTGCATACCATCCATACTACAGCAGTAGACCAAACAATTACCAATAATAGTATATCACTCTTCTTCTCCGCGGTAAAGACATAAATAAAGCGGAAGCATCTTACAATTCTGTAAGGCTTCCGCTCCGCTCGCGGTTTTAATTGTTCGGGGTTCCCGGTCAATCGCCCCACTGCGTGTCCGGATCATTTTCATCGCGCACGATATACGAAGGACACTCCTTGTTGTCCAGGAGTTCTCTCGCCCACCAGTTGGCCGTCCGGCTGTCGTACATGAACATTCCTCCGAGCAGTACCGGGATGTTCTCACTGTTCTTGAACGCCCACAAAAACGGCGAATTTCCCTCGTTATAGATGGTCATGCCGCCCCAGTTATCGCGCGTCAGCCGGTAAACCTCCTCGTTCGCAAAATCAATAAAATACACGCTGTAGCTTACGCAGGGCAGTTTCAGTCTCCGATCCACCACCTTCTCCTGCGGCATGGCCTGCCTCCGCATCGTCTCCTTCATCCATCGGAACGCGGCCTTCAGATCTCTGACGAACTCTTTCCCGAACTGGTTTATATACTCCTGCTCTATAGCGGTCGGTTCCGCCTTTGCCGCCGTAAAATCAAGACGAAGTACCTTGTCCTTATTGTCATTCATGTTCCGGTCTCCTTTCCTTACGCGCTTATTTGCCTTTCAATTACTTGCTTTTCGCCTCCATCCACCGGTGCATTCCGCAGCCGTGTTCCGGCGTCGGTCTCGGCGCGAAGCCGAATCGTTCGTAAAATTCTTCCTTGCCCTTGGCAGACTGCAGACTGATCATCACGCGGTAGCCGGGCTTGAGTATGGTGCCCTCGATAAATCCGATCACACGGTTCATCAGGTCGCGCCCCAGTCCGCCCTTCTGGTACGGCGGGCGCACGATGATATCCGCGATATACACGACGTATCCGTGGTCCCACAGCACGCGCGCCAGCGCGATAGGCTCACCCTCGCGGCGCAGACAGCACAGAAACGTTGTATTCTTAAGTCCCTCTGCGGCCTGCTCGAGCGGAAACTCGCTCCAGCCGACCTCGCGGCGCATCTGCATGTATTCCTCGGGTGTGATGTGATCCGTCACCTCGTAATCGATCCGAAGCGCCTCCGTGACCACATCCGCCTGTTTCTCAAGATGCGGAAAATCACTGAACACCGGGCAGGAGACATGCGGCTCAAACATCCCCGGACGGAACCACATCGCCTGTGCCGCGCTCATCCCGAGCTTTCTCGCCGCCTGCAGCTCATGCGAGCCGCCGTCACCGATGTAGAGGCACTCCGCCGGCGTCACCCCGAATTCTTCCATGATGCTCTGATACATCGACGGGTCCGGCTTCTTAACCCCCTGCTCGAACGAAAGCCTCACCGTATCAAACAGCGGGTACAGCTCGCTCTGCAGGATCATCGCTCTCTCGTCCGAGAAACAGTTGCTGATCAGCGCCGTGCGGATGCCGTGCGCCTTCAGATCCTTCAGCAGCTGCACCGACGCTTCCGGCACCGCGGAGAAGGTATCCCCGAGCGCCTCTCGTCTCTTCCTGCACACTAACTCAACCCAGTCCTCGTTGTAGAGATTGAGCTTGCGGAGCGTCTCCGAGAAGCCTTCCTCCATCGTGTATTTTCCGATGGTCCGCTCATCCTCCGTCGCGTGCCACGCGGCGCGAAACTCCGTGAGCGGAACTCCCAGATCCTCCGCGATATTTTCGCTGAAGTACGTCCGCCCCGTGAAGAGCGTGACCAGCGTTTCAAACATATCAAAGATTACTGCCCGTATCATAATCCGTCCCCCTTGTTATTATTTTACGCGGCCGTCCCGCGTCATACACACTTTCCGCAATCGTGCGATCCGCCGTTTGCACGGAAGAAACGCTGATCCAATCGGCGTTTCCTCAGTGAAGCTTGCACATCTCGCCGCCGACGAAGCCCGAACCGTCCGCTACGGCCTCCTGCTCGTCATAATATTTTTCAAGGCGGGGCTTGGCCGCCAGGTAGTATCTCTCCAGCTGCGGATCAAACTGCGTTCCCATGCCGCTCATGATGATGCTGTCGGCCTTCTCGAACGACATGCTCTCCTTGTACACGCGCTTGCTCACGAGTGCGTCGTACACGTCCGCGATCGCCATGATGCGCGCCTCGAGCGGGATCTCCTCGCCCTTGAGGCCTTCAGGGTAGCCGGAGCCGTCCCAGCGCTCGTGGTGATAGTGGGCCACATTTTCCGCGATCTGATGGAACTCTTCGTCGTCAGTTCCCTCAAGGATCGCATGCACGATGCGCGCGCCCTCGCTCGCGTGAGCCTTCATCTTCTCGAACTCCTCCGGCTCGAACCGGCCCGGCTTGCGGAGGATCACGTCGTCGACCGCGATCTTGCCCAGATCGTGCATCGGGGCCGCCTTGATGAGGTTTTTGATAAAGTCATTCGACAGCTGTAGTACGTTGTCTTTCCTGATCTCGTCGGTCAGCATGCGCACGCCCTCGCTCGTGCGGCGGATGTGACCGCCGGTCGAGTTGTCGCGGCTTTCAACCATGGTTGCCATGCTCACGATCAGCTTGTCATGCATCTCCTCGATGTGCTGCGTCTTCTCCGCAACCTGCTCCTTGAGCTTGCCGTTGAAGTTGTTCAGAAGCTCGACATATCTCTGGCGCTCGGTGTCGTCCGTGAGGAAGAACTGGTAGCCGCGCTTCCTCTTGCCCGAATACAGGTAGTTGATCGCCACGAGGTAGATCTTGTCCCCCGCGTGATAGCGGAAATCGCTCTGGTTCTGATCGTGCTCGTACGTGTCCAGCCAGCGGTTCACGCTCTTCGCGATCGTTGAATCAGCCGGCAGCAGGCGGTCCACGTTGATGTTCTTAAGCTCCGGGAACACCTCGAGCGCCGTCTCGTTGCAGCCGAGGTAGTGCCGCTTGAAATCGAACGACAGGAAGCCCTTGTCGCCCTTCTGCACGATCGAATCGATGCCGCTGTCGGTGATGTCGTACAGACACACCTGGTGGATGATGATCAGGTACATGGTCTGCGCGAACACATACGCGACCGGCAACAGCTCGATGCGGTCCGTGATGACCGCCCTTCCTCCGTAAAATGCGAAGATCGCGACCGTCTCCGGTATGAACAGTAGTAAAATGATCTTATTCGGCACACTCTTCTTGCGCACGTAGCTGTACACAAGCGCCGCGAGCCCGATCGCGAAATAGATCATGACAAGCGCCACGTACATCGTGTGCAGCGGCCCGTACACCTTGTCAACAAGGCGCGCAGCCCCGTCCTCCTGCACGAACACGCAGGAGCGGTAGAACCATGTCCTGTCCCCGACCGTCAGTGCGCCGAAGTACACAAGCGTGCTTGCCAAGAACATCGCAAACCGCACCATGCGCGGCAGCGTGATCTCACACAGGTTGAGAATGGACAGCGTGATCATCAGCAGCAGGTACGTCCCGCCGAAGTACGTGATCTTGTTGGCTGTGATCGCTTCCTCCAGCACGCTCGACCTCGCGGTCAGCGCGTTCCCGAGGATCGCGATCGGGATCAGTAAAAAAATCAGCGTGACATGAACATCGAAATGCTTATGCCACGACAGAAAATACAGCATCGTCAATACGATCGAAATCGCAAGCAATATCTGATAATACGCAACAACCATGCATTGCCTCCCTCGCCGGCGTCTGCGTTCGCCGGCCCGTCCTTCTGCGGACTTTCATTATCCAAAATATACGCGCTCTTATCCCCGCGTACGCGTGCGGGATTTATATGCAGATATAGTATCATTTCCGCCCTGTAGTGTCAATGGAACGGCTTGGGCCGGAGGGGCGGGTATGCCGTATAACCCGACATATTTTCCGACTAATTACGCCCGGTCATCGGTGTGATGATCGGGCGTTTTGTAATCTTATGAAATTGTGTTATTCGACCGTCACGGACTTCGCGAGGTTTCTCGGCTTGTCGATGTCACAGCCGCGGTTGAGCGCTACATAGTACGCGAAGATCTGAAGAGGCATCACGCCGAGCACGGGCTGCAACAACGGATGCGTCGTGGGGATGATCAGAAGCTCCGTCGCCTGGTCGCGAACCGCCGGCGCGGTCTCCTCCGTCGCTACGACGATGACGTCCGCGCCGCGGGAGCGAACCTCCACGATGTTGGAGCGCGTCTTCTCAAGAAGCGGCGCATATGTTGCGAGCGCCACGACGAGCGTGCCGGGCTCGATTAGCGAGATCGTACCGTGCTTGAGCTCTCCCGCCGCGTACGATTCGGAGTGGATGTAGGAGATCTCCTTGAGCTTCAGGGAGCCCTCCAGGCCGAGCGCGTAGTCCAGGTTTCTGCCGATGAAGAACACGCTGTTGCGGTTGAAATAGTGCGATGCCGCCTTCTGGCAGATGTCCACGTCGCCGAGGAGCGATTCGATCTTCTCCGGAAGCTCGGTGATGCCGTCGACCAGCGACTTGTACTCCTCCGCCGGCACGCGTCCGTTCACGTCCGCCATGTAGATGCCGAGCATGATGAGAAGTACCATCTGCGTCGTGTATGCCTTCGTGGTCGCGACCGCGATCTCCGGGCCTGCCCACGTGTACAGTACGATGTCGGACTCTCTCGCGATCGAGCTGCCCATCACGTTGACGATGGAGAGCACCTTCGAACCGCCCTTCTTCGCCTCACGAAGAGCTGCCATCGAGTCGAGCGTCTCACCGGACTGGCTGATGACGATCACAAGCGTGTCCTCGCCGAGCAGCGGCTCGCTGTAGCGGAATTCCGACGCGAGATACGCATCAACGGGGATGCGCAGCAGCTTCTCGAGGACGTATTTGCCGACCATGCCGACGTGGTATGCCGAGCCGCAGGCCACGATGTTGATCTTGCGAAGTCCCTTCAGAAGCTCGGTCGCTCCCTCAAGCTCCGGCAGCACGATGCGGCCGTCCTGAAGTCTCGGGGATACGGTCTTGCGGACCGCCTCGCCCTGCTCCATGATCTCCTTGAGCATGAAGTGCGCGTAACCGCCCTTCTCGGCGGCGCTCACGTCCCAGTCCACCGTGTGCTTTTCCTTGTCGATCGGAGCGCGCTCACGGTCGTAGATCTGTACATTTTCCGCTGTGAGAACCGCGACCTCGCCGTCCTCCATGTATGTCACGGTTCGCGTGTGCGCCAGAAGCGCCGTCACGTCCGACGCGATGAAGTTGCCGTCCTCGCCGTAGCCGATCAGAAGCGGCGCGTCCTTGCGGGCCGCGATCATCTGGCCCGGCACATCACGGCACAGAATGCCCATCGCGTACGCGCCCTGGATACGCCCCAGAACCGCGTATACCGCGTTCATCAGATTGCCGAGCTTGCGGTAGTAATATTCCATCAGCTGCGCGATGACCTCAGTGTCGGTCTCCGACGCAAAATGAATTCCCTTTCTCTCGAGCGATGCCCGGATCTCCAGGTAGTTCTCGATGATGCCGTTATGCACGACGGCGATCTTGCCGTCCGCTCCGACATGCGGATGCGCGTTCGTATCGTTCGGCTCGCCGTGGGTTGCCCAGCGCGTGTGTCCGATGCCGATCTCGCCCTTCAGCGGCTCCTGCTTCGAGAGCTGCTCTCTGAGGACCGAGAGGCGTCCCTTGGTCTTCACGACCTGGAGCTCATTGTCCGGCGAGACGACCGCAACTCCGGCCGAATCGTAGCCGCGGTACTCAAGTCTCTCCAATCCGTCCAGGAGAATGGGTACCGCCTCCGAATGTCCCGCATAACCGATAATACCACACATAGAAATGTACTTCCTTTCCCTTTATATCTTCGTGATCAGCTGTTTCTCACGATCTCTTCGTTGATCTCCGTCGCTACCGAAGCGAGCACCATCTCAAGGTACTTCTGCGGCTCCGGGTAGGTGTTCCGGCGGATCTTGAACTCATCCAGAAGGCCGATCAGACGGCGGATCTGATCCTTGAACTTATTCAGCACGAGCATCGTTCCGATCGCCTCGTTCTGATCGTAGTGGATCATCACGCCCGCCGTGTAGCTCTCGTAGTACGAGATCACGCCGAGGCTCCAAAGCGTGTAGACGGCGTAGACAATTCTCTTTCCTTCGTCAGGCTCATCGTTGACCTGCACCGCTTTCTCGCCGTAATACAGGCGCTCAATGCTCACGCCGAGGCTTCGCGAGATCTTGGCAACCGTCGTCAGGTTGGGGATCTTCTTCGAATTCTCGTACGCGCTCAGCGTCGTGTTCGAAATTCCGCACAGCTCCGCAAGCTTCTCCTGCGAGTAGCGTCTCTTCTGCCGCACTTCACGGATGTTTGAGCCGATGTTGTCTTCGTATGTACTCATATTCCTCTCCTTCCGAGGTGATGCCGACCTTTTGTCTCAACTTATCGTTTAAATTATTAAGCTTTCGTATAACTGTATTAAACCTTCGTTGCACATATTATACTGCATTTATCGGCAAATTGCAATATTTTTCTGTGAGGACACGGATTTATCACCGATTTTCCACGTTCGCCGGAGGCGCCCCCTCGGATCCCTCAGAGCATCAAAAAAGAGCACCCTGCTTTCGCAAAATGCTCTTTTTGTTTCTCATAAATTGTTTCGCGTTGCCTGACCACTCCCCCCTATCGGTTCGCCGGTCGCGGTCACTTCATCGCGTCCGCCGTCGCGTAGAAGAAATGTCCCTTTGTCTCCACGAGGATGCCGATCACCGCTGCCTCGGTCGTGCCCTCCGGCAGATACGCGGAGAAGCCGTTGTCGCCGCCCTCCTCCGTGCCGAGCAGCTCTCTCTCGTACGCGTTGAACGCCTCGTAAAATGCGTTGTGCCCGTCCTGATTGACTACTACGTAAACCTGATAGCTGTCTCCCAGCCATTCCGCGTCGATCCAGCCGTATGCGTGCAGCATGCCGTTCGACGCCTCAAACTCCAGGTGATCCGCCGCGTCGCTCATATCCACGGCATCGAGCATTTCCGGCTCAGCCACGGGCGCTTCCATAAGCGGCGCTTTCTCCACCAGGTTGATCAGGTTTCTCTCGACGATCTCCAGAATGACCGTGTCCGCGTTCAAGCGCTTCACCGAGCTCATGCGGTACGGCACCGCGCGCTGGAACTCCGCCTTCGAGAACCCTTCCGCAAAATACCGCCACGACGTGTTACCGAACGAATCGCGGAACATCAGCAGGTTGCCCTCTCCCGCGCCGCCGAGCGTCTCGATCACGAGAGCCTCGTCGAAGACCATGTCGCCCTTCGTTGTGAACGTGTATGTGATATTGGGGTACGTCTGCGCGTCATCGTCCGCGGCGTCCGGATAGATCATATTCGCCAGGTCGGCATCCCAGTCGTTCCGCTCCGTGAAGGTCACGTCCTCAAAGCGGTCGTGCTCCGTCGTCAGGCTGTCCAGGATCGTGCGGTACGCGAGCATCGCGCCCTCGTACGTCCAGTGCGAATCGCGCGGCTGGTACAGCACCTTGTCCTCCATGCGGAACGCCATCGTCAGATCGGCGTATTTTACGCCGTATTCGTACAGCGCCGTCGTCAGCG
This sequence comes from Lachnospiraceae bacterium, assembly GCA_017617545.1. Lineage (GTDB taxonomy): Bacteria > Bacillota > Clostridia > Lachnospirales > Lachnospiraceae > ISDg. Next base: position 12,513 of record JAFZVZ010000013.1, read on the forward strand.
CCTCGAGGTTGCTCTTCCCCTTCGCCTGCGCGTAGCGCGCGGGCATGTTGTCCGCGTAGAGCGTATTCTTGTTGGGCGCAACCGTGAACACGAACTCGGCGCCGTTGTCCCGGCAATACGTCTGCAGCATCGAGAGGATCTGCGCCGCGTTGTCGATGTTGCGGTCGCTCATCGTGCGCACGTGGCAGTAATCGTCCTCCGTGTCCGCGTAGTACAGCCAACCGTTCTTCCCAAGGATCACGGACGTCTCCGCGGATTCGCCGAAGAGCGTCTCCTTCATCGCCGTCTGCGCCTTCACGAGGAAGGACCGGCCGCCCATGTGGTCCGAGAACCACGCGTCAAACTGCGTAAAATACTGTGTATTCAGTTTTCCCTCTTCGACTGCCTTCGGAAACTCGGCGCTCTCGCGTTTCTCCGACGCAGACGTGTCCTGTGACATGCCTACGGTGATCAGCGGCACCAGGCATACCAGCAGGTAGATCACGATGAATGCCAGTTTCTTCTTCATACAGTCTCCTAGAATCTAAAGTAAATGAACGGGTTATAACTCTCCGCCGCAAGCGCCATCAGCGCGAGCACGAGGATCGCCATCGAAAGCGCCATCGAAGCGAATTCACCGAGCGAGCGACCGCTGCTCTTCTCCTGAATGCGCAGGGCCATTTTCCGCGGAAGCGGTGTACAGCCGACAAATGCGCACAGCATGACGACGATCACGTACGGCGACAGGATTGCCGCTGTCTTCACCATCCCGAAGCCCGTGCCGGCCCCGAAGCCGAACATCGCGGCGATCATGGTTCCCGCCTGCGACAGCGTGTCCGCGCGGAACACGACAAAGCCGATCGTCACCATGAGAAGCGCGTAGATGTGGTTAAATACCTTCCAGCCGCGGTGCACGGGGATCCACTCCTTCTCCTCGGCCATCTGCAGCGTGCCGTGGAACAGGCCCCACACGAGGAATGTCCAGTTCGCGCCGTGCCAGAAACCGGTGCAGAAGAACACGATGTACTTGTTGAGGATCGTGCGCGCCTTGCCCTTGCGGTTGCCGCCGAGCGGGATATACAGGTAATCGCGGAACCACGTCGACAGCGAGATGTGCCAGCGGCGCCAGAACTCGCGAATGCTGTCCGCGATGTACGGATAGTTAAAGTTCTCCTGAAAATGGAACCCGAACATCCGCCCAAGGCCGATGGCCATGTCAGAGTAGCCCGAGAAGTCGAAATAGATCTGCATCAGGTACGCGATCGCCGCCACCCACGACGCCAGCAGGCCGATGTAGGACTTCGGCATGGCAAATACAGCGTCCGCGACGTACGCCATCGTGTTCGCGATCAGCACCTTCTTGCCGAGGCCGATGCTGAAGCGCGTGAGGCCGCTGAAGATGTCGTCCACGGTCGCGTTGCGAGTGCGGATCTCATTTTCAATATCATGATACTTGACGATCGGTCCCGCGATCAGTTGCGGGAAGAACGAGACATAGAGAAGCAGGCGGAAGAAGTTTCGCTGTACCTCCGCCTTGCCGCGATACACGTCGATCACGTACGACAGTGCCTGGAATGTGTAAAATGAGATACCGATCGGCAGCGACAGCTTCGGCACCGGAAGCGCCGATTTCGCCGGCAGAACGCTGTTTAGGGACGTCACGAAGAAGCCCGCGTACTTGAACACGAACAACAGTCCGATGTTCACGATCACGGCCATGGTCAGCACGCCCTTCTTGCGCTCCCCGGCCACACCGAGGCCGAACAGGTAGTTGAATATGACGGAAACAAGCAGCAGGATGACATAGACAGGCTCCCCGTAAGCATAGAACAGTATGCTCGCGAGGATCAGCGCCGCGTTCCTTGCTCTGCCGTTCGGAAGAACCGCGTGCAGCAGGAACACGATCGGAAAGAAAATGCACAAAAATGTCACCGAGCTGAAAACCATCAAAACCTCCGAATGCCTTTACGGCATCGTGTATCCGTAGTAGTACTCCGCGGTATAACCGGACGATCCCTTCTTCGGGCCGTACCGCGAGTCATTGTAAGTGAACGTGTATTCCTTCAGTTTCTCCGTCGTCACCATGTAGACGTTAGAGCGCATCGCGTCGATGTGATACCATACGCCGTCGACCCTCACGATCGTCCACTGGTGCTCGGCATAAGTATGTCCGCCGCCCTTCAGCACGCGCGCTTCATATCCCGCCGCCTTGAGGATCTCGGTCATCAGTGCCGCGTAGTGCCAGCACGCGCCGCATCGCTTGTTGATCGCCTCTGCCGCGAGCGTCTTGGTGCTCTTGCTGCCGCTCGAGTAGTATGAGTAGTAGCCGACCTTGCGTCTCACCCAGTTGTAGAGATCCTTGATGTTCTTGCTCTTGATCTCGGAGTCGATCACGTTCTTCAGGTAATCTTCGAGATTGTCCTCGTTAATGGTACTGAACTTTTTCGTCGCCACACCGTTCGAGTCGATCGTGTACTTCTGTCCGCTGATCGTCATCTCGGTGCTCGTCACGATCGTTCCGTCGGACTTCACGTAGCGGTTCTTGCCGCTGACGCGCTGCAGACCTTCCTTCGTGATGAGCGTGCCGCTGTCGCTGAACGCGTACAGCTTGCCGTCGATCTTCGTCACGCCCGTCGCGATCGTGCCGTCGGAGTAACAGTAGATCTTGCCGCTCGTCGTGTGCCAGCCCTCCGAGAGGAAGCCGCCGTCCTTGGCGAGGTAGTAGTATTTGCCGCCGATCTCAACGGTGCCCTGCTTCTGCACGCCGTCGGAGCCGAAGTAGTACTTCTTTCCGTCGATCGTCTTCCACCCGGTCACGGCGCTGCCGTCCTCGTTGTAGTACGCGAGCTTGCCGTCCACGGTGTGCTTGCCGCCGCTGATGATACCGTTGCTGTCGAGGTAGTAGTATTTGTCGCCGATCTTCGTCACGCCGGTCTGCAGGAAGCCGCGCTTGTAGTACTGCTCCCCGAGCTCCGTCTTGATGTACCCGTCGAGGTACGCGCCGTCGTCGCGGAAGCGGTACTTCGTGCCGTCGAGTTCAACATCTCCGACGTACAGCCGTCCCGAATCGGAGAAGCAGTATCTCACGTCGCCGATCGTCTGCCAGCCGGTCATCAGCACGCCGTTCTCGTCGTAGTAATACCGGTTTCCGTCGCGCGTGATCCAGCCGCGCGCCAGCTGATAATTGTCCTCAAAATAATACCGCTTGCCGTCAATCTTCTGCTCTCCGGACAGCAGTCCGTCGTCCGAGCAGTAGTACGTGCCCGCGGGCTCCTCGATCCAGCCGTAGAGGAAGACATTGTCCTTGAGGTACCACGTTGTCCCCTCGATCTCGGCAGGCCCGTTGATGCGGTCACCATTTTCCGAAAAATAATACTCCTTGCCGTCGATCGTGATCCGCCCGAAGCTGAGCGATCCGTCCTCCTCGGACGCGTAATACAGACCGTCCTGCATGAGCACGAAGCCCTTCTGCAGGTAGCCGTTCCAGTCGAAGAAGTACTGCTTACCCTCTATCTCCTGCATGCCGGTGAACATCGCATTGTCCTCCGGCGAAAAATACCTCTGTCCCTCCGCGCAGTCGAGCCAGCCGTTCAGCACGCGCCCGTCCTCGGCGATCTGGTACACGCTGCCGCCCACCTCGCGGATGCCCGCTTCGACAAAGCCGTGCGAGTTGCGGTAGTAGAGCACGCCGTTCTCCGTGTAGAAGCCTCTCTTCAGCACGCCGTCGGTCTCGCAGAAGCAGTAATCCTCGCCGTTGATCTGCGTGACGCCCTTGAATATGCCGTCCACGGTGGAGTAGTAAACCCGGCCGTTCATCTCGGCGGGGCCCTCGATCAGATATCCGTCGCTGTCGAAGAGGTACATCACACCGTCGATCATCCGCGCACCGACCGCTCTCTCATCGTCCCGGAGGTAATATCTGCCGGCCTTCGAATCGTGCCAGCCATCCCGCACGCTCGCGCGGTAGGCCATGCCGATTCCCACCAGGAACAGAAGGCTGAGCACCAAAATAACCGCGAGATGCCGCTGCCGGCTGCGCAGCTTTCTACGCAACCGAAGCCGCCGCTCGCGCGGGTCCGGCATGGGACGTACTTCCTCGGTGGAGGCTGCCGCAGGAGTATTTTCCTCGGCGTTTCCTTCGTCGGAAATCTCCTCCCGAAGTTCTTCGTCCCGATTCACTTGTCGCGAATCATGTTCCATCCGTTATCCTCTCAGATTTCGTAGTCCGCGAAAACATAACTCTGAATGCACGGAAAATCCTCAACGTTCTTGTTCAGCTCAAAATGCCACCATTCCTGCTTTCCGCGGAGCGGGATCAGGCCCGTCCCCTCGGTCATGATCGAGTACAGCTTGTTCGCCTCCTCGGTGTTGTAATCCATGTTGCCGCGGAAGTCGAGCGTATGCATTTTCGTCTGCATGACCGCCTCGTCCCCGAGCCGGTCGAGCGTGTCATACCTCTGGATCGTCAGGTCGAGCGCGATGCCCTTGTTGTGGTTGGAATCAACCGCGATAAAGTTCGCCTCCGTGTAGGTCTTGTTCAGGAAACCGTTGGCCAGCGTCAGCTTCTTCTCGGTCGCGTTTCCGTCCGCGTCAAGCACGGGGATCTCCTCGCGGAAGTATCCGTACTCACGCATCGCCTTGTACACCGCCTTCGAGGTCGAATTCGGCCGGTAGGACTCGTAGATCAGCAGGCAGTAGCCTTCCGCGAGCGCGTTGCGCTGCGCCGTCAGCAGCTGGATCGCCACGTCGAAAACTGCCGGTGCCTGTTCCTTCGGTCCGTAGTTCGGGAGCGCTTCTCCCGTCACACCGCCGATGACATTGTAGCCGCCCGTGGCGAGCGATGTCGCCGCGTCCGCCACCCTGAGCGGGTCATACCGCGTCTCCTCCGCCGAATCCGTGTCGATCTGCTGCGCGTTGCCGCCGCAGGTGAAGATGGACGCGTACGCGTTGGTGCGGTTGTATTTTACGGAATACGGGTTGTCGTTGGGGAAGATCATGGCGAGGTCCACCAGGAGCGCGTTGCCGAGCACCCAGCCTTCCTTCACGCCGCCTTCCATCGCGGCCTTCAATGTAACGTGTACCGCGTACCTCTTGTCCGGGAAGCTGTACACATACTGTCCGTTCTCGTCCGCGCTGATCGTCATCGGAGTTCCGCCGGGTATCAGGTCACACAGCGTTTCCGTGAGCTCCGCGCTTGTGTACATGACGCTGTCAAATTCCATCCAGCAGTTGACGCCGAGGCAGCCCTCCGGCCTCGTGTAGGTCACCTGCTTCGTCTCCTCGCCGACTCGCAGCGTTCCGCTCGCGTTACAGAACGGATCGCCGTAGCCGTTGCCATCCGGTGTAAACCGGACGGTCTCCGAGATGTACACCTCACCGCTCTCGCGCTGTACGATGATCTCCGCGTCATACTGGCGTCCCGCCGTAAGCGCGCCGATCCCGACCGCTGTCTCCGCGGTTTTGATCTCGTTCCATTCAGTATCCTCGGAAGCCTTGTACCGGAGCGTATACTCCATTCCCTCCGGCGCTCCCGCAAGCGTAAATGCCGCAGTATTCTTCGTCACATCCCCGATCGTCAGAACCGGTGTGATCGGTTCCGGCGTCGGTGTCGGCGTCGGAGTATCCGGCACCGCTTCCGTAGGCGTCGCTGTCAGCTGCGGCTCGATTTCCGTCTTGCCACCCGGCGTCTTGTTCGGATCTTCCGCCGGCTCCGTCGGTGTAGCCTCCGCAGGCTGCTGCGTCACCGTGGGCGTCGTCTTCCCGTCGTCCGGGTCGTTCAGAAGGTTCTTCGCTCCCTTGACAAGCATGATGATCGCAAGCGTCAGCAGAGCGATGCCCGCGATGCTCACCAGCGTGTAGCGGAGAATTTTCTGCATACGCTTCTTGCGGCGCTGCTTATATCTCGTGTTGTTGTGTTTGATCTCTTTCACTGTAACTATCCCTCACACTGTCGTTTCGTGAATTGCCGGCCTCGCGCAAATGCCGGTTTGTCTCCGGTCCTACTGGAAACTGGTGTCCACGATGACCATCTCGGACACGACATCGTCCTCCATGTAGAACAGAAGCTGCTTGCTCCCCGCGACGTACACAAGGCTCACGCCGGTGTCCTCCGTCGGTTCGCCGTACGCCGCGATCACATCGTCCGCCGTGGAACCGATCCCGATCCCGCGCGTTGTCTTCGCGCCGCCTCCGCTGAAGCTTGCCATGTACACCAGCTGCTTTCCGTTCTGCGTGAGCGTGTCGATGTTGTAACCGTCATAGTAGTAGTTGATATCGTAGCCGCTCTCAAGACACGATTGTCCCTCGAGCTTCTCCACGATCTTGCCGGCCTCATTTTCCTTACCCGAAAAATCCATGTTCGGCTTTACGGTGACCCCGTTGACCGTCACGGCGCAATCGTCCTCGGTGTACGTCCCTCTCTGATCCGGCGCCTGCGTTACCTCAGGGCTCGGCTCCGGCGTACCGGTAACGCTGCCCGTAGGCTGCGACACGGCGATCGTCGGTGTCGGTGTCGGAGACGGCGTGGGCGTCGCGGTGTACACCGGCTCATCGGTGTCCACGTACGCGCGGCTGTCACCGTCGCCCTCGCCTACGCCGAGTACAACACGCATCGCGCCCTCATCGGACGGAACGCCGCGCTGCTCACCACAGGCGACAAGCACGAAAACGGCCGCCGCTGCCAGCATCGCCAATGTAATTGTGTGTTTCACACTGTGTTTCATAGTCTTCTCTTCTTTGATCATTTCGGAAAATGATCGTTTTTTCTGCCTCAAATGCCCCCGGGCTGCCTGAAAACCACACAAACCCAAATTATATTGTACCATAAAACCCGGGCTCAAGCAATAAAAAAGCGGAGGCCGCCAAGCCTCCGCCCTGTTGTTCTCCTGTGAGTTTTGTATATGGCGTTGTTTTCTTCCGTTTCACCGCTTACGAAACGTAATCGGCGAGCGCCAGAGCGATGTCGAAATGCCCGACGTCATGCTGTCCGCCGGTGCGGTAGTCCATCCCGCGCTGGTCCCACTCCGGCGCGTCCAGAAGGTCCCCGCTCGTGAAGAATGGGTACAGCTCAAGCCCGCGGAACAAGCACATTGCCTGCACGCCGGCGCACTCCATCTCGACCGAGATGCAGCCGTCCGCCTTGCGCTTCTCGAAGTTATTCCTCGTCTCGCGATAAAACGAATCCGTCGTCCAGGTCTTGCCGGTCACGTACGGAATGCCGTTCTTCTCCATGAACCCGGCAACCGTCGCAGCGTTCGGCACGCTCACGTAGTCCGAGGCCGGCGCGTAGTGATACGACGTGCCCTCGTCGCGGTACGCTTCGGTCGGCACCATCACGCGCCCGTGTGCGATCTCCTTGTTCAGGCAGCCCGCCCCGCCGAAGAGGATGAATTTGCGGCACTTAAGTTCCGCGGTGAGGTCCTCGATCAGGCCCGTCGTGATCGGCGCGCCCACGTATGTCTTGTAGAACGCGAACCGCTTCCCGTTCCGCTCGATCAGATAGACCGGCGTGCGGCCCGTGGCGCACCACAGCGAAGCGATCTCGCCGCTCACGTAATTGTCCACGACGTTCTTCTCGATCTCGTGGGAAAATGTGATGATGCACGCGTCCACCTCCGGCGCGTTCTCCTTCGTCATCGGGTTGATGATCGCCGGCGAAAGGTTGTCAAATGTATCTGTGATCATGATAATGCTCTCTTTTTTGCTTTTTTTCTAGTGCGTTCTGCAAGTGCTGTCCACCTCGTACGCCGTGTACTCGTGGTCGAACTCATAGCCGAGTTTTTCCGCCATCCGGACGGAATTCATATTTTGCGCATCCCAGCTCGGATACAGACCTTCCTCCAGGCAGCGAAGGATCAGCGCCGAGCACGCGACCGTCGCGAGATGCTTCCGCCTCTCCTCCTGTACCGTGTCCACCTCGATCTCGATCCCCTCTTTGTATCGGGTGTAGGAGGACGCGCCGGCAACGATCCGTCCGTCCTTCAGGATGACAACGCCGCGGCCGAGCTCGAGGTACTTCTCCTTGCTCTCGAACGAGGACACAAAATCACTTGTCACCGGGTCCGCGATGCAGCAGTCGTACAGCTCCGAGTCGATCTCCCGGAGCTCATAGCCCTCCGGAAGGAGTTTGAGGTTATCGTGCAACAGCTCCGTGTCGAACACGGTATCCTTCTTGATCGCGTACCGAGCCATCTTCGTCGCGTCGGGATACACATTCTCAATCAGCGATGCCCACGCCTCGTTCCGCGGGGTGAGTATCACAAACCCGTCGGGTTTATTCTCCACTAACTCGCGATCCGGCTCGCCCGCGTAAAAGCCGAAGCACCCGACGAACGCAAATGCGGCCTTCGGGTCCTCGAGGTCCGTGACGTAGATCTTCCCCATGACCTTCTGCAGGCAGGAGTAGATCAGCGTCTCCTTCCATCCCTCAAACAGCTTCGCCGCTTTCGATGTATCTTCCAGTTCGAATACCATGTTACTCCTCGAAATACTGACCCTTCGGGTCCTTCTTGTTCGCGGGGATCGTCACCTCGCAGGCCCAATCCTTGTCGTACGCGTCTTTCGTGTTTCTCTTGCGCCAGTAATCTCTCCAGTACTCCCACCAGCGTTTGATCGACGGAATGATCTGCTCCTCGCTGTATTCTCCGCTGCGTCCCACGACAACGATCTCGTCGCCGCCCACGACAAATGCGGTATCACCGCATTGGCCGGCAAGAATGTGCTTCGGTTTCGTGAACGTGTCCGTATCCGCAAAATCCTTGATCGCCGTCTTGTTGCGGTACTCCTCGTAGATCTTCTTCGCGCATTCCACGTCGTCGAAGCTCAGCTCATACGGATCAACATCGAAATAATCGATCTCGTCATCGTAGAACCGCTGATACCACGGTTTCTCCGAATTGTCGTTCAGGTTGTCGAGGAACACGGCAAACGTATTGCCGAAGAACCGGATTGCCAGAGTGCTTGTATGGGATTCCTTCTCCGCCTTCGACTCGTCATAGAACAACACGCCGAGGAACTCCATCTGGAAAAGATCCCCCTCCGTAAACCACCACTGCCATCCGCCGATCTCAGATATGGCATCCGACAGTGCGTTCAAGGTTTCCTTGTCGTTGATCATGCAATTTCTCCCTCGTATCATCGCTTTCACAAGTATTGATCAGTTTCTGTTTCGCCGCAGCAAACTTTGCCCGCCATCGCTCACCACGCGCGATATCTGCCCGAGAGCGCCAGCAGCGCGAAGATATACAGGCAGTTGTCGTAGTAGCGGCGTCCGCCCTTGCGCAGCGGCTGGTTCCAGAACCACTCGACCCAGCGCTTCGCAACCGCGAAATCGCTGTCGGGATCGTCGCTGTACGGAACCGTCAGCGCGCCCTGCGCCATCGTAGCGACCAGTCCGACCGGATGCAGCACCGGGCGGTCGATCGGCGTACCGTCGATCTCGTACGAGCAGCGGCATGCCTCAAGGTCCGTGCCGAAAAACCGCATCATGCGAAGCGGCACGCTGTACTGGCCGAAGTCCTCGCCGTACCATACCGAATCCAGGCCGATGTTCGCGGCCGTGCGATACGCATCACTGAAGAACGTGCCCATACTGCCCCACGGGAGCTTCTTGTTCATCGGCGTTCCGTCAAAATTCGCATACTCCGGGTTCAGGCCGGTCACCGGGTGGCACGCGGTCACCAGGTACTCACGGCTCGCGCGGGCCGCGCGCTTCCAAAACGGCCGGTCCTCCTCGTACGCCCACTCCGCGAACAGCTCATAGAAGTGCGGCAAATGGTACGACGGGTCCGTGTGCGGGCTTCCCGGAACGAACAGGATCTGCGCGTTGTCGCGGTTCCACATCGGAGCGCCCGGTCTCCCGTTCTCACCCTTGTGAAGCGCCGCGCGCAGGATCTCCTTCGCCTCCCTGCTGTACTCAAAGATGCCCTCGCCGTCGCCCCAGCGGTGCGATGCGAAGAACAGTGCCATCGCGTAGAACTCCTCGCCGTCCGGCGCGGGACCGTGAGCGTTCTTCGTACCGTCGGTCTTGCACGACCACGCAAAATACCCCTCGTTCTCGCCGTAGTCCATGTACATGTTGGTCTTCGACCATTTCCAGATGCGGTCGAATTCCTCCTTGCGGTCCATCTGTACGCACATCATCATGCCGTAAGACATGCCCTCCGTGCGCGCGTCGTGGTTGCCGGTGTCCTCGAGGTACCCCATGTCCTCGCCGGCCTCATGATAGATCCGCTCCGTCTCGTCGTAGAAAAATGTATTCCAAACCTCGTTGATGCGCTGCTCGATCTCGGCGTCGGTCTTGCCGATCTCCTTCAGCAGATTACGGTACTGTCCGCTCTGTACTGCTCCCATGTGCCTTCTCCTTCTTCGCCGCGCTCCTGCGCAGCCTTATTACGGCCACGATACCACAAAGAAAGCTTCCGCACAATGGATTATCGTTTTGTTATCTGCAGTATCGTCTCAGACAATCCGGATGAGCCTTCTTTCCAGAAGGAATTCCCTGTCATTAACGTCAATCTCTTTATGATAATGCCCGAAGAACCACTTCTTGTAATCCACGGTGTTATGGATATTCTCGAAATAATCCGTAAGGTAGTTAGCCCTGGTCGACGGATCGCCTACCAGCGCCTGCGTGGAGGTACAACAACAGTGCGTCACGATGTAATCCACCGTGTTGTTGTGCCTGGCAAGGTTGTCAAGTCCCTCGGCCAGTTCTTCCTCGGTAGGCATCTCCTCCTCAAACCAGGAAACACCTTTGATACGGTATTGAGGATCAAACTCCCTTCTGAGTTCCCTCTTTTTTTGTTTGTAATCGGGATCGCTCGGATCCAGAATGCCATCCTTCAGATCATGGCTCTGCCCTCCGCCGAAAGTGAAGAATGTCTTTCCCTGGAGCTCAAAGACCTGACCACGCATCAGGTGGAGGACATGCGGACGGATCTCATGAACCTTACCGCCGTGCCATTCTTTCACCGGAAAGCCTGCCAGACGCAGATGGTGCTCGTGATTGCCATCGATGAAGAGAAGCGTATACGAACGCGACTCAAACCAGTCGCACCAGTATTTCTCTTCTCTCGTTTCCTCGGCACAGCCGATCAAGGTGAAATCCCCGCAGACGATAACGTAGTCATCCTTCGTCATCTGATTCTGCTCCGGCAGGACTTCGGTATTAAAACGTCCTTTATATCTGCCATGCGTATCACCTGTGATAAAGATCATGGTGCTCCTCCTTTCCTCGAATGGTCACCGTCTTTCATGATGGTTCCCCTATCCCTTCCAAACTGTAAACATATCTGAATTCCAACAGCTGTGAAGAATCCTTCTCCTGACCTTCCAACTCCTCGCAAAGGGAATTGGCTTCATCTATGATAAAGTAGATGACGCGGCATCCATACTCTTTTGCCTTTGGCATAAAGTATTCCGCCACCCACTTCGTATCAAGAGGATTATCTTCAAATCCGTCTCTTGTGTCTGCCACATAATTGCATCCGGGATGCTCTTTTATTACCATTAACGCATGTTCAAGCGGTTTCCGATACTGATCCAGTTCACAATATTTCTTCCAGTGAACCAAAACAACATTCTTGTCTTTTACGTAGAAGACATCACTGAATTCGGATAGGAAAACGCTTTCCATCTTACAATCTTTCCTGAAATCCATTCTTACCAGTGCCTTTCCATTCGGCAGATCGTAGCATTGCCTGTCAAGTTCCCGATAGCCGATCCCTTCCATGGCCATACTCAAGTCACGCTCTTCCATTTGGCAATGAACCTCGTCCAGGCGATCAAACGCATGAAGATACGGTGAATCGGAAACCCAGTTTATATCATCCATGTTTATCTGAATAACGCAGGAAACATACTCCGGCTCCGCCTGAAGTACGACCTTTTGAAAGGATTGATACCCGATATACTCAATCAACAGGTTCGCAATTACCAACCGGGCTTTCGGAAGGTGCGAACAGTCTTGCATCAGGTCAATCTGCATGCACTCGAGAATATCCGAAAAGCTCTGATACCGCTGCATCACAGTCTGAAGATATTCCTTGTTGATATCTATCCCGTAAACTTTCTTATACTTCTCCCGACTGACATGTTCCAGCCCGTTTCCTCCTGCAATCCCCAAAACCATTGCCGTTTCGACAGGGTATCTTCCGAATTGCTCCTTCATGATCACGTTCATAACCTGCAACTGTCTTATCGAGTCCATGCTCATATGTTTTTCGTAATCATCCAGACTGATATCTTCCCAGGGGTTTGCCATATCATCTCCTAATAATCTTTGAGCGTAATCCCGAAATAGTATCCCGGTCTTTGCCCCCTAAATCCCGTACACCGCGACTCCCAGAGCCGCCGAAACTACAATCAACAGAATGGGGGACATTTTCCTTTTTGAAATCTTTCGCGAACCGAAATATAACAACGCCAGTATCAATGTCATCAACACAGGCCACAGATCGGCTGTCTGCTGCTTGAGCGGCACAATACAGTTCTTCAGGATCATATAGCATCCCATGGCAACGATGATCCCGGCAACGCAGGGTTTCAGCCCGCGAAGAACTGCCTGTACGTATTTGTTTCCAAGCATTTTCCGCAGAAGAATCATGAGCAGTAAAATGATAAAGAACGCCGGCAAAACAACTGCAAATGTTGCGATGATCGCGCCGGGAATACCCGCCTGACTGCTTCCGATATAGGTTGCCAGATTGACCATGATCGGTCCCGGCGTCGATTCGGCAATCACCGTGACTTCCATCATCTCATCATGTGTGATCCATTTTTTCTGTTCCACACAAATGTTCTCGATGATCGAGATCATGGCGTATCCGCCGCCGAAGGTGAACAATCCGATTTTCGCAAAAGTAAGAAACAGTGTCAGTATCATTGATTCGTATTCCTTTTCCTTCTCCGCAAAAGGCTTGATTATACAAACCAGCAGGGTATCTGTAAAATGTTATCTCTAAGAGCCCCTGGGGCTGAGCACATACATACTATCGCGCCGGTTCCTCTTTTCTTCTCCGGTATTTTATCGAGGATCTTAAATGCTGCCGTCATATCCGCTGTCACTTTATCATTCTGCTTTATCTCTATCGGATACAAAACGCCATCCTGCTCTATGATGAAATCGATCTCCGATTCTTCCCAAGTTTCTTTTCCATCCTTTTTGATTACTTTTTTATCCTTGCCCCTGTAATAGGAAACAAAGTATCTATAATCCAGCCCTCTGTTTGAATAGCTCTTCAAAATTTCCGAAATAACAAAAGTTTCAAAGAACTGTCCGTTCATTGCTCCTAAAGCTAATGTCTCCGGAGTGAGCCATCTGGTCAGATATGCGGCAAGACCGGTGTCTCTGAAGTAAAGTTTTGGCGTCTTAATCACGCGCTTTAATGCGCTGTTGGAAAATGGTTCCAGTATATATACAATTCCGGACGCCTCAAGAATAGAAATCCAACTCTTAATTGTAGTTGAATCTTTCCCAACCTCGTCCGCAATGTTTGAATAGTTCAGCATCTGCCCGGTCCGCGCTGCACATGCAACCATAAATCTTCGAAAAGCATCCAAATCCTGGACAGCAGCCAATTCTCTTACATCGCGTTCCAGATACGTCTTAACGTAACTGGAGAAAAACATAGACCAATCCACTTCCGAATCCTGCAATTCCGGGTAGCCGCCTCTATGGATAATCTGCCAAATATTCCTGGGTTTTCTTGCGTCTTTGTTTCTCTCCCTCACATACTCCATTGTCGGCAAGAACGGCTGTGAAAAACTGCTTCCCATTATTTCCCTTAACGAAAGCGGAGGAAGTTCTATTATGGCAACACGCCCGGCCAGCGAGTCTGATACCATTTCCATGAGTTTGAAGGGCTGTGATCCCGAAAGAAAATATAACCCCTTGGCATCAAGGTTGTCGCTGGACTGTTTGATATACCGAAACAGTGACGGAACATATTGAACCTCGTCCAGGATAATCGGTGGTTCGTTCAATGACATAAACATTTCCGGGTTCTGTTTTGCCTGCTCCTCAATAAACGGATCGTCAAATGACACAATTTTAAGACTGGAATACAAGTGCTTCACAAGTGTTGATTTTCCGGTCTGTCTCGCTCCGGTTACCAATACGCATTTAAACGTTTTTGCGGAATGATCCACCACATCTTCAATGGCTCTTTTTATATATTTCATGTAAGAAGTTTCTCCTTTTGCAAATATGACCAATTTGGGTTTCAATCCCAGATTGGTCATATTATAGCATTATATTCATTTTTCTGCAACTATCTCTCACATTCGCGTCTTCCATATAGAACACATTCCTCAAAATCAAAAATCATCCAAAGAATAGTCGCCCGCATCATCGGGTAACAAGCAGAGAGAATCCGGTTGCTTTTTCCACTCGGCAATTATGCCAAAACAGTACTCCTTTCCATTGCTTAGCCGGAAATCAGAAATTATCCCAATCAAAGAATTTCATTGTGAGCATAAATTCCTCTTTTGTCACATCTGTTCTCTCCGACTTTGGAGGGGAATATCTTTTCCCTCCACTTGCAAAAATTTCCTTCTTAATAAACTGCCCTTCAACTTGGGCATAATCAAATTCTTTGCAGCTTACTCCTCTTTCCCGGTATTTCCAGCCTTCATAGTTGTATCCCCAAAGCGTAACCTTATTATTCTCAAAGTCTATATCTTCTTTGTTGATCCGCCACTCCTTGGGGGCTCCCGGAATCTTGACATCGTATATTACATACCAATCTATGTCGAACAGTTCCAGGTCCTTGTCACATACGTTGATCTCTTTTCGATATTTACCCGGCTTATACTCCGTAAACCCGGGCTCTTTTCTATTGTATTTCCTACTGAAAATGTAGTACCGGTTACAATCAATATAGGCGTTATAAATCACTCCGTTACTTATTCTTGCAAACATTTTTCGTCTCTCCTTCCCCCCATCAATCGTAATGCCGAAAGATAAAGAAAAACAATCAGCCATCTATTGTAAATTACCGAAAAATCGTATTAACAAAATATATGGTTCCCGTCTCACTTTAGCACGGTCGGCTTCCCATGCCCGTAATAGGCGGTTCGTCCGCCATATGTGCAGAGCCTGTCATACGTCTTCTTCTGCACCTCTTTGTCATAGTATAGATGACCCATTCCCGGACGGATCCAGTTGTCAAGAGCATCCCCGACTATTATTTTATCTTCACCTACAAGAAGTCCAATCGAACCATTCGTGTGTCCGGGAAGTTCTATAACCCTAACATCCGGAAACCCATATTCGGAAAATGTGTCACCTTCGCTTACGAAGAAATGATTCTCGGGACGTATAACTTTCGTCGTGCGAAGAACTTTAAGAGACATCTTCAGAACAACCATACCTACTGCCCCATAGGATTTGAGCGGCTGAGCATCATACCTGTCAAAAATCTCATCGTCTGCCTTGTGGTACGCCACAGGTATATTGAACTGTCTTGCTATTGCATCTGCATTTTCCGCATGATCGAAATGGGGATGTGTCAGAACAACTAGCTTCATATCGTATTTACTGCAGGCATCCATAACCATCTTAAGGCTTCCTCCGCTGCTCGTATCAGCGAGTATGGCATTCTTGCCGTCTGTAATGATATAACAGTTATCCGTTCCGCCCTTAAGGCGGATTACATCATAATTCATCAAAACACCACCTTTCCTACCTGTCGTATTATTCTACCAGCTCATAGAAAGGATCATGTATCAATTCACGCATATTTCCCAACCTGTAAACATAGATTAGTCTTCGCCATAGCGCGTAAAACCGAAAGATTGAGTTCCGTATTTCAAAAGGAAAGGCCATACTTCGCCAGCTCTTTGATTATTTTTTCGTCTTTTACAGGGTCATACATCGAATTACAGTAATCCAAATGATACAAATCACATGTTATGCTCCATAGCAGGTTTTCAGTAAGGTCATCCGAATCCCACAATCTGTAATACAACAGTGCGATGATAGTTTTCTTTTTGAATTTCAGTATAGGCAGATCTTTTTCCTTTCTTGTATCACTGGTACAAATTGCATGCCAGAACACGCAAGCCATCTGATACCAGTCATCCTCGGTTCGGTTCTCATCCAGCAAAACACGGAAGAGCGCTTGCTGCAGCACTTCCCAGGAGTATTTTTCTTCTAATTCGAATATTACTTCTGATCTGGTAATTTCCGAAGAATCCTCATCCAACTCCGTTTTTTGAAGGATTGAATTAATCTCTTCAACGATCTCCTCGAGTTCCTTTTCGTTAAATGTTTCCCGCTTTATATATTGCGTCGGAACACATTCTGTTAACCAAACACCATTCGCGGATCTGAAAAATACAAAGCCAGCCTCATACATCTCTTTACTCGACACCCGGTAAACCACCGGTTCCCCGTGTCTTTTTCCAACGTTAACAGCCGTCTCAATATCCTGAGACAAATGAACATAGAGGCGACTTTTTGGAATCAGGCCTTGAATATCAATGGATTCACAGTATTTCTCTCCGGTCCCATGATAGAGGTATTTCGGCGGCACTACCCTCTCAAGTCCAACATCTACAGGAATGGAATGCCCTTGATTTGCCCGGATAAGAGTTTTGTCATCATTAAAAGAATACCGTTGTTTCTCGTCAGTTCGAACAATCTCCTCAAGCATTTCCATATCAAAATTCCGAGTTTTGGAAATCCCTGTAATCAATTCATCAACATTTGCCCACCCATGCTCATCAAGAGTTATCCCTATGGTTTCCGGCTTGTGTCGAAGAATCAAGCTTATATATTTGCTTATATCTTTAAGGTCCATTTTAGCCTCTTAATAACTCGTGATGTCAAAATCTGTTGCTTAAACAACCGCCACTACCTTAACCATTTCTCTAGGCCTCGGTCCGTCCAAACCTGAACTTCGACATAACACTCCGGCCCGTATTTGAAGTCCGGATTCCATTTTTGTGGCAATCCATACTTATCTATGATTTTCTGTATTTCTTCAAAACTGTAAAGCCGGTTTCTGTACTCTTTTCCATCTTTCACATTGCCGCTAAACGTAGGATGGGAGTCTCCGTAAGTAAACGAAAGCATACTAGTGTCTAGTTCATCCGAATCTATTGAAATGCTTGAAGTATGTTCGTACCATTTTTCGAAAAACGGCACCTCTTCCACCACCATATAATGAGGTGTTTCTCTCTCAGGCTTTCCTCCGATTTTTATGAACTCATTTCGAAGGATGCCTTCGAATTTTCTCCGTTTCTGCAGATAATCATCCGGCCGTTTGGCAAGAAAAATGTCTGGCTTTTCCTTGCGAATCTGCTCAAGAACCGCCTCTGCCTCTTCATCGGAGAGATTCGATATGCTTCGAAACGGACCGCTCTCTTTTTCAAAATAGTGATACAATCTCATAACTGTTTAATTTTTCCTATCATAACAGAACGAGTCTGCCCAGCTCTGTCAGTTTTTCTTTCGAACGTTTTTTCTCACATTCATAAATTCTATATTCTTTTCCGCTTTCCAGTGAAAAATCTTTTGGTGCTAACACTCCACGCGTAACCCTGCACCGGGTGACCCCTTCCTGCTCAGTATCAGCAGAAGCGAACTTAATGCGCAGATTCCATTTTCTGCCATCCTCTAAAAGTAATACAAGTGAGTTTTTTAACCATGGCTCCCGAATCGGCCACTTAATCCCGCTCTCTTTTTTAGGAAGCCAGTATACCGTTCCCGGCCAGGACGTTCTAATCCACTCCGTATTGAATTCATAATCATCGGTTTCTCTCGGATTTCTGCAATCTTTGAAATCCTCCGTTTTCACGAACGAAAACCGAAAACCACTGTTGACTTCTCCGGCTTTTCTTGCTTCCTTTCCCGCTTCCTTTCTGGCGTAACCGCGTATGGAAACAAGGTATTTTCCGGCCGGAACATCATACCAAATGTCCGAATTACTGAGAGTACCGTTCATATCTTTATGCCAGCGTATGCTGGAGGAGTTATATTGAACGATACCATAGCTTCCCTTGATTTCCTGACCTTCTCCTTCGTATTTGGCCGGATCAAAATCCATGAATGCTCCTATGTCGGATACCCATACTCCATTTTCGACTTCCAGATTAAATCCATCATAGAAAAACAGTTCTTCCCATAAATCATCAAACGGTTCGTCAAACCCTTCCACGCTAAGAGCGTAGCCGACACTATCAATTTCCGGTATTGGAAACCAAGCCCCGGTTTTTATGCTGTTTAAGAAGATATTCTTGCTTTTCTGAAGAAGAACTAGCGGCTTACGCGAAATCAGCCCTTCTTCCTTCAAAAATGCCTTCATCGTATTCATCGAAAACAGACACAAGCCGTAATTAGATGTGTGAATAATATTATGCTGCATTGCTTTCACCCCAATTAAACAGAATTACCGAAATATTATAATACTCCCGATTCGAGAATTTCAATCTTCGGAGCATCGCAGTCAATCTCCATCTGCGCTCCGACCGGAAGCACCGTCATGGGCGTTCTGTGAATGTAATCCACGTTCTCCAGAATCACCAGATCCGGTCTTTGAACCTCCTTGTTGATCACCCGGAAAAGCGTTTCCCTGCTGTCATCATCAAGCGGCCCTGTAAGGATTGCTTTTGCCTTGTCAAATGCGCCTGCGGCAGCAAATGCGCGAAGTTCATGTAACCCTGCTAATTTGCTGTCGTATATATTGCAGTGCTCCAACGCAATAATCGAATCTTTCCACATATCGGCAGTCGGAAAATACTTTGTTCCCATGATCTGCCAGAGCGGACCGCCGCACACCGGAATAATATGTCCTCTGATCTTTCCGGAGCCCTGCAATACTTTGTAACCGGTTCCGGGTTCCCACGGGATTTTGTCGTTCAGATCTTCAATCGCATCATTTTCCGAAAAACGATCGACCTGTATTTTTTGCAGTCCATTTTTGAGCGTGTACGTCGTGTTCCAATCGATGGGCGTGTTCCATTCGGACGGCTTGATCTCACCGATCACTTCGTTCGAAAACAACGTGCGCCGGATTGCATTTTCCGTGTATTCATCAAGCTTTCCTGGCTGCGCGATCGGCGTCAGAACGGTCGGACCGTAATAGGAGCGGACTCCCGCATACGAAAAAACAGCCGTCCACGTCGCGATATCGGAGAAGCCCATAAATACCTTCGGATTATCGTGAATGACCTGCGGATCAATGTACGGAAGAACCCGGTAAGAATCGTCTCCGCCCTGATTGCAGATGATGCCCTTGATGGAGTCGTCCTTCAACGCACACATCAGGTCCTCCGCACGCTTCTCCGGATGCTCGTAAAGGTACTCACTGCCCTTGAGCGCATTTGGCGTTTCAACCACTTCCACGTTGAAGATTTTCTCGAATCTTCTCTTCCCGAGCATATACCTGGGAACCATGTCCTTGTCTCCGGCGCGTCCTCCCGATATAGAAATAAACGCTACTTTGTCGCCCGCATTCAACTTCTTCGGTATGATGAGATCTTTCACTTTACGTGCCCCTCCACAAGTTTCATGACACAACCATACAACAACGGAATGTCTATGTATTCTTCCGTCATTTCCTGACCTCGTTTTTTGATGCTGACGATCTCAAAATCGGAACCGAAAAAGTTCCGTAGTCTTTGTTCCGAAAATGACACGCCGGTGTTCCTTTTCGTGTAAAACTCCAGGTCATCAAGCTCCTCGGCGCCGTCTTCATCTGCCGAAAAACACAGTAGGACAAAGTATCCGTTCTCTTTCAGAATTGCCCTGAGAAGCTCTCTGTACTGCAGCCTTCTGTGCGGCGGCAAATGATGAAACATTCCGCTGTCGATCACGAGGTCGTATTTTCGGCCCTCAAAGTCAACCGTCAGAAAATTACTGCAGATAAACCTTGCGTTTTCAAGCCCTTCCGCCTTGTCCTTTGCATTACGGATTGCGACTTCGGAAGAGTCTACTGCAAGCACGTCGATTCCTCTTTTTGCCAGATAGATTGCGTTTCTGCCTTCTCCGCATCCGAATTCGACGGCATCCTTAACGTTGTGCGTTTTCACGAATTCCGTTATCATCTTATCCGGCAGCGTATTGTTCACAAGAAACGGTGCCTTCATTACTCTGTCCGCATAAAACGTATTCCAGTCAATACTTTCGTTTAACCGGTCAAGAACCTGAAACAGGTCCTCATAATTGTTAATCTCTATCTTCCCCATGTTTCCCCCATTGAGCACTATACCGAAATATACCAAAATGCTACTTCCATGTTTTTCTGCCTCCCTCTACTTTTTAGTAAATATCCCTCCACTTCATTTGCATCCATCTGCTTTTACTCTTCATTCTACAGTTCTTTCTTTAAAATTATTTTATCTTCAGTTCTGTACTCTTCATAAAAGCCTTTCTTCAGAAAAAGACTGATTGCAGGATTATCGATTGCAATATCATCATAAAGAACAGAGATACCATTTTCTTTGGCGGCAGCACAAAGAAGTTCTAACCCGTTTGCTCCATAGCCTTTTCCACGATACTTAGAAAAAACTATAACATCGGCAACATAACCATCATACTCCGGATCGAAATGATACGCTATTTCGCCCACAAATCCATTCTCATCTTTCAGATATCTGTAAAATCTCTGCCCTTCGTGTTTGACAATCCAGTAATCATACCACCCCTGCCATCTTTCTTTTGGAAATGGTATTGTTCCTCCCCAAGCATGATTATAGGACATTGTTTCCTCATCAGCCATAAGGCTCTCTCTAAACCACATATCTTCTAATGCGGGTACAACTAATTCAAGCATTAAATTCGTCTCTCTTTCTGTTTGATTTATCTCTCCCATTCAGATTTCAATAAACTATACATACAAGCATCTACAACACCTTTGTTACTCCAATCCGCTTGGCGAAGTGTTCCCTCGTACTTTAATCCGCATTTTTGCATTACTTTTCCTGAATTCGGATTGTTGGGATCATG
>JAFZVZ010000014.1 GCA_017617545.1 Lachnospiraceae bacterium
CATACCAGTCAAAGCTGTCGAAATATAGAAACAGATCCACAGCGCCGAATAGATTATATCAGAGAATGAGTTGAAGAAACCGGAGAACCGGTAGAAAGGGAAATAATCCAAGCATCATCCCTGATGATTGGATTATACGTGTAACATGAACAGTCGAATCCTGATGGTGGAGGATGATCCGAAGATCCGCGAGGGAATCCTGGACTATTTTTCGGGGAAGGCGCCGGAGTATGAGATGGATACGGCAACGGACGGACGGCAGGGAATGGAGAAGATCGAGGAAAATGTCTATGATCTGATCCTGCTGGATGTGATGCTGCCGGAGATGAGCGGCTTTGAGCTGATGCTTCGGATCCGCAGGACCATGGATGTCCCGGTGATCTTCATGACAGCGCGGATCGGCGAGGATGACCGGCTGTACGGCTATGAGCTCGGGTGCGACGACTACGTGTGCAAGCCGTTTTCCCTGGCGGAGCTGCTGGCCAAGGTCAACGCGTTGATCCGGCGTTCGAAGGGTGCTGTTCTTGACGATGTGATGCGGTGCGGTGACATCGAGATCCACAAGAGAGCGCTCACCGTGAAGGTGTGCGGCGAGCCGGTGGAACTGCCGCCGAAGGAGTTGGCAATCTTAATGATCCTCATGGAGAAGCCGGGGTGGGCTTTTTCCAGAAACACGCTTCTCGACCGCGCGTGGGGGATGGATTATTACGGAAACGACCGCGTGGTGGACAACCACGTCAAGAAGCTGCGGCAGAGTTTGGGGGCTGCCGGCAGACAGATCAAGACAGTGTTCACTAAGGGATACAAGATCGTAGAATGAAGATCCTTCAGGGGAAGAAAGGGGGGATTGAGATGTTTGGAAAGATCAGGGAATTTCTCAGGGATTTATGTAAGGGGGAGAGGTTTTATCATATACGCTACAGTTTGAAGTATGTTGCGGTGTGGCTCGTGCTGTGCCTGGTCATCACGAACGTCTACGGCGAGCCGATGTTTGACCGAGAGAGGGAGTATCGATCGAACTATCTGACACAGCATATCGAGCAGCAGCTTGCCGTCTTGCGCGAGACGGCGAGGACGCAGGATCTGACGACCGCCGAAAATAAGCTTCTCGTTAAGTACACGATGCAGCAGCTGGATGCGTATTCAGCGCTATATGCGATGGGAGAAGTTCGGACCGGAACTTCGTACTGGTCGTCGACGGAGTCGCGTACGCACACACACGAGGATGACAATGCGTATCTCGTGATCATCGGAAATGACGGAAAAGCAGCGGATCTGCAGCCTCTGGTGATCGGGGATACGGTTTTGTATTACGACGCGAACGATCACAGTAACGCGATCAAGGAAAATGTGAACAAGTATTATTCCTGTCCGCGAAAAAATCTGCAAGAGCTGTGGGACGAGACGATCGGGATCCGGAAAAACGTCGATTCCGCATGGTGGGAAAATGAGAAGAGAACCGGTTGGAAGTTCACGCTTGTTGACGGTTATCTCGCGGGGACGGAGTTTCGTCCGGGCCGCGTTCACGCGGCGTATTTCGAGGACGGAACGATCGTCGAGGAAAAAGACATAACGTTCGATGCCCCTTCGGACAAGAGATTTGAATACGTGAAGGATTTTTCGTTGAACGAGCTTCGTATCCCCAAGGATGTTGACGAGTGGAAGACCGAATCCGAAACCGCACAGTATGACGCGCTATATCCGATCCACGGAAATCTGCATGTGCTCTATCCGCTGTACTTCAATAAACGATGGACCAATGATGAATATGAGATCCCGATCGCGGTTCACTCGTATCTTATGACAACGGAGTTCGTTATGTTCGGAAGAACGATCCCCGTTCCGTTTTCCTATCGCGCCGGGGATTTTGCCTACACATACAGCGAGTATCTCACGGATGTCAAAGGCCATGAGAGCGATATCACGCTGCGGTTCACCGCGCCGGGATTTTTGAAAGAATACAACTCGGTTGTGTTTGGCCATTTGTTTACGCACTATATCGTGCTCGGAGTTCTCGTCGGGCTGCTTGCGTTTCGGAGATACCGTCGCATGTTTTCCCTGCGCTCGGCAAGCCGTTTCCACAAGACGCTGATCAACTCCATGGCGCACGATCTGAAGACGCCGCTCATGATCATGCAGGGCTTCGGAGAGAATCTCGCGGAAAATGTCCACTCCGAGAAGCGCGAGTACTACGCGGGGCAGATCCTTGACAACATCAAATACCTAAATGGCCTGATCGACAAAAACCTCGATCTTGCTAAAAAGGAGGACATCTCCGTAACGCGGATCGGCATGTTTTTGATGAATCTGGTGGAGGCAGCGGAGAACCGGTATCAGGAACTGCTGAGCGGGAAGAATCTGACGGTCCGGAAGGAAGGCGACATGCTGGTCCATGGGGATAAGGCACTCCTGCAGACGGTCGTAGATAATCTGATCGTGAACGCGATCAAGTATTCTCCGGAAGGCAGTGAGATCTCAGTGTATATTATGAATCAGAGGTTTATCGTAAGTAACACTGCAAACCTCAGCTACGATAAGAACATCAACAAGCTCCTGGAACCTCTGGAGATGGGAGACGAGAGCAGAACCACGGGCAAGGGAACCGGACTTGGATTGTCGATCGCCAACACGATAGTAGAACAGCATGGATGGAAAATGAAGCTCTCGTACGATAAACCGGATCGGATCTTCACGTGCACGATCAAGATCCCGAAGCGGAGACAGTGACGCTGAACGGAAACACTTGACATTTTCCGAAGGATGCGATATTATGAGCGGGCAATCGAGAGATTGCCCGCAAATTTCCGGGCTTGTACCGGTTTCGACGGGTGTTTTGAGATTATGGAAGCCATTCATGTACCGGACCATGTAAATAACCGGAAAACCTAAATATAAACGCAGACAATAGTTTTGCTTTTGCTGCCTAATTAGGCAGCTGTCGGCCCGTGGCACCCACGCAGCGGTTAACCGGCATCATCTACGTGGGAAACGACACGCGGTAAGCTTTGCCCGCGTGGGCGTACGATGAAGCTACTAAGCCCGTGAGCCCGATTATCGGCGCGCGGAGGAGGGAATGGGCGCAAGCCGGATAGGTAGTCTGTAATGGGAGAAACCGTAATGGATTGGCATTCGGACAGGGGTTCGACTCCCCTCAGGTCCACTTGGACGGAAGCGCTTCGAAAGGAGCGCTTTTTTTGTAATTTTGTGGTAAATGATATTGACATTATACATTTTTCGTGATAGTATATCCGAAAGGCTTCAAATGAGTAAGGTATTTCGCAGTTAATGCAAAGGGGGGTGTTTATATGCGTTGTACCAGTTGTGGAGCTTCCATCAGGGACGGAATGACGGTCTGCCCGATATGTGGGGAGGAAACGTTATCCCGGTCGGTAACCGGAATCGATTCCCTGAAGAAGAATATGTTTGAGCTACGGGATATTGATCTTGTGAGCGACACCAGGAGACAGAAGAATGCGCTCGATCCGATCCGGACGATATACAAAATGCGCATATGTATTTTTGTTATCGTATGCATCAGTCTTGTATTGGCGTTCATTGCGCTGTATAACGCGGGACAGTATATCGAAAGTGGTACGGACGGTGACAAGCTGAACGCGATGGGTGAGACGCTCGTGTGGATCGGCAGAGTTCTCAGCCTGATCCAAATCGGTTTGCTCGTCAAGGTCGCCAGGGAGATTTTCCGGCTTGCGGATATTGAGTCTGAGTTCCGGAAAGCGACGTACTATGCTGTTGTTTCAATTGTGCTGAGTTTGATCGGTGTCTTTGTGGACAGCTCACTGATCGATCTGGCGGATGCCGTGGTCGGCATTCTGTTCTGCAAAAAGTATTGCGAGGGCATGTATGAGCTGTGTATGCCGCATTGCATGGATGCGCATGATCGCTGGGTAAAATACTGGACGGTATTTGTTATTACCACGATAATCACGGTTATCTTCGCCATTGTTGTCGGAGTGAAGATGGCTGCGCTGGCGAATGAGACGCTCCAGGTGAGCCTCTTTGATCTGACCGGAGAAGCGGCACGAAACGTCGGAAGGACGGAAGAAGAGATAGTAAGAGATCTTCTTCGCTGGACAAACATTCTGGTTGTGGGAAGTTCACTCGTGGCA
This sequence comes from Lachnospiraceae bacterium, assembly GCA_017617545.1. Classification (GTDB taxonomy): domain Bacteria; phylum Bacillota; class Clostridia; order Lachnospirales; family Lachnospiraceae; genus ISDg. The sequence goes on from JAFZVZ010000014.1 coordinate 4,128, forward strand.
ATCCTGGATTCGGTGTTTGAGCTGATCGCGTTGAAGACTACGATTAAGTCAATTGAGCGGTTGTGATACCTATAGGGGAGGTACTGAATATGTTGTGCAAAAGTTGCGGTGCGAAGGTGAAGGAAGGAACGGAAACCTGTCCCTCGTGCGGAGCAGAGTTGTTTCGTGCGACGGATCCCGATGCCACTCCCGAAGATCTTGTGGCAGAGCAGGCGGACAGCGGGGATTGCAAGAAGGCGATCGATCCGATCAACAAGCTTTACCGGCTGAATGTGTATTATCTGTTTGCCATGTGTGCGGCGATGCTGGCGGGTGTGTTTCTTGTCTTTCAGACAGGGCGGTATCTCAACAACAGCTTAAGCGAGACAGGGCTTGAGGACAATGAACTGATCATCGGATGGATCGTGATCTTCCTTGCGGTTGTCGAGTTCGGGCTTATGGCGAAGATCGTATACGAGCTCCATCGCCTGTCGGACATCCGGGTGTATTTCCGGAGAGCGGTCTATTTCGGGATCGCGATGGTCACGCTTATGGGAGTGCAGCTGTTCACGGACCATGCGGTCGTGAATATCGCGACGCTTATTCTCGGCGTTCTGTTCTACAAGTTTTACTGCGACGGCATGAGCAAGCTGTGCCTGCCGAAATTTCAAGCGGCTCATGACCGCTGGACACTCTACTGGAAGATCTATTTCCTGATGGTGCTTCTCACGTTCGGCACGACATTTCTCTTTGAGATCCAGATGGTCGGAATAGAAACCGCGATCGAGAACCCGTATCCCGGTCTTATGACGCAGATTGACGATCTGGGTGCTTCCTACCTGGAGAGCGTATCGGAGTACCTGAAATGGTCGTACGGATTTCTGGTGCTGACATTCATCTTCTCGGCGATCGCCGTAATGTATGAACTGAAAGCGCTGAAGGCGACCGGAGAGGCATTTAAAAAGGCATAATATTCGGAAAATGATGCAGGGACCGCTTCCCATGGCGGTCCCTTTTTTGTGCTTGTGAAAAGCGGGGAAACATGATACAATAAATCGACTATGGGCAGTCGTGAAGACATCGGGAAAATGTGTCCGAGAGCAAGACGCGGAACCCCGGGCGAATGCCCTGCAAAACGGATTGGATTGACAGTCGGGAGACAGACAACTATGAGTGATAACAACCAAAATGATGCCGGTGTGCGCATCAACAAATATCTGAGTGAGGCGGGGATCTGCTCGCGGCGCGAGGCGGACCGTCTGGTGGAGGCCGGGCAGGTGACCATCGACGGTGTGACCGCGGTGGCGGGTGACCGCGTGATGCCGGGTCAGAAGGTCGTGGTGGCCGGCGCCGTGGCGAAGAAGGAGGAAGAGGATATCCTCCTCGCGTGCTACAAGCCGAAGGGCATCGAGTGCACTTCAGATCGCAGCAACCCAGACAACATCATTGATTTTCTGAAATATCCGAAGCGGATCTACACGGTGGGACGCCTCGACAAGAATTCGAGCGGATTGATCCTGCTCACGAACAACGGTGACCTGGCGTACCGTATCGCCAAGGCGGGCGACCGCCACGAGAAGGAATACGTCGTTGCGGTTGACAAGCCGCTCACGGACGAGTTCCTCGTAGGCATGACCAAGGGTGTGCCGATCCTTGGGAAGGTCACGGCGCCTGCAAAGATCCGAAGGACCGGGGAGAAGACATTTTCCATCGTACTGATCCAGGGAATGAATCGGCAGATCCGCCGTATGTGCGAGTACTTCGGCTTCCGCGTGACATACTTAAAGCGCATCCGCGTGATGAACATCTCGCTCGGGACGCTTACGAAGGGACAGTACCGAGAGGTTTCCGCGGAGGAGCGGAAGGAGCTGTACCGGTTGCTGTAAGATTGCAGTGCCGGCAGAGAACGGCATTTACGAGTAATGCCGGACAGGGAGACAATGGCTTTATGGACAATAATTCCGATAAAATCGAACGCATCCGGGAGCTTGTGGGCATTCTCGACCGCGCGGCGCGCGTGTACGAGCAGGAAGACCGCGAGATCATGAGCAACTTCGAGTACGACGCTCTGTACGACGAGCTTGTCAAGCTCGAGAAGGAGACAGGGTTTGTGCTCGCGAACAGCCCGACGCAGCGGGCGGGCTACGAGGTTCTCTCGGAGCTTCCGAAGGAGCGCCACGAGTCGCCGATGCTTTCCCTCGACAAGACCAAGGAAGTCGGCGCACTTGCGGATTTCTTAGGGGAGCACGAGGGCATGCTTTCGTGGAAAATGGACGGTCTCACGATCGTTCTCACGTACCGCGACGGTGAGCTTGTGAAGGCGGTCACGCGCGGCAACGGCGAGATCGGCGAGGTCATCACGAACAACGCGAAGGTGTTCAAGAACATTCCGCTTCGGATCGCGTACCGCGGGGAGATGGTGCTGCGCGGTGAGGCGGTGATCCGGTACAGCGATTTTGAGGAGATCAACGCCCGTATCGAGAAGGACGAGGATCGCTATAAGAACCCGCGCAACCTCTGCAGCGGAACCGTTCGCCAGCTGAACAACGAGATCACGGCGCAGCGGAGCGTCTACTGCTTCCCGTTCACGCTGATCTCCATGGACGGTCAGCCCGGGTTTGCGACGAGGGTGGAGCAGATGGAATACCTGCGTGAGCTTGGGTTCACGCCTGTGGAATACAAGGTGGTCACGTCCGACAATATCGCGGATACCGTAAAATGGTTCGCCGCGAAGATCGAGACCAACGATTTTCCGTCGGACGGTCTGGTGCTGTGCTACAACGACATCGCGTACGGCAACAGCCTCGGGCGCACGGCGAAGTTCCCGCGCGACGCGATCGCGTTCAAGTGGAAGGACGAGACCAGAACGACGACACTGCGCGAGATCGAGTGGAGCCCGTCGAGAACCGGTCTGTTGAACCCTGTGGCGATCTTTGAGCCCGTGGAGCTTGAGGGTACGACCGTGAAGAGAGCGAGCGTCCACAACGTGAGCATCCTCGAGGAGCTTGCGCTCGGACCGGGCGATCAGATCGATGTGTATAAAGCGAACATGATCATTCCGCAGATCGCGGAGAATCATACACGAAGCGGCAACACAGTGTCGGAGGAAGCGTATGACGCAGCCTTCCGCGGTGATGCGTCGGCGAAGCGCGTGCGGAGCTGCAACGTCTTCGTGACGAACACGTGCCCCGTGTGCGGCGGCGCGACCGAGGTTCGAATGTTGAACGAGGCGAAGGCTCTGTACTGTACGAACCCGGATTGTACGGCGAAGAAGGTGCGCGCGTACGAGCATTTTGTGCAGCGCGACGCGATGAATATCGAGGGCCTCTCGGAGGCGACGCTGGAGAAGCTGATCGGGCTTGGGCTCGTGCATGAGCCGGCCGATCTGTTCAAGCTTTCCGCGCACCGCGACGTGCTCACGCAGACCGAAGGCTTCGGCGAGAGATCGTTCGACAATCTGCTTGCGGCATGTGAGAAGGCGAGCACGGTTGCGATGCCGAAGTTTCTGTACTCGCTCGGTATTCCGGGCATCGGCCTTGCGAACGCGAAGCTGATCTGCCGCGAGATGGAGTACGACTGGGAGCGGATCGTCTCGGCGACGGCGGAGGAGATCAGTTCGATCTCGCGTCTCGGCGATGTGCTCGCGGGCAATTTTACGGAGTACATGGCGGACGGGGAGAACCGCAGGAAGATCGCCAACCTTCTTGAGGTTGTCACGTTCGAGGCGCCGGAGCAGGTGCAGACGACGGCGATCACCGGCAAGACGTTCGTGATCACCGGCAGCGTGGAGCATTTTCCGAACAGAGATGCCGTGAAGGAGTACATTGAGGCGAGGGGCGGCAAGGTTGCCGGCTCGGTTTCCGCGAAGACGGACTACCTCATCAACAACGATACGACAAGCAATTCCACGAAGAACAAGAAGGCGAAGGAGCTGGGCATCCCGATCATCTCGGAGGAGGATTTCCTGAAGCTTTCCGAGTAGGAATTGTATGACATACGCCTTAGGGCAATACGAAACACACAGGAGGCAATTTGCCATGCCAATCAAAGTAGCCAACGATCTGCCTGCACGCCAGGTGCTGATCGATGAAAACATATTCGTGATGGACGAGAACCGCGCGACGACGCAGGACATCCGTCCGCTCTCCATCGCGATCCTCAACCTGATGCCTCTCAAGGAGGACACCGAGGTGCAGCTGATGAGGAGTCTTTCCAACACGCCGCTGCAGATCGACCTGACCTTCTTAACGACGGCGTCGTACATCGGAAAGAATACGGCGAAGAACCATCTGGACCAGTTCTATCTGACGTTCGAGGATGTGAAGAACCGCAAGTTTGACGGTCTGATCATCACGGGAGCACCAGTGGAGCAGATGGAGTTCACCGAGGTTGCGTACTGGGATGAGCTCGTGCAGATCATGGAGTGGAGCAAGACCCATGTAACGAGCACGTTCCACATCTGTTGGGGAGCACAGGCTGCTCTGTATTATCACTACGGAATTAAGAAGATCCCGCTTGAGCGTAAGCTGTTCGGTTTGTTCCGCCACCGCGTGATGAACCGCAGAGAGCCGCTTGTGAGAGGATTTGACGACGAATTTTATATGCCGCACTCGAGACATACGACCGTGGCGAGCGAGGACATTTACAACCATCCGGAGCTCACGGTGATGGCGGAGTCGGACGATGCCGGTGTACTTCTGATCATGGCGAAGGAGGGACGGCAGATCTTCGTTCTCGGCCATCCCGAGTACGACCGCATCACGCTCGACAAGGAATACAAGAGAGATCTCGACAAGGGACTCCCGATCGACCTTCCGAAGAATTACTATCCGAACGATGACTGCACGCAGAGACCGCTTCTTCTGTGGCGCGGACATGCGAATACATTGTACACGAACTGGCTGAACTATTATTGCTACCAGCTGACACCGTACGATTGGACGTTTTGATCACAGTAAACAAGGTGAGGTAACGGGATGAAATATCCATTGATTGTCATTCAGATGCTAGGCGGCCTGGCGCTTTTCCTCTACGGCATGCGCCTGATGAGCAGCAGCCTGAAGGAGAGTTCCTCCGGCAAATTAAAAACGATGATGGAGAAGGTGACGGGCAACCCGTTCAAGGCGTTCCTTCTCGGTCTTGGCGTTACGGCTGTCATTCAGTCGTCGACAGCAACGATCGTCATCACTTCCGGTCTGGTGGCCGGCGGGATCATCACGCTGAACCAGTCGCTCGGCATCATCATAGGCGCGAATGTCGGTACGACCGTTACCGGTCAGATCGTCCGGTTGATGGACTTAAACTCCGATTCGGAGTCGTGGCTCGCCTTTCTGAAACCGTCCACGCTGGCACCGATCGCGCTGGTTGCGGGTATTCTGCTGTTGATGTTCATCCGCGTGAAGCGTTCGGATGCGATCGGCAATGTCGCAATGGGCTTCGGTATCCTCTTCACGGGTCTTATGAATATGTCCAACTCGGTCAGCGTGCTGACGGAGACCGGTATCATTGACAAGCTGTTCGGCAGCATCGGCGAGAACCCGATCCTCGGATATCTCTGCGGCGCCGGCGTTGCATTTGCACTGCAGAGTTCATCGTCGACGATCGCCATTCTGCAGACGATGGCGACCAACACCGTAGTCACCTTCGGCGTGGCGTACATTATCATCGTCGGTATCTACTTGGGCGACTGCCTTACCACGGGAATCGTGTGTTCCATCGGAGCGAAGGCGGATGCGAAGAGAGTCGGTGTCGTCAATATTCTGTTTAACTTAAGCGAGACCGTTCTGGTTCTTGTTGTCATAAATGTTCTGCATGCGTTCGGTGTCCTTGACAAACTCTGGGATCATTCCATGACGGCCGGCGGCATTGCCAACACGAACACGATCTTCAACCTCGGCTGCGCGATCGCGCTGCTGCCGATGGTCGGTGTCTACGCGAAACTGTCGCGCAGGATCGTGAAGGATGATGCGGAAGAGAAGGTTGACATCCCCGAGTTCGCGGCACTTAACCCGATTTTCTACGCAACACCTGCGATCGCGTTCAACAGCTGCTACACGGGTCTGAAGCGCATGTTCAATCTCTCTGTGGAAAATATCGACCGCGCCATGGGGCTGCTTACCAACTATGACCCGGGCGTGAAGAAGAACATCGATCGCGATGAGGACGTCATCGATGCGCTTGCGGACGGGATCAGTAACTATCTCGTGCAGCTTTCCCCGCACATCAGCGAGGATCTGCATATCCGCATCCTCGACCAATACTACAAGCTTGTCGGCGAGTTCGAGCACATGGGAGACCACGCGTTCAACATCTCCGAGACGGCCAAGCGTCTGAACGGGGATAATGTTCATTTTTCGGAGGCCGCGCAGGCGGAGCTGAAGGTTTCGCGCGAGGTGCTGGACCGCCTGATCGATTCTACGAGAAAGGCATTCGAGAAGCGCGATGTCGACGCGGCAAGAGAGATCGAGCCGATCGAGGAAGTCATGGACGACATGATCAACGCGCTGAGCGACAACCATATGGCGCGTCTTCGCGAGGGCAAATGCTCGGTCAATGCGGGAACGGGACTGCTCGATGTGCTGACTCATTTTTCGCGTATTGCGGGCACCTGCTCAAACATCGGAGTATCGGTTCTGACGCGTGTCAACCCGGAGATCGCCAACCGTGCGCACAACTATGTCACGCAGCTGCACCTCGGCCACGACCGTGAGTACAACAAGGCCTATCACGCGGCGCATGATTTGTATTTCGATAAGCTCACGAAGGCACGGGAAAGCGCCCAGGCGGAGGCTGTCGGTGCGAGCGAGGGGCAGCTTCAGATGCCTCTGTCGGAGATGAAGCCGAACGAGTGACGGGAACAGAAACAGGAATGTATATCAGCCCGCATGAGCAGGCAAACATAGCAAAAGCGTATTGAGGAAAATAAGGAGAAGAAGTATGGGTATGGTTTCAGAGAAGAAAAGTACGATCTCGTATGTCAAATGGGACCGCGGCGCGAACCGCGAATTTTCCGAAGAAGTTACGGTTCTTCGGATGGACAACGGTAAGATCACGTATGCGATGGGCATCACGGAGGAGGGGTACCTCCTGCATTGCTATTACGGCAGGGCGATCGGGGAGGACGATATCAGCTATCTGATGCGCCTTTCGGATCACCCGTTCACACCGAACGGCAACAACCGTGATCGCCTTATTTTTATGGATTCGCGGCTGTTTGAGTTTCCGTGCCCCGGCACGGGTGACTACCGCGAGCCGTGTCTGATGGTGCTTGACGAGGACGGCATGTCCACCTGCGATTTGCGCTTCAAGGAGTACCGCACGATGAAGGGCAAGCCGCAGCTCCGCCAGAAGGGTGTCAGCTGCATCCCGGCGACGTACGCGAACGCTTCGGAGGCGGAGACACTCGTCGTCACGATGGAGGACACACACTGTGATATCCTCGTGGAGCTTACGTACACGATGTTCAAGGATATGCCTGTCATCACGAGAAGCGCGCGCGTCATCAACCGCGGCTACAACGACATCCGCATCCAGCAGTTCATGTCCGGCTGCGTTGAGTGGGATTACAGCAACTTTGAGATGATCACCTTAAACGGCAACTGGGCTCGCGAGCGCGCGATCTCCCGAGTTCCGCTGCACAGCGGCAAGCAGTCCGTCGACAGCAGACGAGGTATTTCTTCGCACCAGCACAATCCGTTCATCGCTCTGGTGGACCCGCACGCGACCGAGGAAACGGGGGAAGCATACGGCTTCAACCTTGTGTACAGCGGCAATTTCTTAGCACAGGCAGAGGTGTCCACGAGCGGTTACACGCGAGTTGTGATGGGCATCAACCCCTATGATTTTTCGTGGCTTTTGCGCCCCGAGGAGGACCTGACGGCGCCGGAGCTTGTAATGGTATACTCGGATGCCGGTATCGGCGCGATGTCGCGCACATTCCACGATCTCTACCGCGGGCATCTGATCCGCGGACAGTGGAAGGACAAGATGCGTCCCGTGCTGATCAACAACTGGGAGGGAACGTACTTCAACTTCGACGAGGAGAAGATCTACGCGATCGCCGAATCGGCTTCGAAACTCGGCATTGAGATGCTCGTCCTCGATGACGGCTGGTTCGGAAAGAGAAACTATGATGACTGTTCGCTCGGAGACTGGTACGTCAATGAGGAGAAGTTAAAGGGCGGCCTCAAGCCACTTGTCGACCGCATCAATGCGCTTGGAATGAAGTTCGGCCTGTGGTTTGAGCCGGAGATGGTGAGCCCGGACAGCGACCTGTTCCGCGCGCATCCCGACTGGGCGATCCAGATCATCGGCCGTGATATGACGCAGGCGAGAGAGCAGTACGTTCTCGACTACTCGAACCCCGAGGTCCGCGAGAATGTGTACGGTCAGATCCGCGCGATCTTAGACAACGCCAACGTTGAGTACATCAAATGGGATATGAACCGCGCGCTTTCCGAGGTCGGTTCCACGACACTTCCGCGCAAGCGCCAGAGAGAGCTGTGGCACCGCTACGTGCTCGGTGTGTACGAGGTGATGGACCGCCTGACGACGGACTATCCGTACCTGCTTCTCGAGGGCTGCTCGAGCGGCGGCGCCCGCTTTGATCCGGGCATGCTGTATTTTGCGCCGCAGATCTGGGCTTCGGACGACACCGACGCGATCGAGAGACTGAAGATCCAGCACGGCACGAGCATTTGTTATCCGGTTTCCACGATGGGCGCGCACGTGTCCGACTGCCCGAACCACGCGATCGGCCGCACGACGCCGTTCGCGACCAGAGGCGATGTCGCCATGGTCGGTACCTTCGGCTACGAACTCGATGTGACGCGCATTCCCGAGGCAGACCGCGAGGCGATCCCCGGGCAGATCGAAAAGTTCAAGAAGTTCAATCCGCTTGTGCGTACCGGCGACCAGTACCGCCTCGGCAATCTCTTCGAGGATGATTCGTTCGACGCGTGGATGTTCGTCGCCAAGGACAAGTCCGAAGCGGTGTTCACCTTTGTGCAGATCCTGAACCGTCCGTCGATGCCGTCGCGCCGTATCCTTCTGCGCGGCCTCGATCCCGAGCGGACGTATCGCAACGAGGACACCGGCGAGGTGCGTCTCGGCGCGACCTGGATGACCGGCGGCGTGATCGTCGGAGCATTCGGCGATTTCGCGAGCAGAACCATGCATTTTACGGCAGTTTGATGAGGTAGATATGGACGTAATTAAACCATACAAAAGAGGTTGCGGATATTCCTACGCGCTCGGCGCGTTCCCGACGTTTGAGATGCTCAAGAAGCGCCCGGAGTGTGCGATCGGCGTGTTCGTGCACAGCTCGTTTCCGGAGCGCGACAAGATCGCGGCTCTGTGCGAGGAGCACAACATTCCGGTATGGGACAACGACAAGGCAATTGCGCGTCTGAGTGATAAGGAAAATGTCTTCGTCATCGGCGTGTTCCGCACCTACGAGGACAAGCTTGATGCGGAGGTTCCGCACCTGATGCTGGTGAATCCCTCGAACATGGGCAACCTCGGGACGATCCTTCGGACGTGTCTTGCGTTCGGAATCCACGACGTGGCGGTCATTGCGCCCGGCACGGACTGGCTGAACCCGAAGGTCGTGCGCGCATCGATGGGTGCGATCTTCTCGATGCGGATCACGATGTACAACTCGTTCGAGGAGTATGTGTGCTTTGCCTCCGGCGTCGGGAGAGAGTATTTTCCGTTTATGTTAAACGGAGGCACGGAGTTGTCGCTTGAGAGCTGTCCGAAGCCGAAGCTGTACACGCTTGTGTTCGGCAACGAGGCGACGGGGCTGCCGCAGGAGTACGCGGAGTACGGAACCGCGATCAAGATCCCGCAGTCGGACGAGGTGGATTCGCTGAACTTAACGATCGCCGTCGGCATCGGGCTGTTCGCGTTCCGCAGTTAGATGGGATATGACATTGTTTTTCAACTGTAGATGTGAGTAGATATAGTTGTAAAACAAACGGCTCCCGTCGGGAGCGGAACAGGAGAGGGTTATGAACGATACATTGAAAGTGCTGGAGACGCGCAGAAGCTGCAGAAACTTTCTGCCGGATATGATCAAGGATGAGGAGCTGCAGGCGATCCTGCGCGCGGGTACGTACGCCGCAACCGGAATGGGCAAGCAGAGCCCGATCATCCTTGCGATCACGGACAAGGCAACGCGCGACGCGATCTCCGAGCAGAACAAGCAGATCGCCAACTGGCCGGGAGCCGGCGACCCGTTCTACGGAGCGCCCGTGATCCTTGCGGTTCTGGCGAAGAAGGACGTAGTGACGCACGTGTACGACGGTGCGCTTGTGATCGGAAATCTCATGAACGCCGCGGAGAGCCTCGGCGTTGCGAGCATCTGGATCCACCGCGCCAAGGAGGAGTTCGAGTCCGGTTTCGGTTATGAGCTTTTGAAAAAACTCGGGCTTAATCCCGACGAGTACGAAGGCATCGGCCATTGTGCGCTCGGCTATGCGGCAGCGCCTCCGAATGCGCCGGTTCCGAGAAAAGAGAACTACGTATACTACATCTGAGAGACCTTTGGAACAGGAGGAAACACTGGGTTTTTGGTGTTTCCTCATTTTTTGTGCGGAAATGCCTGTATTTTCCGAAAAGTTTTCAATTCCCGTATTGACAAAACGCCGTTCGGTGGGTATACTTGCGAAGGTGTTAAGAAAAATTCTTTACACCGAGGCGGCGCAAATGTGCGGAGGTTCGCGGTATGAGTACGGGCAAAGACGGAAAAATCTGCTCAAAGAAAGCGGATGCGAAGGACTGGCTCGCGGAAGCGGCTCACCTTTCGGTGTATTTTTCGTTTTACGGCGAACTTCTCGGGGAGAAGACGAAACAGATCTTCGAGGACTATGTCGCGAATGACATGTCCCTTGCGGAGATCGCGCGCGAGTACGGTTTGAGCCGTCAGGGCGTGTATGATGTGGTGAAGCGCTGCGGCGCAAAATTGTATGAATATGAGGAGTGCCTTCATCTCGCGGAACGGTTTCAGCGGATGGAGGAGCAGGCGGAGAACATTCGCAGCGAGGCGGCAAGACTTGCGGACGAGCTGTCGGACAGTCCGGCCGGTGAGCGTGCGAGCCGGATCGCGCAGTCCGCGGAGGATCTGATCGGAAGTCTGCAGTAAGCCGGTCGCGGACGACGGTTCTTCGAAAGCCTGCAGTAAGGAGTTTACGGTGGCATTCGAGAGTTTATCGGATAAATTGCAAAACGTTTTCAAGCGCCTGCGCGGCAAGGGACGTCTGTCGGAGAGCGACGTTAAGGACGCGATGCGCGAGGTTAAGCTTGCGCTTCTGGAGGCCGATGTCAACTTTAAGGTTGTCAAGCAGTTCATCGCTTCGGTCACGGAGCGCGCGGTCGGTCAGGATGTTCTGAACAGCCTGACGCCTGCACAGATGGTCATCAAGATCGTCAACGAGGAGATGATCGCTCTTATGGGCGATACGACGACGGAGATCACGATGGTTTCCGGAGGCCCGACGGTCATCATGATGTGCGGTCTGCAGGGTGCCGGCAAGACGACGATGTCGGCGAAGCTCGCAAACAAGTTCAAAAGCCAGGGTAAGAGGCCGCTTCTCGTGGCCTGCGATATCTATCGTCCGGCGGCCATTGACCAGTTGAAGGTCAACGGAGACAAGGTCGGTGTGCCTGTATTTTCCATGGGCACGAACAACAGCGCAGTGAACATCGCGAAAGCCGCGATGGAGCACGCGAAGAAGGAAGGTAACAATGTCATCATCATCGATACGGCAGGTCGTCTGCACATCGATGAGGGACTGATGCAGGAGCTTGCGGACATCAAGGAAGCGGTCAGCGTTCACCACACGGTGTTGACGGTTGACGCGATGACCGGTCAGGACGTGCTGAATGTCGCGACGACGTTCGAGGAGAAACTCGGCATCACCGGCGTGATCCTCACGAAGCTCGACGGCGACACACGAGGCGGTGCGGCTCTTTCGCTTCGCGCGGTCACCGGCAAGCCGATTTTGTATGTAGGTACCGGCGAGAAGCTGACGGACATCGAGCAGTTCTATCCGGACCGCATGGCTTCCCGTATCCTCGGCATGGGCGACGTGCTTTCGCTGATCGACAAGGTGCAGGCGGAGGTCACGGAGGAACAGGCGCGCGAGATGGAGAAGAAGCTTCGCCGCGCGGAGTTCAACTTCGAGGATTTCTACGATCAGATCCAGAACATGAAGAAGATGGGCGGCATCAAGAGCCTGCTCGGCATGCTTCCCGGAATGGGACAGCTGAAGGATCTGCAGATTGACGATGACGCGTTCAAGCAGACTGAGGCGATGATCAACTCGATGACGAAGAAGGAACGCCTCAATCCCGAGATCATCACACCGCCGAGAAAGCGCAGGATCGCTGCGGGCGCCGGCGTTGACATCTCGGAAGTCAACAAACTGATGAAGCAGTACGAACAGTCGAAGAAGATGATGAAGCAGATGTCCGGCATGATGGGCGGCAAGAAGGGCAAGGGCGGCTTTAAACTGCCGTTCGGACTGTGATCATTTTACGAAGCTATATATGGCAATTGCCATTCATATAGAGGGCGAAAGCCTGTGTTACACGGATTATACTAAGGAGGTGAATATACCATGGCAGTAAAGATTCGTTTGAGAAGAATGGGTCAGAAGCACGCTCCGTTCTACAGAGTGATCGTAGCGGACGAGAGATCTCCGAGAGACGGAAGATTTATCGATGAGATCGGAACCTATGATCCTACGAAGGAGCCGATGGCTTTCCGTGTCGATGAGGAAGCTGCTAAGAAGTGGCTTGCCAACGGCGCACAGCCTACGGAGACCGTTGCCAGATTGTTCAAGCAGGCCGGGATTCAGAAGTAATCGGAGGGGAGAGCAATGAAAGAGTTAGTCGAAGTCATCGCTAAGTCCTTGGTTACCTGCCCCGATCAGGTTGAAGTAACGGAAGACGTCAACGGAAACAGCGTAGTGATCTCGCTCAAGGTCGCACCGGAGGATATGGGCAAGGTGATCGGCAAGCAGGGTCGTATTGCTAAGGCAATCCGCACTGTTGTGAAGGTCGCGGCGATCAAAGAGGACAAAAAGGTGGTTGTGGATATTCTTCAGTAATTTTCCGCAAGACGACCCGGGCTGTTGTGATGAACAACGGCCCTTTTTTCTCGGAAGACGCTGCTGTGACAGTGTATCCCGGGAGCCTGCGGCAACGCAGGAATGCGCAGTGGAGGTTATATATGGACTGGCGTGACGATATGTTCCGTGTCGGCATCTATGTCAACACGCACGGAGTGAGAGGCGAGATCAAGCTGCTGCCGACGACGGATGATGTGAACCGGTTTCACAAGGATCTGCCGCTGGTGCTGGACACCGGCAAGGAGCCTGTGCCGGTGACGGTATCCTCGGTAAAATTCTTCAAAAACATGGTCATCCTGGGCTTCCGCGAGTTCCCGGACATTAACGCGATCGAAAAATACAAGGGCTGCGATGTGCTTGTATCGCGGGAGCACGCGATCCCGCTCGAGGAGGGCGAATACTACGTGAGCGACCTCATCGGCTGTGAGGTTGTTGAGGAGGACGGGACCGTCTTCGGTGAGCTCACGGACGTGATGACGACCGGGGCCAACGATGTCTACATCGTGAAGTCGAAGACTGGCAAAGAGGTCCTTCTTCCGGTGATCCCGGACTGTATCAAGAATGTGGATATCGAGAACAAAAAGATCACGGTGTATCTGATGCCGGGGCTTTTGTAAAACAGGTGGCGATATGAAGTTTCATGTTATGACATTGTTTCCGGAGATGGTTGAGCAGGGGCTGCACACGAGCATCCTCGGACGCGCCATGGATGCAGGGATCATCAGCGTGAATACGGTCAACATCCGCGATTACTCGGAGGACAAGCACCGCCACGTCGACGACTATCCGTACGGCGGCGGGGCCGGCATGGTCATGGCTGCGGAGCCGATCGCCAAGTGCTATGAGGCGATCACGGGAACGTCCCTGCCCGCGGGAGAGAACGGCGGTGACGGTGTTTCGGAAAATGAGGCACAGGCCGTTGCGTCAAAGCGCACCCGCGTTGTCTACCTCACGCCGTGGGGGCGCGTCTTCAACCAGGATATGGCGAAGGAGTTTGCCGCGGAGGAGGAACTTATTTTCCTCTGCGGTCACTATGAGGGCGTGGATGAGCGCATTCTCGAGGAGATCGTCACGGATTATGTCTCCATCGGCGATTACGTGCTCTCGGGCGGCGAGCTGCCCGCGATGGTCATGATCGACGCGATCGCGCGCATGGTGCCGGGCGTTCTCACGAACGAGGAGAGCGGCGAGACCGAGAGCTTTATGAACGGGCTTCTCGAGTACCCGCAGTATACGAGACCGGAGACATGGAACGGCAAGGCGGTGCCGGAGGTGCTGCTGAGCGGCCACCACGCGAAGATCGCGGAGTGGCGCATGCAGAGGTCCATCGACCGCACGGTGCAGTACCGTCCGGAGCTGATGGACGGCGTTGAGCTCGATAAAAAGAGCGCAAAATACTATAAGGAGCTTCTTGCTTCCCGTAAGAAGGAAGAAGAATAGCAAGTTGTGAAAATAAGACTTGCATTTTACGGATGGGTATGGTATATTTGATACCCGTGAGACGCGATGTTCCGCTGTGCCGAGAGGGTCGGCAGTATGAAGACCGCAAGATTTTGAAGGAGGTCAAAAACATGACAGACAAGGAGTACATGGAATCTCTTGAGAAAGAGAACATGAAGGAAAAAGTTGACGATTTCAACGTCGGTGACACGGTTCGCGTTATGTCGAAGGTTAAGGAAGGCAACCGCGAGCGTACCCAGGCTTTTGAGGGCGTTGTGATCAAGAGACAGAACGGCGGCGTTCATGAGACGTTCACCGTGCGCAAGAACTCGAACGGCTGCGGCGTTGAGAAGACCTGGCCGCTGCATTCCCCGATCCTGGAGAGCGTCACCGTGATCCGTCGCGGTAAGGTTCGCCGTGCAAGACTTACGTATCTCCGCGAGAGAACCGGTAAGGCTGCTAAGGTTAAGGAAGTTATGAGATAATTGCCTGAAACGAAGATCGGCGCGTCCGCATGATTGCGGGCGCGCTTTTTCTGTGTGGAATCGCGTCTTTCAAGCGGTTTTTTTATCGTTGTTTTATTGAATACCGGCGGCTTTTTTGGTATACTTTCGTATAAGTGGGATTGTGTGCCCAAATGGGCGGAAGGAAGTGGTTCAGTGGCGGAACGGTACGATTTTACGCACGCGGAGCGCAAGGAAAAAATCATTCGCATCTGTATCAGCACAGGCATATGGATCGTGTCGGTTGCCGCCGTGATCGCGCTGGCGTGGCTGGTCATATACCTGTCCATCGAGAAGACGACGATGGTGGACGCGTCCATGGAGCCGACGCTCAAGCAGGACGACCGGATCGTGATCGACAAGCTGACGTATCGGATCCGGGATCCGCAGCGGAATGATATCATTGTGTTCCGGCAGGGAGACAGTGAGCACAGCTTTTACAACATAAAAAGGGTCATCGGACTTCCCGGTGAGAAGGTTCGTATCTCGGAGGGTGTCGTGTACATCAACGGGTCGGCGATCGAGGAATATGCCAATGTGGAAAATATGATCCTGCCCGGTCTTGCGAACTATGAGATCACGCTGGGTGAGGATGAGTATTTTGTGCTCGGGGACGCGAGAAACAACTCGGAGGACAGTCGTTACGCGACGGTCGGCAACGTGAAGCGCTCGGAGATCATCGGACGGGCATGGATCCGCACGAACAAGTTCGGATTCGTGAACAGTCTGAACCAGAAACAGGAAAACTGAGACACCCATTTTCCGAACAATTAGAAACAGTTGAGACAGTGGTATGAGTGATACGAAAGAGAAAATCATAAACTGGTATCCCGGTCATATGGCGAAGGCCAGGCGGCAGATGCAGGAGGACATGAAGGTCATCGATGTCGTCGTGGAGCTTGTCGACGCGAGGATCCCGTACAGCAGTAAAAACCCGGATGTCGACGCGATCGCGGGCGGCAAATCGCGGGTGCTTCTGCTGAACAAGGCCGACATGGCCGACCCCGCGGTCACAGCGCTTTGGAAGGCGCACTATGAGAGCAAGGGGTTCGTTGTCGCGGCGATCGATGCGCGCGTCGGCAACGGTCTGAAGACCGTCAGCGAGTGCATCACGACCGCGTGTAAGGAGAAGATCGAGCGCGACCGCAGCAGGGGCATTCTGAACCGTCCGCTGCGCGCGATGATCGTAGGTATTCCGAATGTCGGCAAATCGACCTTCATCAACAGCTTTGCCGGCAAGGCTGTCGCGAAGACGGGCAACAAACCGGGCGTCACGAAGGGCAGACAGTGGATCCGCCTGAACAAGCAGGTGGAGCTTCTGGATACGCCGGGTATCTTGTGGCCGAAGTTTGAGAGCGCGGAGGTCGGACGACGGATCGCGTGGATCGGTTCGGTCAACGACCAGATCCTGATCACGACCGAGATGGCAGAGCAGCTTCTTGTCTTCCTGACGGACACGTATCCCGGAGCCGTCAGCGGCTACTACGGCATCGATGAGGCGGCGGAGGACGGTCCCGAGCGGGGCGCTGAGCTTCTGGCGCGCATCGCGGCGCGGAGAGGGTGCCTTCGGAAGGGCGGGGAGCCTGATCTGGAGCGCGCGGCATCCATGGTGACGGACGATTTCCGAAGCGTCCGGATCGGAAGGATCTCGCTGGAGCGCCCGCAGTAAGAATCACTATGTGACAATGTCCACGGAGGAATTATGGAGTCGATTTCCGTCATCAGAGAAACGATCAAAGCCTGCCCGGAGGAGCAGCTGGATGCGCTGCTTGCAACCTATGCGGAGGACCCGCGCGCCGGCGTGCAGAGCCTTGTCACATCGGGAAGAAAGAGGGCGGAGGCATACCGCAGGGAACTGGCCCGCACGGAGGAGATGTGGCACTACGAGCGCCTGTATCCGGACCGTCGCTACATCGGCGGGATCGACGAGGTCGGTCGCGGACCGCTGGCGGGACCGGTTGTGGCAGCGTGCGTGATCCTGCCGAAGGACTGCGGTCTTTTGTACATCAACGATTCCAAGCAGCTCACGGAGAAGAAGCGAGAGGAGCTGTATGACAGCATTCTGTCGGAGGCTGTCTCCGTCGGGATCGGTGTTGTGTCCCACGAGGTAATCGACGAGATCAACATTTTACAGGCAACATTCCGCGCCATGCGCGAAGCGATCGATATGATGGAGACGAAGCCGGATCAGATCCTTGTGGATGCCGTGCACATTCCCGGGATCGCGATCCCTCAGCGGGGGATCATCAAGGGCGACGCCAAATCGATCAGCATCGCTGCGGCAAGCATCGTCGCGAAGGTGACAAGGGACCGCATGATGGTCGCGATGGACGAGAAGTACCCGGGCTACGGCTTCGCAGGCAACAAGGGCTACGGTTCCGCGGAGCATATTCAGGCGATCCGCGAGAAGGGCCCGTGCGAGATCCACAGGAGGTCGTTTATCCACGCCTTTATCGAGGAGCAGTGAGAGAACCGCTGCTTCCAGTGGAATGGCAGTAAAGGTGTTTCGGGTGTTTGGGGGAGAAGCATATGAATAAACGGACAGTGGGCTCGGACAATGAAGAGCGGGCCGTGCTGTATCTGCAGAAACAGGGATATGTGCCGCTGATGCAGAACTACAGATGCTTCTGCGGCGAAGTCGATATTGTTGCGAAGGAGAGCGGCGACCTTGTGTTCGCCGAAGTCAAATACCGCCGCACGCAGGAGTACGGACTGCCGGAGCAGGCGGTCGACGCGCGCAAGCAGGCGAAGATCCGCAGGGTTGCGATGTGCTATCTGAAGGAGCATAAGCTTCCGACGGACACGGACATCCGCTTCGACGTGGTGGCCATGGATGAGCGTGAGATCCGGTTGTACCGGAACGCATTCTGAAAGTGTAACGCACGGGCGTACGGTGATGGTTACGCCAGGACGGAAGAACAATGAGGTGACGATGGACGGATATATCATAACGGAACCGTTGAACAACGGCGTTGAGGTTGTGCAGTTTCCGGCATTTGCGGAATTTCCCGAGTTGGTGCACGCATTTTCCACACGCAAGGGCGGCGTGAGCACAGGGCACTGCGCGACGATGAATTTCCGGTTCGGATTGGGTGACGAGGATGCTAACGTGCGGGAAAATTACCGCAGGATCTTCGAGGTGCTCGGCATTCCGGAAGGCGCGGAGGTGTGGACGGCGCAGACGCATACGACCAACGTCCGTGTGGCGACGGCGGAGGACCGCGGCACGGGCCTTGTGAGAGAGGTGCCGTACAAGGATGTTGACGGGCTTGTGACGGATGTGCCCTGGCTTGCCCTCACGGTCTTTTCCTCGGACTGCGTGCCGGTGTATCTCTATGACCCGGTGCGGAAGGCCATCGGCGTGTGCCATGCCGGATGGCGCGGAACGGTCGGCGGGATCTCCGCGAAGACGGCGGAGCTGATGCGGGATACCTACGGCTGTAACCCGGCGAATATTCATGCGGTCATCGGACCTTCCATCGGACCGGAGTGCTTCGAGGTCGGAGAGGAAGTTGCGGAAGAGTTTGCGAAGGCGTTCGGTGAGAGTGTGATCCTGCGCGGAGAAAGCGCGGGAACGCAGAGCGAACCGGTCAAGCCGCATGTGGACCTCTGGCTTGCCAACAAGCTTTCCCTGATGAGCGCGGGACTTTCGGAGGAGCATGTGTCCGTGTGCGGACTGTGCACCATGTGCTACCCGGATGTCGTATTTTCCCACCGCGCGAGCGCAGGGAAGAGGGGAAGCAACGCAGGCTTTTTGATGATGAAGGAGTGACGCTGACACGGAACCCCTGATGCAGGGAGAGGTCGGCGAAAATACCGGACCGGCAACAGATCGGTCAATTTCGGAGTATGAGCTATGAATCATGAGCACACCATCGTGGATGTCATCAAAGGCAGTCCGGCTTGGAAAGCAGGGCTCCGCAAGGGTGACCGTCTCGTCACGCTGAACGGGCGTGCGATCATCGATGTGCTCGATTTCCGCTTCGAGGAGGAGGAAACCCGCATCACGATCGGGTTTGTCCGCGATGGGGAGGAACAGGAGGTCATGGTCCGAAAGGGAGAGTACGATGAGCTCGGTCTCGTCTTCGCCGAATCCCTGATGGATGATTACCGTTCCTGCCACAACGACTGTGTGTTTTGCTTTATCCGGCAGCTGCCTCCGGGCATGCGCGAAACACTGTATTTTAAGGATGATGACACGCGTCTGTCGTTTCTGCAGGGAAACTACGTGACGCTTACGAATGTCTCGGATGAGGAGCTTGAGCGAATTTGCTTCTACAAGCTCTCCCCGATGAATGTATCGGTGCACACGACGAACCCGGAGCTGCGTTGTAAAATGCTTCACAACCGTTTCGCGGGTACGATCGTCGAGAAGATGCGGCGCCTGAAGAAGGCGGATATCACGATGAACGGTCAGATTGTGCTTGTGCCGGGATACAATGACGGCGAAGAGCTGGAAAAGACGATCCACGATCTCACGGAGTTTCTGCCGAATTTGCAGAGCTTGAGCGTCGTGCCGGTGGGGATCACAAAGTACCGAGACAATCTCCCGAAGATCCGCACATTTTCCGCGGAGGAAGCGCGCGAGGTCATCGGGATCATCCGCAAATGGCAGCAGATCTGCCTGCAATATTTTGACACGAGATTCGTATACGCCTCGGATGAGTGGTTCCTCACAGCTGGTGAGCCGATGCCCTCGGAGGATGAGTACGAGGGGTACCCGCAGATCGAGAACGGCGTCGGTATGGTTCGGTCCCTGACCGAGGAGGTCGAGTGGGAGCTTGAGGATCGGGAGGGAGACGACCGGGTGCACGAGGCGACGATCGCTACGGGCGTTTTGATCGCACCGACCATCAGGAATCTGGTTGAGCGTGTGAAGACGATCTACCCGAATCTGCGGTGTGAGGTCATCCCGATCGTCAACCATTTCTTCGGGGAGACGATTACGGTTTCAGGGCTTCTGACAGGACAGGATATCATTGAGCAGATGAAGGGTCAGGAGATCCGCGGAAGACTGATCCTGCCGGAGAATCTGCTCCGCAGCGGGGAGGATGTTCTGCTTGACGACCTCACCGTTTCAGACATCGAAAATGCTTTACAAACACGGGTGCGTATAGTAAAATCTGAAGGATATGATTTTGTGGAATCGCTCGTGGAAGAAGGAGATAACGACGAGATATGAGTAAGCCGATTGTGGCGATCGTGGGTCGCCCGAACGTAGGAAAATCGACTTTGTTTAACGCGATTGCCGGAGAGCAGATCAGCATCGTCCAGGACAATCCGGGTGTGACGCGGGATCGCATCTATGCCGATGCGGTCTGGCTGAACTATGCCTTTACGATGGTGGATACCGGAGGTATCGAGCCTGACACGAAGGACGCGATGCTGAAGCATATGCGTGAGCAGGCGGAGATCGCTATCGCCTCGGCGGATGTGATCGTCTTCGTGACGGATGTCCGCGAGGGTCTGGTCGACTCGGACGGAAAGGTTGCGGACATGCTGCGCCGTTCCGGAAAGCCTGTTGTTTTGTGTGTGAACAAGGTGGACAGCTTCAGCAAATATGAGGCTGACGTCTATGAATTTTACAACCTGGGGATCGGGGATCCGATCCCGGTTTCCGCGTCCTCGAGGCTCGGTTTCGGCGAGCTTCTTGACGAGGTGGTGAAACATTTTCCGGAGAGCGCCGCAGGCGAGGAGGAGGACACGAGACCGAAGGTGGCCATCGTCGGTAAGCCCAACGTCGGCAAATCCTCCATCGTCAACAAACTCATCGGCGAGAACCGCGTCATCGTCTCGGACATCGCGGGAACAACGCGTGACGCGATCGATACGACGGTCACGTACAATCACAAGGAATATGTGTTCATCGATACCGCGGGACTTCGCCGCAAGGCGAAGATCACCGAGGAGATCGAGCACTACAGCGTCATCCGCACGGTTGCCGCGGTGGAGCGCTGCGATGTCGCCGTGGTCGTGATCGATGCACAGGAGGGCGTGACGGAGCAGGACGCGAAGATTGCCGGTATCGCGCATGAGCGCGGCAAGGGCATTATCATCGCGGTCAACAAGTGGGATGCGATCGAGAAGGACGACAAGACCATCTACGAGCACCGCAACCGCATCCGCGAGATCCTCTCGTTCATTCCGTACGCGGATATCGTGTTTGTGTCCGCGCTCACGGGACAGCGTCTTCCGAAGCTGTTCGACGAGATCGAGAAGGTCATCGAGAACCAGAACAAGCGGATCGGTACGGGCGTTCTGAATGAGATCATGATGGAGGCTACCGTGCTGCAGCAGCCGCCGTCGGACAAGGGACGCCGCCTCAAGCTGTTCTACGTGACGCAGGTTGCGGTCAAGCCGCCGACCTTTGTCATCTTCGTGAACGACAAGGACCTGATGCATTTTTCGTACACGAGATATATCGAAAACAAATTCCGCGAGGCGTTCGGGTTTGAGGGAACTTCGCTCAAGTTCCTCATCCGTGAGCGCAACGAGGATAAGAACTGATCGTTTGGGAGGAATCGGCTATGCCGGTTAAGATTATTGTGTGTTTTATTGTCGGATATCTGTTCGGCAATCTTCAGACTGCATTTTTCATCGGCAAGGCGCACGGCATCGACATCCGCCGCTACGGAAGCGGCAATGCGGGAACGACGAACGCGATGCGGACGCTCGGACGCAAGAGCGGAAGTCTTGTGTTCATCGGGGACCTGTTGAAGGTGCTGATCCCGGGAATGATCCTTCGCTACGCGATCTTTCCGGATGAACCGTACGTCATTTTGCTGTGCGAGATCCTCGGCTTCGGCGCGGTCATCGGACACTGCTTCCCGTTCTGGATGCAGTTTAAGGGCGGCAAGGGGATCGCCGTCACGGCAGGCGCGATGCTCTGCGTGGACTGGCGGCTGATCGTGTTCACCGTCGTGTTTGCGCTGATCGTGTACGTCACAAAATATGTTTCCGTCGGCTCGCTTTTTGTCGTAGTGCTGTTCCCGACCTACATGGCCATCGTGTACCACGGCCATGAGTATTGGCTATGGATGGTGCTGGTAGCGTGCCTGTACACAATTTCCGGTGTGTACATGCATCGCGCGAACATCAAGCGTTTGTTGAACGGAACGGAAAATAAGATCGGTCATCACGTGCATGTGGAAGAAGCTTCCGCGGAGCATGCGGATGACGTCAAGGAGGAAAAGTAATATGTCGAAGATCAGTGTGCTCGGCGCGGGAACGTGGGGAACCGCACTCGCGATCGAGCTTGCGAACAAAGGCCAGGAGGTGACCCTCTGGTCTGCCGTGGAGCGTGAGATCAACGCGCTTGCCTCAGACCGCAAGAACATTCCGAATCTGCCGGGAGCCGAGCTTCCGGAGTCGGTGTATCTGACCACGGATCTCGCGGAGGCGTGCGATGATGAGGAGATCCTTGTGTGTGCGGTGGCATCCCCGTACGTGCGCAGCACGGCGGCAAAGATCCGCCAATACTGCAAGAAGGGACAGATCATCGTCAACGTCAGCAAGGGTATTGAGGAGAAGACGCTTCTCACGATGACGCAGATCATTGCGGATGAGATCCCGGGTGCTAAGGTGGCGGTTCTGTCCGGACCGAGCCACGCGGAGGAGGTCAGCCGCGGAATTCCGACGGCGGTTGTCGTCGGCGCGGAGAACCGCAGGGTTGCCAAGATCGTGCAGGAGGCATTTTTCTCTGAGATGTTCCGCGTGTACACGAGCGATGACGTCATCGGCATCGAGATCGGCGGATCTCTCAAGAACGTGATCGCGCTTGCCGCGGGTATCGCGGACGGTCTGGGCTTCGGCGACAACACGAAGGCCGCGCTGATGACGCGCGGTATCGCGGAGATCGCTCGCCTCGGTGTCAAGATGGGTGGCCGCGAGGAGACCTTTGCAGGACTCTCCGGCGTAGGCGATCTGATCGTTACGTGCGCAAGTAATCACAGCCGCAACCACAATGCGGGTTTCCTAATCGGACAGGGTAAGACCTGCGAGGAGGCCATGAAAGAGGTCAACCAGGTTGTTGAGGGCGTCAACAGCGCGAAGGCGGCGCTGAAGCTGGGCCGGAAATACCGGGTGAGCCTTCCGATCGTACAGGAAGTCAACGACGTGCTGTTTAACGGTGAGTCGGTACGCGAATCTCTTATGGATCTGCTTCGGAGAAATCCTACGGCGGAGTACCGCAGAAAATAGGTTACCATGACTAAGAATCAGATGCTGACAATCGAACTCGTCGTGATAGCGGTTCTTGTGCTGCTTCTGGCTCTGAAACTTCAACACAAGTCGGAGCGCAATGAGTGGCTCGAGGAAGGTGAGCACGGTGTCGCCGAGGTGTCGGAGGACGGCAGGACGATCAAGACTCCGGACGGCCGGATCATTATCGTCAACGACGGTACCGAACCCACGGGGACTGTGAATCCGCAGAATCCCACACCGACCCCGGGCGAAACGTACATGACGGATGAGGAGCGCAAGGTTGCCGCGCTTTCGGCGGATGACCTTGCCCGTTATCGTGCTGCGACGACATACGAGGTGCCGGACAATATCGCGTTCGCCAAGGTGCAGGAATCGCTGAGCGTGCGTGAGAAGGCGGACGGCGATTCGAAACAGGTCGGCACACTCGGGCCGTACAACTACTGCATTCTGGAATCCGTTGAGGGCGAGTGGGCGAAGATCACCTCGGGAAGCATCAGCGGATACTGCCGTGTGAGTTATCTCATGACGGGAGAGGAAGCGATGCTGTACGCGAAGGAGACCGTGCAGTGCACGGCGAAGGCGACCGCGGGAGCGAATATCCGTTCCGCTCCGACGACGCAGGCGGACAACATTGTGGGCTCGGCTAAGACCGGAGACAAGTTCAAGGTTACGAAGGCGGCCGTGCTGAGCGATGATCCGGAAGCACCGTTATTTGTGGAGATTGAGAAAGGGGATGCGCTTGCCTACATTGCACTCGGAAAGGTCGAGATCAGCTATGGCTGGACAGCAGGCAAAGCGACAAAGTGAGGATAGAATATGAGTTTTGAACCGATCTGGTTGAAAAAAGCGATACTGCCGGGGCAACCCGGCTTTTCGTCGTATGTGAGGGGTGAAGGAATCGAGGCTTCCGTGGAGAGGGAGCTTGCGGTACTGCGCGGTCTGCGGGAGGATTTTACGTGGTCTTTCATGGTGACGGAGGCGCTTCCCGAGGAGGGCTATGAGATCCTTGTCGGGGACGGCAAGGCGGATATTCTCGGAGGCTCGCAGGCCGGAGTTTTGTACGGTATTTTCGACGCGATGCGCCAGCTGATCCTGACAGACACCGTTGTGTCCGTATCGGAGCGGCCGGTGTGTCCTTTGCGTATGCTGAATCATTGGGACAATGCGGACGGCTCGATCGAACGCGGTTACTCGGGAAATTCATTTTTCTTCCGTGACCGTGAGTTGATCGTGGACGACCGCACTTTTTTCTACGCGCGCCTGTGCGCGAGCGTGGGAATCAACGCGACGGTCATCAACAACGTCAATGTTCACGAAGATGCGACGAAGCTGATCACGGATGAGTATCTGCCGAAGCTGCGCGAGATGGCGGAGTGCCTTGCCGCGTACGGCGTGAAGCTCTATATCTGCATCAATTTTGCGGCGTCCATGCAGCTTGGAGGATGCCCGGTGTCCGACCCGCTCGACCTGGGTGTGATCGCGTTCTGGGAGAAGGCGGTCGCGCATGTGTACGAGGAGGTTCCGATGCTCGGAGGGTTCCTCGTCAAGGCGGACTCCGAGGGTCGTCCCGGACCGCACACATACGGACGCACGCAGGCGGACGGAGCCAACATGCTCGCGAGAGCGCTTGCTCCGTACGGCGGAAAGCTGATCTGGCGCTGCTTCGTGTACAACTGCTCCCAGGACTGGCGCGACACGAAGACCGACCGCGCGTGCGCGGCATACGACTATTTCCACCCGCTCGACGGCGCGTTTGACGACAATGTCATTTTGCAGGTCAAGAACGGACCTGTCGATTTCCAGGTGCGTGAGCCCGTGTCGCCGTTGTTCTGCGGCATGAAGCAGACGAACCTGATGCTCGAGGTTCAGGCGGCGCAGGAGTACACGGGACAGCAGAAGCATGTATGCTTCCTCGTGCCGATGTGGAAGGATGTCCTCAAGTTCCGCACGGCAGCGTACGAGGAAAATGACCGTGTCCGCGATATCATTTCCGGAGCTCATAAGAAGGGCGGAAACTGCGGTATCGCAGCTGTGGCCAACACGGGCGATGACGAAAACTGGACCGGATCCGATTTTGCGGCCGCGAACTGGTACGGCTTCGGACGGCTCGCGTGGAACCCGTCGCTCTCGGCGGAGCAGATCGCGGAGGAGTGGGCAGGGCTCACGTTCGGCGATGATCGGGAAGTCTCCGCGGTCGTCGTGAAAGTACTGCTCGCATCGTATGGCATTTACGAGCGCTACACGGTGCCGCTCGGGATCGGCTGGATGTGCCAGCCGAACGTCCATTACGGGCCGAATGTCGAAGGGTATGAGTATGACCGCTGGGGTACGTATCACCGCGCTTCCCACACCGCGATCGGTGTTGACCGTTCGTCGCGCGGAACGGGGTACGCGATGCAGTATTCGGAGAAGCTTGCAAAGCAGTATGACAATCCCGAGACGACGCCGATGGAGCTTTTACTGTTCTTCCACAGGCTGCCGTACAACTACGTTCTGCCGAACGGAAGCACGCTTATACAGTATATCTACGACACGCATTTTGAGGCGGTCGAGGAACTTCGAGGCCTCATAGCGTCCGTAGTTACGGTTCAGGGATTGATCCCTGAGAAGGAGTACACACGGATCATGGAGCGCTTTGCGATGCAGCTTGCATCCGCCAAGGAGTGGCGCGACCGGATCAACACGTACTTCTGCCGCATCAGCGGCATCGGTGACGCGAAACACCGCACGATTTATGCGGTTTCCGAGGAGGATATCACCTATCCGCCCGAGGAGGATACAGAGTATACTCTGTAAAGATTACACGCAGACAGGAGAACAAAACTATGGACATGACATTGCGCTGGTACGGAAAAGACATGGACAGCGTTACACTCAGACAGATCCGCCAGATCCCCGGAGTGAAGGGAGTGATCTCATCGCTCCACAAGGTTCCGGCTGGAGAGGCATGGACCTATGAGCAGGTGAAGGAACTCAAGGATGAGATCGAGGCGGAGGGCCTCAAGCTCATCGGTATCGAGAGCATCAACGTGCACGAGGATATCAAGCTCGGCGCGCCGACAAGAGACATGTACATTGAGAACTACTGCAAGTCGCTCGAGGCTGTCGGCAAGAACGATATTCACCTTGTGTGCTACAACTTCATGCCGATCTTCGACTGGACGAGAACCGATCTCGCGCAGCCGCTTCCGGACGGTTCGACCGCGCTTGCGTACGACTCGAACCTGATCGACGGCATCGACCCGAACACGATGTTCGAGCGCATGGAGAAGGCGAGCGGCGGCTACATCCTTCCCGGCTGGGAGCCGAACCGCAAGGACGAGATCAAGGAGCTGTTCGAGCGCTACAAGGGCGTGACCGCGGACGATCTCATGAACAACTTCAAGTACTTCCTCGACGGCATCATGCCGACCTGCGAGAAATACAAGATCAAGATGGCGGTTCATCCGGACGATCCCGCGTGGAGCGTGTTCGGTCTGCCGCGCATCGTTACGAGCGAGAAGGCGCTTGAGACGATCGCGTCCCTGAACCCGTCGATCTACAACGGCTTTACGCTGTGCACGGGATCCCTTGGGTCGAATTTGGAAAATGACCTCCCGCACGTGATCCGCAACGAGAAGATCGCGCCGAGAATTCATTTTGCGCATCTGAGAAATATCAAGTTTGAGGCGCCCGGCGTGTTCCACGAGAGCAGCCACCTGTCCTCGGACGGACAGTTCGACATGTACGAAATCGTGAAGGCTCTGCAGGAGGTCGGCTTTGACGGCGTGATCCGCCCCGATCACGGCCGCATGATCTGGGATGAGGTCGCGAGACCGGGCTACGGCCTGTACGACCGCGCTTTGGGTGTCGCGTACTTAAACGGTCTCTGGGAGGCCATCGACAAGAGCGGCGCGGCCCGCAAATGATCGGACAATTTCGGTGAGAATACAGGAGTGCAAAAGCAATGAGACTTGTTGATATCGTAAAGCCCGAAAACAGGGCAGAGTGGGAGGCGAAAGGATACGTGCTTCCGCAGTATGACCGCGAGGCGATGATCGCGCGCACCAGGGAGAACCCGACGTGGATCCACTTCGGCGCGGGGAACATTTTCCGTGCCTTCCCGGCGGCGGTTCTGGAGGGTATGTTGAACCGCGGCGAGGCCGACACGGGCGTGATCGTTGCGGAAGGATTTGACTATGACATCATCGACATGGCATACCGGCCGTATGATGACCTGAGCCTCCTCGTCGTGCTGAAGGCCGACGGAAGCATCGAGAAGCGCGTGGTCGGAAGCGTGGCGGAGAGCCTGAAGGCGGACACGGCGTCGGAGGACTTCGACAGACTGTGTGAGATTTTCCGCAACCCTTCGCTTCAGATGGTGACGTTCACGATCACGGAGAAAGGGTATTCCCTGTGGCAGGCGGACGGCTCGTACAACCGCGCGGCTGCCGAGGATTTTAACGGTCGCGGCCTGAAGCCGCAGACCGCGATGGGCAAGGTGACGGCCCTGTTGTGGGAGCGCTTCAAGGCGGGCGCGTACCCGATCACGATGTCGAGCATGGACAACTGCTCGCACAACGGCGACAAGCTCTCGAAGGCAGTCTTCACGTATGCGCGCGAGTGGTGCCGCCAGGGTCTGGTGAGCGGCGAGTTCGTCGCGTGGCTGGAGCGCAGCGGCAAGGTTGCGTTCCCGTGGAGCATGATCGACAAGATCACCCCGAGACCCGACGCGAAGGTGCAGGAGATGCTCGCGGCAGACGGGTTTGAGGACAACAATATCATCATCACGGGCTTTAAGACATACACGGCGCCTTTTGTCAACGCCGAGGAGACAGAGTACCTCGTCGTCGAGGACACGTTCCCGAACGGCCGTCCCGCGCTTGAGAAGGGCGGCGTGCTGTACACCGACCGCGAGACCGTCGACAAGGTCGAGAAGATGAAGGTGTGCACGTGTTTAAATCCGCTTCACACCGCGCTCGCGATCTACGGCTGCATGCTCGGCTACACGCTGATCTCCGAGGAGATGAAGGATCCCGAGCTGTCGAAGCTCGTCACCCGCATGGGGTACGAGGAGGCAATGCCTGTCGTGGTCAACCCCGGCATCCTGAAGCCGGAGGATTTCATCGGCGCGGTTCTCACGAAGCGTCTGCCGAACCCGTTCATGCCGGACGCGCCGCAGCGTATCGCGACGGACACGTCGCAGAAGCTGCCGATCCGTTTCGGCGAGACGCTGAAGGCTTACGTTGCGAACGGTCTCGACCTCTCGAAGCTTTCGCTGATCCCGCTTGTGCTTGCCGGTTACGCGCGGTATCTGCGCGGCCTCGATGACAACGGAAACGCGTTCGAGCAGAGCCCGGATCCGCTTCTCGCGGAGCTTTCGGAGATCGTCTCGGGGCTGTCGCTCGGCGGTGATAATGACTTTACATGCCTGCGAAAGCTGTACTCACGCAGCGACGTCTTCGGCGTGGATCTCTACGAGATCGGGATCGGAGAGCGCGTGGAGGAGCTTGCGAAGGAGCTGTACGCCGGTGTCGGCGCGATCCGCAGCACGCTTCGGAAATATGTCGCGTAACGGAAAGAGCATGTGTTCCGGCGAATAGAAACATTTTCAGGGGGAAGAAAGTTACATGAAAACCGGACTGATCATCATCGGGATCCTGGCAGCGCTCACGGCGTTCGGCTTCTATGACCGGTTCCGCCGTATGCGTGAGCTTCGGAAGCGCCTGATCGCGGAATTCGGCGCGGCGAAGACGAAGGACATCCCGCAGAAGCGCTTCGAGTCACTCGGCGCGTACCGCGATTCACTGTTCCAAAGGACGTACGACATCGATGAGATCACGTGGAACGATCTGGAGCTTGACCGCGTGTTCAAGTCGATCAACCGCACCTGCAGCTCGGTCGGCGAGGAGTACCTGTACGCCGCGATGTTCCGTCCCGAGTTCTGCGAGGACGAGCTGAAGCGACGCGAGGAGCTGACGAAGCTGTTCTCCGAGAACGAGGACGTGCGCATCAACACGCAGATCGCGCTGTCGGACATGGGCAAGCTTCACAATGTGTCGCTGTACCAGTATCTCACGAGCTTTGACGGCGTCAAGGAGGATTCCAATCTGCTGCATCTGCTGCCGATTTTGGGGTATATCGCGAGCATTGTGCTCGGTATCCTCGGACATCCTCTGTTGTGTTCCGCGGTCGCGGTCGTGAGCGTCGGATACAGCATCGTCTCGTACTACGTGCGGAAGGGCTCGATCGAGGCGTATCTGCAGGCTCTCATGTTTGTGAGCCGCTGGATCGGCAACATCGGACGGATGCGTAGAGACATTCACGCGCCCGGCACGGTGCTCGAGCTTGAACTCGAGGGACTTGAGGAGCAGGCGAAAGCATTTTCCTCTTTCCGGAGAGGCTCCTGGCTGCTCGCAGCGACGAACGCGTCCGGCGGAGACCCGGCGCAGATGATCCTGGATTACCTGCGCATGCTGACGCATATCGATCTGATCAAGTTTAATCTGATGCACAGAAGTCTTGTGAACCGTACCGGTGAGATACGGAAAATGTTCGAGGACACCGGACGGCTGGATATGGCCATTGCCGTCGCCTCGTACCGCGCGTACCGCGGCAAGGACGGCTGGTGTCTGCCCGAGCTTACGCAGGATGAGACGCCGCTTGCGTTTGAGGGGCTGTGCCATCCGATGATCTCGGAACCGGTGCCGAATTCGCTGACCGCGGAGGGATGCGTACTGCTGACCGGCAGCAACGCCTCCGGCAAATCGACATTCCTAAAGACGGTCGCGATCAACGCGCTGCTCGCGCAAACGATCCACACGGTCATCGGACGATCCTACAAGGGTATGTACTACCGCATTCTTTCCTCGATGGCGCTCCGCGACGATCTCGCCGCGAAGGAGAGCTACTACATCGTGGAGATCCGCTCCCTGAAGCGCATCCTCGATGCTGCTGAGGAGAACGAGCCTGTGCTGTGCTTCGTTGACGAGGTGCTTCGAGGTACAAACACGGCGGAGCGTATCGCAGCGTCGAGCAACATTTTGCGCTACCTGGCGGAGAAGGGCGCGCACTGCTTCGCGGCCACACACGATCTTGAGCTCACGGAGATCCTGAAGGACTGCTTTGAGATGTATCACTTCAGCGAGACCGTGACGGAGGAGACGCTTACGTTTGACTACACGCTCAAGGAGGGCAAGGCGACATCGCGCAACGCGATCCTGCTTCTTCGGTTATTCGGTTATCCGCAGAAGATCGTGGATGATGCAAGCAAGTCAGCGGAGGAGTTTCTGAACAGGAATTAACGGATTGAAAAGCGAGTGATCGCATGGTACGAGGAATCGAGTGAAACGAGGTGAACACTATGCCTGATGTCACAATCTATACGGACGGTGCCGCGCGCGGCAACCCGAACGGACCCGGCGGTTACGGAGCCGTAGTCCGGTACACGGACGCGAGCGGGAAGGTTTTCGAGCGGGAGTATTCCGCGGGCTTTGCCGTCACGACGAACAACCGGATGGAGCTGATGGCGGCCATCGTCGCGCTCGAGAATCTGAAGGTTCCGTGCAACGTGACGCTGTACTCCGATTCGAAGTACCTCGTTGACGCATACAATGAGGGCTGGGTGTGGTACTGGCGCGAGCACGGGTACCGCAACAAGCAGGGCGATGCCGTGAAGAACACGGAGCTTTGGATGCGGCTGCTTGCGCAGACGGACCGGCATGAGGTCACGTTTGAGTGGGTGAAGGGACACAACGGTCATCCGGAAAATGAGCGCTGCGACGAGCTGGCAACCACCGCCGCGGACGGCGACACGCTGTACGTGGACGACGGCGGAGATCTTCGAGATCCGGTATTGTACACGGAGAAACAAGGGGGAGCGAAGAGCGCTTCCGACGGTAACGGCGCCGCCGGCGCAGGCGCGGATTTCTCGGATTACAAGCCGGGCACGCTGTCGAAGGAGGCTTTGTTCGAGAAGATCGAAGCATTGCGCAACAGGATCGACGAGGAGATGGAACTTCTGGAGCGCATGGAAGAAGAATATTATTCGCAGGATGAGGAATAAACGATCATGAAAGAAACTCTGTCACCGATGATGCAGCATTACATGGAGATCAAGCAGAAGTACAGCGACTGTCTCGTGTTTTACCGCCTCGGCGATTTTTATGAGATGTTTTTCGAGGACGCGGAGATCGCGTCGCGGGAACTGGAACTGACGCTGACCGGCAGGGACTGCGGTCTCGCCGAGCGCGCGCCGATGTGCGGTGTTCCGTTCCATGCTGCGGATACGTACATCTCGCGACTGGTTGACAAGGGCTACCGGGTTGCCATCTGTGAGCAGCTGGAGGACCCGAGGGAAGCCAAGGGAATGGTGAAGCGCGATGTCACGCGCATTGTCACGCCGGGAACAAACGTGCTCGCGCAGGGCATCGATGAGACGCGCAACACCTATCTGATGGGAATCCTGTGGATGGATGGAGTGTTCGGCATCTCGACGGTGGATGTATCCACGGGCGATTACTTTGTTACGGAGGTGACGAGCCCCCGCAAGGTGATCGATGAGATCACCAAATTCAGCCCGTCCGAGATCGTCTGCAACCCGGCGTTTCTGATCTCCGGCGTGGATACCGAGGATCTGCAGAACCGCCTGAACATAGCCGTAACGACGTTGAAGGACCGTCTGTACGACGCGACGGTGAACAACAAGCTGCTGCTTTCGCATTTTCATGTGAGCAATTTGTATTCGCTCGGTCTCGGCGGAATGGAGACCGGCGCGGAGGCCGCGGGAGCGGTGCTCGCGTATCTCTATGAGACGCAGAAGACGTCGCTGTCGCACATCACAAAGCTGCAGCCGTATTCTGCGGAGCGCTACATGGTGATCGACGCGGCGACGAGACGGAACCTCGAGCTGACGGAGACGCTGCGCGAAAAATTAAAGCGCGGTTCCCTTCTGTGGGTGATTGACAAGACTAGGACGGCGATGGGAGCGCGGCTCCTTCGGCTGTTCCTCGAGCAGCCGTTGCTCAAGAAGGAGGATATCGTCGCGAGACAGGGCGCGATCGCCGAGTTCAACGGCGATGTGATGGCGCGCGACGAGGTGAGAGAGTATCTCGGCGCGGTGTACGATCTGGAGAGACTGATCTGCCGCGTGAGTTACCAGAGTGCATCCCCGCGCGATCTGCTGGCATTTTCCTCATCGCTCGCGATGCTGCCGCACATCAAGCGGAGACTCACGGACTTTAAGAGCAAGCTTATAAGGAGCGAGCTCGATGACATGGATACGCTTGAGGATCTGCAGTCGCTGATCGAGAGCGCGATCCACCCGGACGCGCCGCTCACGGTCAAGGAGGGCGGCATGATCCGCGACGGGTACAATGAGGAGGTTGACCGTCTGCGGCAGGCGAAGACGCAGGGCAAGACATGGCTTGCGGAGCTGGAGACGCGCGAGCGCGAGGCGACCGGCATCCGCAACCTGAAGATCAAATACAACAATGTGTTCGGATATTTCCTGGAGGTTACGAACTCGTTCCGCGAGCTGGTTCCGGAGACGTGGAAGCGCAAGCAGACACTGTCCGGTTCGGAGCGGTACACGACGCCGGAGCTCAAGGAACTGGAGGATACGATCCTGAACGCGGAGGACCGCCTCAACGCGCTTGAGTACCGCATCTTCTCGGAAGTCCGCGACGCGGTCTCGACA
Source organism: Lachnospiraceae bacterium (assembly GCA_017617545.1). Lineage (GTDB taxonomy): Bacteria > Bacillota > Clostridia > Lachnospirales > Lachnospiraceae > ISDg. The sequence continues at coordinate 37,061 of JAFZVZ010000014.1, forward strand.
GAGATCGTGCGGATCCAGAAGACGGCCAAATCGGTCGCCATGATCGACGCGCTGGCGTCGCTTGCGTATGTTGCGGAGCGAAACCGCTACGTGTGCCCGTCGATCAACAAGCAGGGGCGCATCCACATTGTCGACGGACGCCATCCCGTGGTGGAGCAGATGCTTCCCGGCGGAACGTTCGTCGCGAACAACACGGAGCTCGACAACGACGCGAACCGCGTGGCGATCATAACCGGACCGAACATGGCCGGAAAATCAACCTACATGCGCCAGACGGCGCTGATCGTTCTGCTCGCGCAGATCGGAAGCTTCGTTCCGGCGAAGGAGGCCGACATCGGCATCGTCGACCGGATCTTCACCAGAGTAGGCGCATCGGATGACCTTGCGAGCGGGCAGTCCACGTTCATGGTGGAGATGACCGAGGTCGCCAACATCCTTAAGAACGCCACGAAGAACAGCCTGCTGATCCTCGACGAGATCGGACGCGGCACCTCGACCTTCGACGGTCTGTCCATCGCGTGGTCGGTGATCGAGCATGTGGCGGACAAGCGGCTGATCGGTGCGAAGACATTGTTCGCCACGCATTACCATGAGCTGACGGAGCTTGAGGGCAAGCTTGAGGGCGTGTGCAATTACTGCATCGCCGTGAAGGAGCAGGGCGACACGATCGTGTTCCTTCGGAAGATCATCCGCGGCGGAGCGGACAAGAGCTACGGTATTCAGGTCGCTCGCCTTGCGGGAGTGCCGGAGACGGTTCTCAAGCGCGCGGAGGAGCTTGTCGACCAGCTTACGCAGAACGATCTTGCCGAGAGAGCGAGGGAGATTTTCCGACAGACACCGCCTCCGCAGGACGACGGCGGAAGCTGGGTGCCGAAGCACAAGGACGCCGCGCCGAACCAGATGTCGATGTTCGGCAACAGCGCGTACGCGGATATCGCGGAGAGGATCCGCGAGCTGAATCTGCAGGGAATGACGCCGCTTGACGCGCTCAATTTCCTGTTCCGCATTCAGGACGAGATCAATCGGATCGATTGACGATAAACAGATAACAGGGGGAGTTATCACATGCTGGAAGTAAGAAATCTGTGCAAAACCTACCGCTCAAAGGACGGTGTCAGCGTCGAAGCGACGAAGAACATCTCCCTGCGGTTTCCGGAGCGTGGCATGGTCTTCCTGCTCGGGCGCTCGGGAAGCGGAAAATCCACGCTTCTCCATCTGCTCGGCGGACTGGACCGCTACGATTCCGGAGAAATCCTGATCAACGGCACATCCACGCGCGAGTTCACGAACTCGATGATGGATTCCTACCGGAACACCTACGTGGGTTTCGTGTTTCAGGATTACAACATTCTGCCCGAGTTCAACGTCGGCGCCAACATCGCGCTGGCTCTCGAGCTGCAGGGCATCAAGGCGACCAACGAGAAGATCAATGAGATCCTCGAGGAGGTTGACCTGGCGGATTACGCGAAGAGAAAGCCGAACGAGCTCTCCGGCGGACAGCTGCAGCGAGTGGCGATCGCCCGCGCGCTGATCAAGGATCCGGACATCATCCTCGCCGATGAGCCCACCGGCGCGCTGGACAGCGCGACCGGACGGCAGGTGTTTGAAACGCTCAAGAAGCTGTCCAAGCGGAAACTTGTGATCATCGTGTCCCATGACCGCGATTATTCGGAGCAGTACGCGGACCGTATCATCGAGCTCGCGGACGGATGCGTGATCTCCGACGTGGAGCTTGCGGTGTCCTCCGAGGTCGCAGCGGAAGTTGCCGGGGACGGTACGGCTTCTTCGGAAAATGCGGGCAGCGACGGCATTGTCGTGTTTCGCCCGGAGGACGGTATCCGCGCGGACAAGGACGGCCTTACCCTGCGTGAGTGCTACGAGCTGACGGAGGAGGACCGCGTGAAGATCAACCGGTTCCTCGAGCTTCAGAAGGACAACGACGTCCTCCTGTTGGAGGGAACGCACCTTGTGCCCAAGAAGGACCGGTTCCGCGACACCTATCAGGACGCGATCATTCCCGAAAAGACGGAGTTTACCCTGATCAAGTCGAAGCTTCCGTGGAAGCGCAGCTTCGGCATCGGCCTGAACTCCCTGAAGCATAAGAAGGCGACGCTTGTATTTACCGTCATCCTGTCCGTCGTCGCGTTTGTTCTGTTCGGACTGGCGGATGTGTTTTATTCGTTCAACCGCATTGACTGTATGGCGGATTCCGTGTGGGAATCGGAGGTGTCGTACCTCACGATCTCGAAGTCCTACGACTCCCTGTCGTTGAATTATTCGGATGAATACAGCACGTATTTTTCCGAGGATGAGATCGGTGAGATTGAGAAGTTGCTCGGTCAGAAGGTCGTTCCGGTAGGCAACCGCGTTGAATACGGCGGTGAGATCGATTATCTCACATTCAAGGATCCCAAGGGGGACAGAAAGGCTTTCCGCGACCGCAACGAGCGCGAGGAGGCAATCTATCCGGTGGATGCCGAGGGAATCATCGAGATCGACGAGGAACGGCTCGATTCGTTTGGCGCGAAGCTTGTCGCCGGACGGCTTCCGGCGCAGGGCGCGAACGAGGTGTGTATCTCGACACTCGCGGCGCAGTCCATCCTGAAGTACGGTGACAGGGCGACGTTCAGCGGAAAGACGGAGGCTGATCTTGTCGGAATGAAGCTGTTTAATCAGAACGAGAGGTCGGTCACGGCGCCCGTGATCTGCGGTATCCTTGATTTTTCAATCAACACGGAGCGGTACGAGCGTCTGATCTCTCTGGACACGCTGAATCTGTCGGATGCGGAACGCCTGCTCAGGGAAGTATATATCAGTCTTTGCAGATCGGAGTGCGCGAACGGTCTTCCAGCGTATCTGTTCTGTGCCGTCGGAAGCACGGACGTCGTGCTGATGAATGATGATCATACCTTTAAGATCGACGAGTGGATATCGATCCGGAGCGAGGAGGATTCGGAGCAGGACTGGATGTACGGTTCGGCCGAAAAGGTGGCGGCATTTTCCGATGCCGATCCGTCGCGGATCATCTGGCTTAACGGAGCGAAGCAGTCACTCGGGGAGAAGGAACTGCTGGCTACGCCGTCTTCGTTGCTGAATCTGTTCCGGATGAAGCTGCGGGATATATACGGCGACGATCTGTACAGCGATTCGATTCCCGCAAGGGACGTTGTCGGTTCGATGATGGATCTCGTGAGGGAAAGCGGGAACCGTTTGCATGTATACATCGGCGATGACACGTATGACATTGTCGGACTGTATATCCCGCTTACGGACAGCAGCGAACTGCTGAACTACCACACCGCCTTTGTCGTGATGAACGACGATGCGGCGAGACGGCTTCAGGAGGAGAACGAGGAGCAGATCATGAAACTGTTCTGCCGCATGCCGGATACGAAGGGAAAACTCCGGGATCTGGTCGTATACGGAAACAAGGACGAGGAGAGTCCCGTCCACCTTATGGTCAACGAAACGACGACCATGGTGATCGAAGAGGTGGATGAGGTCGCGAGAGTCCTTACGCCGGTGTTCAAGTGGATCGGCATCGTGTTCGCGGCATTTTCCGGAGTGCTTTTCTCCGTGTTTATCACGAACAGCGTCATTCACAAGAAGCAGGAGATCGGTGTGCTTCGCGCGGTCGGCGCGAGAAGCCTCGACGTGTACCGGATATTCCTCTCGGAGACCGGTGTGATAGCCGTGTTCAACTGGTTTGCCGCTTCGTGCCTTGTGTACGCGATCGTTACATGGATCAACAACAGTCTGCGTGGGGACTATCTGTACGATATTGTGCTGCTGCACTTCGGAGTGCGGCAGGTGCTTCTGATCTTTGCCATCTCGATCGGTATCGCGATCGTCGCTACGTTCCTGCCGATCTGGGGCATCGCCAGAAGAAAGCCGATCGATGTGATCCGTGACAGATAACAGGGGGAGAAACATGTTAGAAGTAAAAGGACTGTGCAAGCAGTACCGCCCGAAACACGGTGTTACTGTTCAGGCACTGCAGGATATCAATATACGCTTTCCCGAAACGGGAATGGTGTTTTTGCTCGGACGCTCCGGAAGCGGAAAATCAACGCTTCTGAACCTTTTGGGAGGGCTCGACCGGTACGACAGCGGAGAGATCATCCTGGACGGGGAGTCTACGAAGAAGTTTTCCCAGGCGGACTTCGATTCGTACCGGAATGCCTGCCTCGGGTTTGTGTTCCAGGAGTACAACGTGCTCCCGGAGTTCAATGTCGCCGTCAATATCGCCCTCGCCCTTGAGCTTCAGGGCAGGACGGCATCGCAGGAGGAGATCGACCGCATCCTCAAGGAGGTGGATCTCGTCGGATACGGCGCGAGACGCCCCAACGAGCTTTCCGGCGGCCAGCTGCAGCGAGTGGCGATCGCCCGGGCTCTGGTGAAGAATCCGAAGATTATACTTGCCGATGAGCCGACCGGCGCGCTCGACAGCGCCACGGGGCGCCAGATCTTCGAAACGCTGAAGAGGCTTTCCGAGACCAAGCTTGTGATCATCGTATCGCATGACCGGGAATACTCGGAGCAGTATGCGGACCGCATCATCGAGCTTGCGGACGGCCGTATCATATCGGATGTCACAAAAATGTCGGTGGAATCAGGGACGGACAATGAACGTCCCCGTCTCGACGGCGGTGTCTGCCGGATCCCGGGAGGGTATGAGCTGACCGATGAGGATCGCGAGGAGATCAACCGGTATATCGCGGAGCACCCGCAGGAGCGGCTTCGCATCCGCGTCGATTACAACCTTGCACGAGGATTTTCCTTCGAGCCGACAACGGAGCAGCCGAAGGAGGAAGGCCGCGGACTGTTCGAGCGCATCCGCTCCAAACTGCCGATGCGCAGGGCGATCCGAATCGGATTGACCGGCTTAAAGAGCAAGAAGGTCAAGCTTGTGTTCACCATTCTCATGTCGATGATGGCATTTTCCATGTTCGGTATTGCATCCACCCTGGCGGACTACGACTATGCCAAAACCGTGAGCGACGCCTTCCTTGAGGAGGGCGTGAAAAGCGTTTTCGTCACGAAGGAAACCGCTACCGGAGGAAATGATACCTACGGGCGGAAGGGATGGAACGGCGGCACGGCAATACTGCCGACGGATGATCTTGAGATGGAGCCGCTGCGCAACATGGCCGGCGTTCAGGTGAACCCGGTGTACCGGATCGGCAACACCACGGTGTATTACAACACCTACGGCGAGAGCAGCGAGGCGACGGAACTGTTTGACGGGCTGAACTTTGATACGATCAGCAAATGGCTTGAGGTCGATGAGGAGACACTTAAACTCTACAACTGTGAGCTTGTGACCGGGGAGCTTCCCGACGGTTCGAAGAACGAGGTCGCGATCAGCAAGGTCACGTACGATACGATCCTGAAGAACGCGCTTCTCACGGGCAATAAGGTCCCGAAGATGTCGGATATGATCGGAAGAACAGTTACTGCCTCCGACGGCACGGAACTGACGATCACCGGGATCATAGATACGGGTCTTGACTATATGTCCTATGTGAACCGGATCACGGAACTGGTGGGAAGCGGCCTGAACGGAGGAAAAGGACTTGGATTTTCCATCTGGTCCGCGCTGATGGTCTCCGTCGTGTACAACGATTTTAAATACGATGTCATGAGCAATCCGGCGTCCTGCAACCTGGTCGGCAAAGGCTTTGTCGAGCGTCAGGCGCTGTCCGTTTTCACATCCACGCGGGCGTATGTCTCCGTAGTGCACGGAGGCACCAAAACCAGGGTTCCGTCGGGTTCGATGGTCGCGGATATCGCTTTCATCGACCGGATTGACCACATTGATTTCGCGAAGACGGAGTATACGCTTGAGAAGGGTGTGATCCCGTGCTATGTCAGCAGGGATGTCGCGGAGGTGATCCTGCGGTACGCGCTGTCCTCCAACAACCGCAAATACCTCGGCATCGATGAGGAGATCCGAAGGATCTACGAGGAGCGGCACGAGGAGTTTGACTGGGACTCGTATGAGTTGGGGGAAGAGGACGATGAACCTGCCGCGCCCGTCGATGAGAACGGCGGGGAGTCTGCCGAGCCCGGTACGGACGGTGACGATGTTCCGGGTGAAGGAACGGACGGAAGCGGAACGGATGTTGACGGAACCGACGGTAAAAAGGACGGGGAGGATGCTTCTCTTTACGGACAGGGCGACGGCACGCAGTATGAGACCGATATCGCGCTCACGAACCGTGAGAAGCAGGAGAACACGCTGTATCTGAGCAGCTTAAGCGATGATGAGCTTGCGGCTCTTCTCGAGAGTGTTTGCGTGGAGGCGCCCGTCATTGTCGATATCACGGTCTATTCCGGCGAATGGTATTCTTACGGCGAGAATCAATCGTCCTGCTATCTGGACATTCTCGGAATGCTTCGCACCGAGCAGGACGGCGAGACGGTCGACTACGGATGCGCGTTTGTCGGTGACCCGGAGGCACTGGGAAAATACATCGGCAAGGTCAACCAGCCGTACGGCGGAGCGATGGTTGTGCTTCCCACCGACCGGCAGGAGCTGTATGATTTCGTAAAATACACGCACGAGGGCATCGGCGGTGTCCGGTTCCAGATGAAGACGAAGTACAACGTGGAGATCGACGGAGCGGATATTGTGATGACGGTGGCAGGCAAGGTCCTGATCGGTATCGGCATCTTCTTCGCGGCGTTCGCGGCACTGCTGATGTCAAGCTTTGTCGCGAGCAGTATCGTGTACAAGAAGCGGGAGGTCGGTATTCTGCGCGCCATCGGATCGAGAGGCTCGGACGTGTACCGTATCTTCGGTTCGGAGAGCTGCGCGATCGCGCTGATCTGCACGGTGTGCGCATCGATTTTGACCGCCGTACTGACCGGTGCCGCCAACTATTTCCTGATCCGGAGCTTCCATGTCAGCCTGTTGCAGTTCGGGCTTAAGCAGATCCTGATGATCGCCGCGGTTGCCTTCGGTACCGCTTTGATCGCCACCTTCCTGCCGGTGTACATGTTCGCGAGGAAGAGACCGATCGACGCGATCCGCGGCCGATAGGAACGATCGTAACAATTACGCGCAACAGCGGGGCAGTCCCCGCAATAAGAGGAAAGAGGTGTATGTATGAGAAAACCGTTCAAGGTTCTCTTCGGTCCGGCCAAATGTGCCGTGGACCTGTGTGACGGCAGCGAGAGAGGCGAGTACGTCAACCAGGATTATATCCTGACGAAGCTCCGCCGCCCGCACCGTGCCATCAACCTGATGTACTGTTATTACCCCAACGACAAGGGCTGGCCGCTTCGCGCAAGCGTGGCGCACGCCCACGACGCGGCGTTCGCGTGGGACTACCCGTACGATGATTATTTTCCGTATACGGGCGGCCTGGGCGGCGACACAAAGGGACCGGTGTTTGAGCAGATGCGGGATATCCGCCGCCACGGGCAGGACGTGTGCCTGACGCTCACGATGGATCCGTTTTTGTCGGACGAGCATATCGCGTCGGTGGCGAGAGACCTTCGTCCGTTCGGGCGCATCACGGTGCGCATCAACCACGAGGCGACCGGCAGCTGGTTCTCCTTCAACAAGAGGGCATCCTACGAGGAGGTTGCGGCGTTCTTCGTGCGTGCCTGCGGCGTGTTCCACCGGGAGGCGCCGAACGCACAGATCGTGCTGTGCCTCGACGGCTGTAAGGATCTCTCGGAGCGGAAAATGGTGATGGAGGACATCTTCACGGATGCCGCGAAGGCTGCGGACATCGTGTCGGTTGACCGGTATCTGGCGCTCCACTGGGGCTGGCCGAACGACGTCTGCGAGGATGCAAAGTCAGCCGCGGACTACAATACCGATGACATTTACGCGCTGGCGAAGAAGAGCTACAAGAGGTACATCGTGATGAACGACGGCGTGAAGAAGCCCATGGTCATGTCCGAGTTGAACGCGGACGGCGATGTGACCGGACCTTACTACCAGGCGGAGAAGATGAAGCATTTCTGCGACCGTCTGAAGGAGGACCGCGAGCACTGGCTCTCCGGGTTTACGATGTACCAGTTCCGCGACCGCGGACGCCTGGGTCTGGAGATCGAGGATCCGAACAACGCGGATAACGGCATTGAACAGCCGGTACTCGGCGTGTATCGCGACATCATTCAGGATCCGTTCTTCCAACCCTCGAGAAAGCGCGCGGCGGCAGCCAAATGCCCGGTGACGCTTCGGTTCGGCGGCGCGGAGGATTTCGAGGGGCTGAGTGTCCCGGTGGCCGTGGAGGGCAGACCGGTGTTCTTCGAGGCGTACTTTGACGGTGAGCTGGCCGACGAGAATCTCATGCTCGAGGTGAACGGCACCTGGTTCTACAAAAAGCCGGGGGTTCGCTGCATCGACATGAGCAGCGCGTGGTTCGACTGCGCGGGAGACGGCTGCGGTACCGATGCGACGGACTGCGATGAGTCCTGCTCCGAGGTTGTCGTCACGATCGTTGCTCCGCCGGCTTCCGGGGAGAATGATCTGTCTCTTCCGGACGGTGATGTCAACTACTACCGCACGCTGACGGCGCTTCCCCGCTTCCGCGTGCGCTACGCGCCGATCCTGGACGCGAGAAAACAATCGGATTTTAACGGAAAATGCTGACATTTTCCATGTGAGAATCGTGAATCTGTGCTATACTGTCGGCAGAAGGTTCGGTTTCGGACCGGACGCGGGCATATTATAACCAACAGGAGGATGTTCGAGATGGAGTATCAAGACGAGTATCGGTTCTGGTGCGAGAACCCGTATTTTGACGAGGCGACCAAGGCGGAGCTCAGGGCGATCGCCGGTGACGAGAATGAGATCCGGGAGAGATTTTACAGAAGTCTGGAGTTCGGAACGGGCGGCCTTCGCGGCATCATCGGAGCGGGCACGAACCGCATGAACCTCTACACGGTCCGCAAGGCGACGCAGGGCCTTGCCAATTTCATCCTGAAGGAAGGCGGCGCTGAGAAGGGTGTTGCGATCGCGTATGACTCAAGACGCATGTCGATCGAGTTCAGCGAGGAGGCTGCTCTTTGTCTGGCTGCCAACGGCATCAAGGCTTACCGCTTTGAATCCCTTCGGCCGACGCCGGAGCTTTCGTTCGCGGTGAGAGAACTCGGATGCATCGCGGGTATCGTCGTGACGGCGAGCCACAACCCCGCGGAATACAACGGATACAAGGTGTACTGGGATGACGGCGCGCAGGTGACGCCGCCGAAGGACGCGGAGATCATCGACGAGGTGAACGCCGTGACCGACTGGGCCCAGGTACACACGATGTCGCGCGTGGAAGCGATCCGCGCGGGACGCTATTTTGTGATCGGCAGCGAGATCGACGACCGCTACATGGAGGAGCTGAAGAAGCAGGTCATCCGCGGGGATCTCTGCCGTGAGATCGGCAAGGATATGAAGGTTGTCTACACGCCTCTGCACGGCACGGGCAATATCCCGGCTCGCCGCATCTTAAAGGAGATCGGTTTTGAGCAGGTGTATGTCGTTCCTGAGCAGGAGCTTCCGGACGGGAATTTTCCGACGGTAAAGAGCCCGAACCCCGAGAACAAATCCGCGTTTGAGCTGGCGCTCGCGCTTGCGGAGAAGGTCGGAGCGGAGCTTGTGCTGGCGACCGATCCCGATGCGGATCGCCTCGGCGTATACGCCAAGGATTCGGCGAGCGGGGAGTACAAGTCGTTCACCGGCAACATGTCCGGCATGCTGATCTGCGAGTATCTTCTGAGCCAGAGAAAAGAGCTCGGTACGATCCACGACGACGGCTTCCTTGTGAAGACGATCGTTTCCACGAACATGGCCGACCTGATCGCGAAGGAGTACGGCATCGAGCTCAAGGAGTGCCTGACGGGCTTCAAGTTTATCGGCGAGCTGATCCGCCTGTCCGAGGAGACCGGCAAGGGCCACTATGAGTTTGGTTTCGAGGAGAGCTACGGCTGCCTTGTCGGAACGCACGCGCGTGACAAGGATGCGATCGTTGCGGTCATGATGCTCTGTGAGGCTGCTGCATACTACCGCACGAAGGGGCTCACGCTCTGGGATCAGATGATGAACATTTACCGCAAATACGGGTTCTTCCGCGAGGGTATCGAGACGCTCGAGCTGAAGGGCTTCGAAGGCGCTGCCAAGATCGCGCAGATGATGGATGCGATCCGCGAGAACCCGCCGAAGCAGCTCGGCGATTACAAGGTTACGGAGTTCCGCGATTACGAGAAGGATGTCATTACCGACATCGCGACGGGCGAGAAGAGACCGACCGGTCTGCGCCGTTCCAACGTTCTCTATTTCGATCTCACCGACAACGCGTGGGCATGTGTGCGTCCTTCCGGCACCGAGCCGAAGATCAAGTTCTACATGGGCGTGAAGGGTACTTCCTTCGAGGATGCCGACGCGAAACTTTCGAAGCTCGACGCCGCTCTGATGGAGCTTTCCAAGTCGTAATTGATTGAAATGAGGAATCGGGAAGACCGTTAATCTCAACGTTTTCTAATTGATTTCTGTCGAAATGTACAATTTTTTACAAGTCTCTTGTGATACGATGTTTTCGCATACCACGAAGGGAACGAAGCACGGTCGTGCCGGTTGCCGGTACGGCCGTGTTATTGTATTATGAAACAGATTTTGTATTTACAACCTGTGCTTCGGGAGCGTCTCTGGGGCGGAACGAGGCTTTCGGAGTTCCGCTACTCACTTCCGTCGGACCATGTCGGCGAATGCTGGGGCGTGAGCGCGTATCCGGACAGCTGCTGTGTCGTAAAAAACGGCATCTACGCCGGTCGACGTCTCGACGATCTTTGGCGGGAGGAGCCTGCGCTGTTCGGCCGTACCGAGGATACGCAGGATTTTCCGCTTCTGATCAAGATCATCGACGCGCATGATGACCTGAGCATCCAGGTGCATCCGGACGATGAGTACGCGAGGATCCATGAGAACGGAGCCTGCGGCAAGACGGAATGCTGGTACGTCCTCGACGCGGAGCCGGGTGCGACGATCGTGATCGGTCATCACGCGAAGAATAAAGCAGAGCTTGCGCAGATGATCCGCGACGGACGGTTCCGTGATCTGATCCGCGAGGTGCCGGTCAAGGCCGGAGATTTCTTCCAGATCGAGCCGGGAACCGTGCACGCGATCAAGGCGGGTACGATCGTCCTTGAGACGCAGGAGAGCAGCGATGTCACCTACCGTCTGTATGACTATGACCGCCTTCAGAACGGTCACAAGCGTCCGCTGCATATTGAGCAGAGCATCGACGTGATCCGCACGCCGTTTGAACCGAAGGAGATCCGCCCGGTCACATGTTCCATGCCCGCGGCGAAGCTCACGAAGTACTTCGACTGCCGGTTCTACACGGTGTACAAGCTGGATGTCGACGGCTCGGCGGATGTGCCGCTGTCGGGAATGTTCCACACGATGAGTGTGATCGAGGGAGAGGGATACCTCGACGGCAGCCGTGTCGAGAAGGGAGACCATCTGGTGCTTGCCGCGGATTACGGCAGCATGCACGCGGTCGGGCGGTTCACCGCGATCGTCACGAGAGTTTGACAACGGACAGAAGAATAAAAAATGTTGAAAAGGGAAACGCCGACAGCGATGCGTTTCCCTTTTTCCGTGTTGCGAACAGGCGTTGTTCCGCCACTGCCGGAAAGGTGTGCTGCGGGGCCGTTCTACTGTCCTGTGACAGGGAGTAACAAAGCCGCCCGGCGCCGGATCCGACAGGGAATCCGTTTTTCACCGGATTGCTACTGTTATTTCACGGAAAATACACATTTCCGTGGGGAATCGATGTTGGAAATCAACAGGTAATTTGCTATAATAATTCGGGTTTGCGCTTATGCGGATCCGGGTGGTTTACCGAATAATAAAACGGAGGTGCAAGCATGAAGACCGATATTCAAATCGCGCAGGAAGCAAAGATGCAGCCGATCTGGGAGGTTGCGAAGAAACTTGACATCGACATGGATGACCTGGAACTGTACGGCAAGTACAAGGCAAAGCTCTCGGATGACTTTCTGAAGACGCTTGAGGGCAGACCGCAGGGCAAGCTTGTTCTGGTGACGGCCATCAATCCGACGCCGGCGGGCGAGGGCAAGACGACCACGACGGTCGGCCTCGGTGAAGCGCTCGGCAAGCTCGGCAAGAAGGCGGTGATCGCGCTCCGCGAGCCTTCGCTCGGACCGTGCTTCGGTATCAAGGGCGGCGCGGCAGGCGGCGGCTATGCGCAGGTCGTTCCGATGGAAGATCTGAACCTTCATTTTACGGGTGATTTTCATGCGATCACATCCGCGAACAATCTTCTGGCAGCAATGCTCGACAACCACATCATGCAGGGCAACGCGCTCGGCATCGATCCGAAGCAGGTTGTGTGGAAGCGCTGCCTCGACATGAACGACAGAGCCCTCCGCAACATCGTGATCGGACTCGGCAAGAAGTCCGACGGTGTGGTGAGAGAGGACCATTTCATCATCACGGTGGCGTCCGAGATCATGGCGATCCTTTGTCTTGCGGACGATATCGCCGATCTCAAGAAACGCCTCGGCAGGATCATCGTTGCATACCGCTACGACGGAACGCCGGTGACCGCGGCTGACCTCAAGGCAGTCGGCTCCATGGCGGCTCTTCTCAAGGACGCGATCCGTCCGAACCTGATCCAGACGATCGAAAACACTCCCGCGCTTGTACACGGAGGTCCGTTCGCCAACATCGCCCACGGCTGCAACAGCGTGCGCGCGACCAAGGCTGCGCTTTCGCTTGCGGACTATGTCATCACGGAGGCAGGCTTCGGCGCCGACCTCGGCGCGGAGAAATTCCTCGACATCAAGTGCCGTATGGCAGGCCTGAAGCCCGATGCGATCGTGCTCGTCGCGACCGTGCGCGCTCTCAAGTACAACGGCGGCGTTCCGAAGACGGAACTCGGCACGGAGAACCTCGAGGCGCTGAAGGCAGGTATCGTCAATCTCGAGAAACATATCGAGAACCTGAAGGAGTACGATGTTCCGGTTGTCGTGACACTCAACCGTTTCACGGAGGACACGGAAGCGGAGCTTTCCTACGTTGAGAATTTCTGCCGCGAGAGAGGCTGCGAATTCGCCCTGTCCGAGGTTTGGGGCAAGGGCGGCGACGGCGGTATCGAGCTTGCGAACAGCCTTCTCAAGACGCTTGAGACGAAGAAGAGCAACTTCCACACGCTCTATCCGGATGAGATGCCTCTGAAGGAGAAGATCGAGACGGTTGCCAAGAAGATCTACGGCGCTGACGGCGTTTCGTTCGATCCCGCGGCTTTGGCTACGCTTGACAAGCTCACGGAGCTTGGTTTCGGCAACATGCCGGTTTGTATGGCGAAGACGCAATATTCCCTGTCCGACGATCCGAAGAAACTCGGCCGTCCGACGGATTTTACGGTCAATGTGCGTGAGGTTTACGTATCCGCGGGCGCAGGCTTCGTGGTTGCCATCACGGGTACGATCATGACGATGCCGGGACTTCCCAAGTCTCCGGCCGCGGAGCGGATCGATGTCGATGAGGAAGGCAAGATCGACGGTCTGTTCTGATATTTTCCGAATTAAGTTTTTTGGAGGTCTTTCTTTATGAAGAAGGCGGCAGGACTGTTCCTCGCGGCTGCGCTGCTTCTCTCCGGGTGCGGGATCCTTCCCGCGGAGGAGGAGATGAAGAAGGCGCCGGTCGTGCAGACGGTCGACGAAGAGTATTTTACGACTGCTGAGGTCAAGGTCGGCAACATCCGCAGTTACATTTCCGTGCGGTGCACCTATGAGTATCAGGCGACGCAGAACTTAAGCTTCGGCATCGGCGGTGAGGCGGTGAAGGAGACGTATGTCACCCTCGGACAGAAGGTTCACGCGGGCGACGTGCTGGCGGAGCTTTCCACCGACACCATCGCGGAGGAGCTGGAGTCGATGCGGACTCAGTGCGAGCAGCTGGAGGAAGAGGTCGAGTACTACGAAGGTCTGCTCAACATTGAGAAGGAGCGTCAGGCGCTTGCGAAGGCCTACGGCCGCAAGTACGACGAAGCGGCTCTCAAGCGTGCGACCAACAACTACGAGGAGTGCGCGGACAGAAAGTACGTTGCGGATCTTCGGCTCGGAGAGCTGGAAACCGAACTCAGCGGACGCAAGCTTGTCGCCGGTATCGACGGTGTTGTCGATTACATCCGTGAGATCCCGCAGTGGCTCAACGGGCGCATCAACGCCAACGAGAGATACATTTCGATCCATGCCGAGAAGACGGGATTTTCCATGTCGGTGATGGACGATTCGCTGTATCATTTCGGCGATGTCTACACGATCTCTACCGATAGCGGTGATTACGACTGTGAGGTCGTGAAGATCAAAAGACCCGTCGGCGGCGGACTGACCAACATCATTCTGGAACCTCTTCATCCGGATGACAATCTTGTCATCGGAATGAGCGGCGACCTGATCATTGAGACGGGGTCCCGCTCGAATGTAGTGTATATTCCCACCTACGCGGTGAGAATGATCGATGATAAACCCGCAGTGTACGTGACCGACGCGGACGGCATGCGTTCCATCCGCTATATCGAGATCGGGCTGTCGGTGCAGGACAAGAGCGATCCCGAGGAGAACCGGACGGAAGTGTTGTCCGGACTGACTCCCGGCGAGACCGTAATTTTGAAGTAGAGGTGGAGCATGAAGAAATACATAGCCATTCTGCTGACTGCGGTGCTTTTGTTCTCGCTCACAGGTTGCGGTGAGAAGCCCCAGCCCGTGCCGGAGCTGTTGTATCCGACCGAGACGGCCAATGCGGTCAGCGTAGTATCCAAGAAAATTCTTACAAGCGTTCAGTGCACGGGAGGCTCCGTTGTCCCGGAGTGCGTGAATCTGAAATTCTCCTACGACACGAGCGCGAGCAATGTCGCGGTGGAGCTCGGGGACCACGTGACGGAGGGACAGCTTCTGATGGAGCTGAACCCCGACCTCGAGGATTCCATCAAGCGTCTGGAGCTCTCCATCGTCAGAGAGCAGACCGAGTACGAGTACGAGGTTGAGCAGTTTAACAAGCAGATCAAGCAGTTGCGCGATTATTCGAAGGCTGTCGGCGGCTATGACGGGAAAATGATGAAGCTGCAGATGCAGGAGATGCAGCTCAACTTTGACCGTGCGCATTCGGAGCAGGCCAAGAAGCTCGAGGAGGATCGTGAGCTGCTCGCGGAGAAGAAGCAGGAGCTTGCCGATTCCAAGGTGTACGCGCCGTGCTCCGGAACCGTTGTTTATATCAACGTCTATGATGACGGGGATGAGATCCTTGAGGACAGGACGTTCCTGACCATCGCGAAGGATAACACGAAGAGGCTCGCATGTAACTTCGTATCCCGCGCGGATTACGAGACATTTTCCGATGTGAAGGCGTACATCGGGGACGACGTTTACGATGTGACATACATTCCTTACACGGACGAGGAAGTGTACGAGCTTGAGAAGACGGGCAACAAGTACGATTCGTATTTTACGGCAGATCTGAAGGCCTCGGTGGAGCTCGGTGACTATGTCCAGTTCGTGTTCACGAAGGCGTCCGCGGAGCCGGTCATGACCGTTCCGACGGCGGCTTTGAGCAAGAGCGGAAAGAGCAACTACGTCATGCTCGTGCGCGACGGCTATATGGAGCAGCGTGAGGTTGAGATCGGCGAGGCCGGCATCAACGACACCGAGATCATCTCCGGTCTCACTGAGGGAGATGTCGTGTATGTCGCGAAGAACCTCACAAGGTACGGTGTGCAGTATGAGACGTTGAAGCCGCAGCGTGTCACGTATACGGAGACCATCAAGGTGACGGGAGCGAAGAAGATCGCCCGTGTGACGGAACCGTTTGAAAATCCGGTTCCCGGCGAGATCACGGAGATCCACGTCAAGGGTCTCATCGATATCGTTGTGAAAAAGGGTGATCCGATCTTCACGGTGAAGGCTGAGATCGGCCGTGCGGACCAGGAGCAGGCGAAGCTTGATCTTCGTCAGTATACGGACCGTTATGAGGAGTCGAGGGATGCTCTTGAGGACCGCATCGACGAGCTCACCAAGAACATGAAGAAGATGAAGTCCTCCTCGCTTGAGCATTCGCTGGCGGAGCTTGACCTCGCCGACCTCAAGGAGGAGCTTGCAAAGATGGATGAGGAGGCGGAGGAACAGATCGCCAAACTCACCGAGAGGATCACGAACTTCGAAGAGTGGGAAGGCCAGACGGTCGTCATCCGCGCGGAGAAGGACTGTGTCATCAATGATATCTCCAAATTCAAGATCGGTTACAAGATGTCGGAGGGCGAGTACCTGTTCGAGATGTATGATCTGGATTCGTACTGCATCTGCCTTGAGCAGCCCTCGGAGGATGTCAGACTGCGCTACGGTCAGAAGCTGACCATGACCTCGACGGTAGCCGGAGAGGAATCCGTTTACGAGGGGTACATCGTCTCCGCGCCGAACGTTCGTCCGGATGATGCGTTGGACAAGAACATGGTTTATGTCGCGCTGAGCAACCCGGATGAGTACGGAAAATTCGGCTCCACCGGTCTGATCGAGATCGAGGAATACAATGTTGTCAACAGCATGGTCATCGACGACAAGCTCGTCTACCATGACCCCAAGCCCGCGGCGTCCACGCAGCAGCAGAACAGAGGCAACCAGCAGCAGGGCTGGGGCGACTGGGGCGGCGACTGGGGCGGCGGCTGGGGCGGCCAGCAGGAGTACGTGGATTACTCCGAGGCTGAGTCGTTCACCTTTGACAGCGAAGCCCATGAAGAGAAGAAGGGCAAGGCCTACGTCTGGGTTTACGATGAGAACGGTTGCGCGGTGAAGCGGTACGTCCGCGTGATGCGCGCAGACGGTGACAGGTACTGGGTCATCGACGGACTTAACGATAACGATATCATCTTGGTGCATTAGGAGGATCCATGTTTCGGTTTATCACGCAAAAACTTTTAAACAAAAAATGGCTGATCCTAAGCATCCTGATCGGTAACATTTTGCTTGTGGGCATCGCCTGCTGCAACCCCATGTATTCGCATGCGGCTCTGCAGAAAATGCTCACGAAACGGATGAACACATACCTCGAGGAGAACAACAGTTATCCCGGTATGCTGACCATCGACGCAAAGCTCAGCAATACGCTGTACGAGAGCAGAGGCTCCCGCACGTTCAACAGCTGCCTGACCGTGGCGGACCGCACGGAGGAGCTGTTCGGGGCGAAAGCCACCGAGAAGGTGACATTTTTCGAACTGACATTCCAGCAGGACGCAAAATTCACCGTGAGCCGGTCCGGGCTCGGTGCCATGAAGCTGAGACTCGCGTCGCTCTCAAATCTGGGTGACCATGTAGAAATCGTCTCGGGACGCATGTACTCCGACACGATCGGCGATGACGGAGTGATCGAGTGTGTGATCAACGAGAAGGTGTATCTCACCTCGGATATCGTCCTCGGCGACGAGATCGAGTTTTACAGCTACCGCACGCTCGGCGGTCAGACGGTTCGCATCCGCGTCGTCGGCGTGTTCCGCGCGAGCGACAAGAATGACATTTACTGGGTCAACGATCCGCTGTCGTACTCGGATGAGTTCTTCATCCCGCAGGACATCTTTTCCGGCAATTTCTTCAATGATGAGCAGGTGTCCGGCAACGTGCACGCGCGCTACTATATCCTCTACGACTATGAGAACATCGAGATCGACCAGGTCAGCCGCATGCTGCAGGTGTATAAGGATCTCGAGGAGGAGAGCAAAACGACCGACTGCCTGTACACACCGTACAGCAATTACAGTGAGATCTTCGAGCAGTTCCTCAAGGATTCCTCGAAGGTCAAGGCGACGATGTGGATCCTTCAGGTTCCCGTCCTCGTGCTTCTCGGTGTCTTTATCTTCATGGTATCCAACCAGGTGATCGACATTGAGCAGGGCGAGATCGCGATGATGAAGAGCCGCGGCGTCAGCAGGGCACAGCTGCTGTTGATGTACCTGATGCAGTCCGCGATCCTCGGCGGTATCGCGCTCATCATCGGCATTCCGTTCGGATACCTGTTGTGCCATATCTTCGGTTCCACCAACGCGTTCCTCGAGTTCGTCGGCCGTCGTTCCATGTCGGTGGCGATCACGGGCGAGTCCCTCCGCTACGCGCTGATCAGCTGCGTGTGCGGCATTCTGATCATGACGCTGCCGGTTCTGAAGTACGCCCGGTTCAGCATCGTGGAGCAGAAGACACAGAAGAGAAAGAAGACCAAGCCGTTGTGGCAGCGCATGTTCCTCGATTTTGCGCTTCTCGCGCTCGCGCTGTACGGCTATTACGATTTCAGCAACCAGAAGGATGAGCTGATGAAGGCGATCGCGAAGGGCGAGTCGGTCAACCCGATGCTGTTCTTCTCGGCGTCCCTGTTCATCCTGAGCTGCGCGATCGTGTTTTTGCGCGTCATCCCGCTGTTGTCGTCCTTCATATTCCGTATCGGTCGGAAAATGTGGAAGCCCGCGGCGTACGCGTCGTTCCTTCAGATCACGAGAGACGTGCATAAGCAGAGCTTTATCACGGTGTTCCTCGTGCTGACGATCGCGCTCGGTATTTTCAATGCCAACATTGCCCGTACGGTCAACCAGAATGAGGAGGAGCGTCTCGCCTACACGGACGGCGCGGACCTCGTCGTGAAGGAAAACTGGACGAACAACATGAATAACATCAAGCTCGGCTACGCGTCCAAGCTGCAGTACAAGGAAGCGGATTACAAGCGCTTCGAGGACATGGCCGAGAAGTATTCCGACCGCGTTGAGACAATGACCCGCGTCATCCATGACACGAACGCGAACGTAGTGTTCGGCGGATCGCCGATCGAGAGCGTGGAGCTCATGGCCATCAACACATACGAGTTCGGCCACGCGGGCTGGATGCCCGAGGGTGTCACCGAGCACCACTGGTACGAGGATCTGAACTCACTCGCGAAGAACCCCGAGGGTCTGATCGTGTCGCGCAATCTCGCGGAGTACTGCGGACTGAGCGTCGGCGACCCGCTTACCATTGAGCGCTTTGACGAGATGAACCAGACCATGGGCCGCAAGAGCATGACGGTCGTAGCAATTGTGGATTACTGGCCGGGCTATGAGAATGTTCGCGAGCAGAAGAGCAGCAACGGCGATTACGAGACCGTGCCGAACTACCTTCTGGTCTGCAACTACGACAATATTCTTCTGGACTATCCGGTCGTGCCGTATGAGATCTGGTTCAAGATCAACGGAAGCACAGACTTCATCTACGACTGGTCGACGGAAAATGCGATCTCCTACAAGACATTTACCGACCGCTCGTCGGATCTGATCGGACTGAAGAACGATCCGTACTACCAGGTGACCAACGGTATGCTGACGATCACGTTCATCGTTGTGCTCGTACTCTGCGCGATCGGTTTCCTGATCTTCTGGATCACGTCGATCCGCTCGAGAGAGCTGATCTTCGGTATTTACCGCGCTATGGGTATGTCCATGAACGAGCTGATCCGCATGCTGATCAACGAGCATTTCTTCAGCTCCGTTCTGCCGATCTTGTTCGGCGCGGGAATCGGTATTCTGGCTTCGAAGCTGTTCGTGCCGCTGATCCAGATCGCGTACTCACCGAAGATCCAGATGCTGCCGTCGAAGACGGTCATGCAGGGCGGCGATCTGATCCAGATTGGTATCGTGGTCGCGATCATGCTCTTATTGTGCATCACCGTGATCTCCGTGCTGTTGTCGAAGATCAAGATTAACCAGGCGCTGAAACTCGGCGAGGATTGATAGGAGGCTGCTATGAAAGAGATGTTGAAAACCGAACAGGTAACGCGCAGCTTTCCGGTTGCAGGCGGAGACTTTCTCGCCCTCAAGGGGATCAGCGTTGTTGTTCCGGAAAATACACTGACCATTCTGAAGGGTCGTTCGGGCTCCGGCAAGACGACGCTTCTGAACATCATCGGAGCGCTCGACGCGCCGACTTCGGGTACGGTCATTTTCGACGGAAAGGATATTTCCAAGGCGAGTGACAAGGACCGCGAGGTCATCCGCCGCCATGAGATCGGATACATTTTCCAATCCGTGGCGCTGATCCCGGTGATGAACGCGTATGAAAATGTGGAGTACGCGCTGCGTCTTGCGAACTACAAGGGCGACTACCGCGAGCGTGTGATGGAATGCTTAAAGCTCGTCGGTCTGTCGAAGCGCGCAACGCACATGCCGCAGGAGCTGTCCGGCGGTGAGCAGCAGCGAGTTGCAATTGCAAGAGCCATCGCGCACAAGCCGAAGATCATCTTCGCGGATGAGCCTACCGGCGAGCTGGACAGCGCGACAAGCCTTCAGGTTATCGCCATTTTCAAAGAACTGATCGAGAAGGAAGGCATCACGTTCGTCATGACGACCCACGACCCGAAGCTGATGGGCTACGGTGATGTGGTTTACGAGATCCAGGACGGTGAGATCATCAACACCGAGTATCACGGCAAAGGAGAGCAGCTGCGATGAGTGAAGACAACAAAACCGTAGATAAGGCTTCCATGGATGCCTCTGACATCCGCGAGTCCGTGATCTCTCAGGAGCTTCGCGACAGCTTTATGCAGGCGTACGCGAAGAACACGCAGGGCGAGCTTGAGGATCAGCTCGGCGACAACGTCATGATCCTCTGTGAGAACCTCGTGAAGATCTACAAGACCAAGGAGACGGAGGTGCTTGCGCTGCAGGGACTTGAACTCAAGGTCGAGAAGGGCGAGTTCGTCGCCATCATCGGTAGTTCCGGTAGCGGTAAGTCGACGTTCCTCAACATGATCGGCGGTCTCGACCGTCCGAGCGCGGGCAAGCTGTACGTCGACGGCAAGGATCTGTTCAAGCTGACCGAGAGCCAGCTTGTGGATTACAAGAAAAATACGGTCGGTTTCGTGTGGCAGAACAACGCCCGCAACCTGTTCCCGTACCTCACGGCACTGCAGAACGTGGAGCTGCCGATCCGGTTCGGCGACAACAAGGACGTGGAGAAGCGCGCGCTCGACCTTCTGAACCTGGTAGGCATGCTTCATAAGAAGGACAGCAAGCTGAACCAGATGTCCGGTGGTGAGCAGCAGCGTATCGCCATCGCGATCGCGCTTGCCAACCGGCCGAAGCTTCTGCTGGCGGACGAGCCTACGGGTTCCGTGGACCAGCGCACGTCGGACGCGCTTCTGGATGTGTTCCGCAAGCTCAACACCGAGCTCGGCATCACGATCGTCATCGTTACGCACGACATCAACCTCGCGAAGAAGGTAAAGCGTGTCGTCATGATGCGCGACGGTAAGACGAGCAGCGAGCGTATCGTGAAGCAGGAGTACGCAGATGTATCTCTTCTCAAGGGCTTTGCCGAGGAGGAGACGCACGATGAGTTTGCCATCCTCGACCGCGCGGGCCGTGTTCAGATTCCTCGTGAAATGCTCGATTCGATCGGCGTGAAGGGCAACCGCATCCGCATGACCGTGGAGGACGGAAAGATCGTCATCGTAAACGGTGAGGATGAGAGCGTCGAGTCCGAGGGCGGCGAAACCGCGAAGGAAGGAAAGCTTCGCAGGAAGGACCGCAGGAAGGATAAGGAAAAGGAAGCCTGACAACCATATAAGACTACTGCAAGCGGGCAATCATGGTGACGGTCGGTAAGACCGCGCACCGGGCGGTCCGCTTTTATTTTCCGAATAATAGGAAGCGGCATACATGGTGTGTGATAGTTTCACAATTATTTGCTGTTTTCTTCATTTTCCTGCTTGACAGGAAGAGTAAACAGAGGTAAAATTAAGTAAATAAGGTTTACCGCAGGAAGGGGGTTCCTATATGAGTCCGTTGTATTGGGTTGCTATACTTGGAGTGCTGATCATCGTTGAGATATGCACGCTGGCGCTGACCACAATCTGGTTCGCGGGCGGTGCGTTCGCGGCGCTGATCGCAAGTCTGATAACTGACAATCTGGCGCTTGAGTGCGGATTGTTCGTCGCGGTTTCCGCGGTGCTTCTTCTGATCCTGCGTCCGTCCGTTGTGAGACGGTTCAACCGCAGGCGCGCGAAGACCAACGTGGAGGCTGTCGCGGGGAAGACTGTCCGTGTGATCGAGCCGGTTGACAATATCGCCAACACCGGCAGAGTCGCGGTGGATGGCATGGAATGGGCTGCGAGAAGCAGTGTGGACGGTACGACCTTTGATGCCGGCGAGAACGCCGTCGTCGTCCGTGTGGAAGGTGTAAAAATGATCATCGAGAAGGAGGCATAAGGTATGTTAAACTTTTTGGAGACATCAGGGAGCGATATTTTTGAGAGCACCGGTTTTTGGATCGCGGTGGTCGTGGTCGTTCTCGTGATCATGTTTGTTTCGTGTCTGCGCGTTGTTCCGCAGGCGCACGCGTATATTGTGGAGCGCTTCGGCGGCTACCAGGAGACCTGGAGCGTCGGTATCCATATCAAGTGGCCGTTCATCGACCGAGTTGCTTTGGACGTTTTGCTGAAGGAGCAGGTGGTGGATTTCCCGCCGCAGCCCGTTATCACGAAGGATAACGTAACGATGCAGATCGATACGGTCGTGTATTTCCAGATCACCGACCCGAAGCTGTACGCGTACGGTGTTCAGAACCCGCTGATGGCTATTGAGAACCTGACCGCCACAACGCTTCGTAACATCATCGGTGACCTCGAGCTCGATGAGACGCTCACCTCGCGTGAGATCATCAACGGCAAGATGAGAGTTTCCCTCGATGAGGCGACCGATCCCTGGGGTATCAAGGTTAACCGTGTTGAGCTGAAGAACATCATGCCGCCGGCTGCGATCCGTGACGCGATGGAGAAGCAGATGAAGGCAGAGCGTGAGCGCCGTGAGTCCATCCTCATCGCAGAGGGTGAGAAGAAATCCACGATCCTTGTCGCAGAAGGTAAGAAGGCATCCGCGATCCTCGAGGCTGAGGCTGAGAAGGCTGCAGCGATCCTTCGCGCTGAGGCGAAGAAGGAAGCGACCATCCGCGAGGCCGAAGGTCAGGCGGAAGCTATCATGCGCGTTCAGCAGGCGAACGCCGACGGTATCCGCTACCTGAACGAGGCGGCGCCGACCGATGCCGTGCTTCGCTTGAAGAGCCTTGAGGCATTTGGCAAGGCTGCCGACGGCAAGTCGACGAAGATCATCATTCCTTCGGAGATCCAGGGCCTTGCAGGTCTTGCAAGCGGTGTCGTGGAGGCTGCGAAGAAGACGGAGCCCGTTGATACCACCGAGGCATAAATCGGTACTGCTGTAATGTAGAGAGACTACCGGGGGCCGGTACGTCGGCCCCCGTTTTGGGAGAGTGTTATGTGGAATTACGGTGATAATGATGTAGGTGAAGGCGCAAACAAGCGCAAGGAGGAGGTATACGACGATCTCAGCGATCTTGAGGTGGTTGAGATCAAAAGTACCGATATCCCGAAGACGAAGACGCCCGGTTCCTCCCAGAGCACCTACTATTATGACGACGGATTCTGGAACGGCCGCGCGACGTACTGGAAGGAGTGCTACCTGACGCTTATCGTCGTCGGCCTCAATGTGCTCGTGTTTGTCATGCAGGTCCTGAATCGGAAAATGGATGCCTACGGTAACGTTATGGATCCGATGATCGAGGGCGGATGCATGTCATGGCCGACCGTGTTCGGCGACGGGCAGATCTACCGTCTGATCACCGCGCAGTTTTTGCACGCGGGCATCGGCCATCTGTTCGGTAACATGGTGTTCCTGTTTATGTGCGGATCGATGCTTGAGAAGCGGCTCTCGAGGAAACGCTGGCTGATCCTGTACGGTGCCGGCGGCTTGGGCGCGTCCCTTTCCTCCGTGATCATCGGCCACTATTTTCCGACGATCATGGCACGCTACGTCGTGATCGGCGGTGTCACGTATGAGATCGGAAGAAAAGAAGTGTACGATGTCGCGTCTGTCGGAGCTTCCGGCGCGATCGCGGCACTGATCGCGGCGATCGTTCTGTACAAGCTGTTATTGTCCAGTCCGCTGGACGGGTATTCGGATAATTCGTGGGCACCTGTGTTGGAGCTCGCCTTTGCGTATCTGATCTACAGCGCGGTCAGCGGTATGTTCGAGACGACCGCGGGCGTGGATAATAAGGCGCACATCGGAGGCCTGATCACCGGTATCGTCGTGATGCTCGTGTACATGCTGATCGAGTATAAAAAGCAGTCCCAGCCAACGTGGGATTAAGGAAACGATTCGGCGTTTTCACCAAGACGTTGGTTTCACGATAATTTGAGAAGAGAAGCGAAAAAGCGGCCCGCTGAGGCCGCTTTTTCGTATGCTTGGAAGATTATTATTTTCCGATAAAACAATTCGCTTATGCGAGGATTTATGCGTGTATCAAAGGTTTGTCTCTTTGTATTTCTGCTCGCAGTATACGCAGCGGTAGATGCGCTTTTCCTTGTTGGTCAGGCGGAACCGGTGCGGCAACTCCTGCTCGATCGAGGTGATGCAGCGCGGGTTCTTGCAGCGCAAAATGTTGGTAACCTCCTCGGGAAGGCGCACGCGGCGCTTCTCGACGATGACATCATTTTCAATGATATTGAGAGTGATGTCGGGATCCAGCACGGCCAATGCGTCAAGGTCCGGCATGATCGGGCCCTCGATCTTGATGATGTCCTTGCGGCCCATCTTGTTCGAGGACGCGTTCTTGATGATGGCAACACAGCAGTCCAGCTTGCCGAGCTCAAGGTACTCGTAGATCAGCATTCCCTGACCGGCTTTGATATGGTCGATAACGACTCCCTGATGAAGTCCTCCGATATTTAACATGCGGTACCTCCTTACGCTTGCGGGATGCGGTCCTTAAGACCGAGCATTAAGATGATGAGTGCCATGCGCGCGTACACGCCGAAGCCTGCCTGGCGGAAGTACGCGGCGCGGGGATCGGCGTCCACCTCGACGGAGATCTCGTTCACGCGGGGCAGGGGATGCAAAACGAACATGTCGTCCTTTGCGAGCTTCATTTTCTCGGGAGTGAGAATGAAGGAGTTCTTCAACCGGATGTAGTCTTCCTCGTTGAAGAAGCGCTCTCTCTGTACGCGGGTCATGTAGAGAATGTCGAGCTCCGGCATGACCTCGTCGAGCGAGCTCACCTCGCGGTACGGAATGCCCTTTGCGTCGAGCACCTCTTCCTTGAGGTAGGTGGGGATGCGCAGCTCCTCGGGGCTGATGAGAATGAAGCGGATGCCCGGGTAGCGGACCATCGCGTTGATGAGCGAGTGAACCGTACGGCCGAACTTCAGGTCACCGCACAGACCGATGGTCATGTTGTCGAGGCGTCCCTTGAGCTCAAGGATGGTGAGAAGGTCGGTGAGTGTCTGCGTCGGATGGTTGTGACCGCCGTCACCCGCGTTGATCACAGGGATGCGCGAGTGCTTGGAAGCCACGAACGGCGCGCCCTCCTTCGGATGGCGCATCGCGCAGATGTCGGCGTAGTAGGAGATGATCTGGATCGTGTCCGAGACGCTTTCTCCCTTGGCTGCGGAGCTTGAGTCCGCGGTCTGAAAACCGAGGACGGAGCCGCCGAGGTTGAGCATGGCTGCTTCAAAACTCAGACGTGTTCTCGTGCTCGGCTCGTAAAAACAGGTTGCGAGCTTCTTGCCGTCGCACACCTTGCGGTAGCGCTCCGGGTCTTTCATGATGTCCTGCGCGAGCGACAGAAGCTCAGAGAGTTCTTCGGGCGTCAGGTCCATCGGGCTGATGAGATGTTTCATGGCAGTCCTTTCCGGTCTCCTCGAAAGACCATTGTGTAGTATGATGACGAAGAAAAGCCTTACGGAAAATTATACCGTAAGGCCGAAATCAAAGTATCGATTGCAATTGTTAAATGAAATGTCACTCACGAGACCGCCGAGGGCCGTGAGATCACAGGGATATTCGCCGTTCGTAACCCAGGTGCCGATCAGGTTGCAGAGAATACGGCGGAAATACTCATGGCGCGTGTAGGAGAGGAAACTGCGCGAATCGGTGAGCATACCTACGAAGTTGCCGAGTACACCGAGGTTGGCGAGCGAAGTCATCTGCTCCTCCATGCCTTTTTTGTTGTCGTTGAACCACCACGCGGATCCCTGCTGAATCTTGCCGGCACAGGAGCTGTCGGCAAAGCATCCGATGACGGTGCCGATCGCGGCGTTGTCGGTCGGATTGAGCGAGTAGAGGATCGTCTTCGGAAGAGCGTCGATCTTGCAGAGAGAATTCAGGAAATCGGCAAGCTCCGAAGCGGGCGTGTAATCGTCGATGCAGTCGCATCCGTTGTTGGCGCCGGACTGCAGGAAAAGCTTCGTGTTGTTGTCTCGCTTGACACCGTAGTGCAGCTGCATCACCCAGCCGGCCTTTGCGTATTCGGCGGCGAGGAAGGAGAGCAGATTCGTCTTGAACTGCAGCTGCTCGTACAGATCCACGGGCTCGCTGTTCAGAGCTTTGCGGAAGATGACCTCCGCCTGCTCGTCGGTGCACGGCGCGTACATGATATACGGAAGACTGTGGTCCGCGGTCTTGCAGCCATTGTCCGCAAAGAACTTGATCCGGTCGCGGAGTACATCACGAAGATCCGAGTACAGCGAGATCGTGCGGTTCACTGCGCGGCCGAGTTCACCGCGGATATACGACGCAAAATCCTTCTTCTCAATGGCGAGGGCGCGGTCCGGACGAAATGCCGGGAGAACCTTCACGGGGAAGGTCGAATCCATTGCGATCAGACGATGCCAGCGGAGATCGTCTGCCGGATCGTCGGTCGTGCACAGAAGGCGTACATTGGAGCGTCGGATGATGCCCCGCGCGGACATCGCGGGATCGGAGAGAACCTGGTTGCACTGATCGTAGATGCGACGTGCGCTCTCACTCGTGAGCGGTTCCTTGATATCGAAATAGCGCTGAAGCTCGAGATGGCTCCAGTGGTACAGAGGGTTGCCGATGGCGCGCTCGAGTGTCGCGGCAAATGCGGCAAACCGTTCGTATGGATCGCCGTTGCCGGTGATCAGCTCCTCGGAGACACCGTTTAAGCGCATCGCGCGCCACTTGTAGTGGTCGGCTCCGAGCCAGAGGTCGGTGATGGAGGAGAAGCGGATATCCTTGGCGATCTCCTCGGCGGGAATATGGCAATGGTAGTCAATGATAGGCATTTCAGCCGCGTACTGATGATACAGAACGCGCGCAGTCTCGTTGGTCAAGAGAAAGTTGTCATCCATGAAGACCATGCCGGTAACCTCCGTAGCGGACGATAAGATGGTGCCGGGCGCGATTGCCCTGAGCGTCCTTATCGCTTTTCCACGGAACTATACCATATTGACGAAAAAGTGTCAAGGTATTTGAGGGTTCTTTTCACGGAAAATGAGGCCGAAAACACAAAGTGTGGTGGATGGCTCGCGCAGTGCATACAAAATGCAAGAAAACTGCTTGAAGAGCACCGGAAACTGTGTTATATTTAAAAAGGTGTTTTCAAATATACGGACGGTTTCGGAGGTCTTTATCATATGGCACAGATTGTAACGCTCGGCGAGATCATGCTTCGCCTGTCCACGCCGGGGTATCAGCGCTTTGTTCAGGCAGATTCTTTCGATGTCTGCTACGGCGGCGGCGAGGCGAATGTCGCGGTATCGCTGGCAGGGTTCGGGTACGACGTTTCGTACGTGACCAAGCTCCCGGATAACGAGATCGGTGACAGCGCGCTCATGGCTCTTCGCAGGGAGGGCGTCGACTGTTCGCAGATCGCGCGCGGCGGCGAGCGTCTCGGCATCTACTACCTGGAGACCGGCGCATCGGTCCGTCCGTCCAAGGTAATCTACGACCGCGCTCATTCCGCGATCGCGGAGGCCACACCCGAGGATTTCGATTTCGATGCGATCTTCGAGGGCGCAAAATGGTTCCATTTTACGGGGATCACGCCTGCTTTGAGCGATACGGCCGCGGCAGTTACGAAGGCTGCTTTGATCGCAGCGAAGAAGCACGGGCTCACGGTTTCGTGCGATCTCAATTACCGCAAGAAGCTGTGGAGCAGCGAGAAGGCGAAGGCGGTCATGACCGACCTGATGCAGTATGTGGATGTGTGCATCGGCAACGAGGAGGACGCGCAGAAGGTTCTCGGGTTTGTGCCGGGCAACACCGACGTGACGAAGGGGTCTCTTGAGCTTGCCGGATACGAGGCAATGTTTAAGCAGATGAAGGAGCGCTTCGGGTTCAAATACGTCGTGAGTTCTCTTCGCGAGAGCTTCTCTGCGACGGACAACGCGTGGTCCGCGGCGATCTATGACGGGGAGACGTTCTATCACTCGAAGACGTACAAGCTCCATATTGTGGACCGCGTGGGCGGCGGCGATTCGTTCGCGGCGGGCCTGATCTGCGGCTTGATGGACGGGAAGAGCGCAGCCGACGCGCTCGAGTTCGCGGTAGCGGCGAGTGCTCTGAAGCATACGATCCCGGGCGATTTCAACCATGTGAAGCGCGCTGAGGTCGAGACGCTCGCAGGCGGCGACGGAAGCGGACGTGTGCAGCGGTAGGAAGCATATAAAAAAGAAACCAACGGGCAGCAGAGGCCCGTGGCAGATAGATCACAGGAGGGAAAGGTAATGAAGATTCAAAATGTCAATGATGCCGCATTTGAGGCATACGGAAGAGTTGTTACGGGGTATGATACGGACGAACTTCTCAAGGTTCTCACGGAGACGACTCCCGCGCCGGTTGACGCGGTTGTGTATGTTCCGTCGGACGCGGGTCTGGAGGCTACTCCGGCCATGAAGGATTTTACGTATAACTGCTACGGCGGTATGCCGATCCAGATCGGTTACTGCAACGGCACCAACACGAAGCTCAACTGCCTTGAGTATCATCGTGACAGCGAGATCGATATCGCGGCAACGGACTGCATTTTACTGCTCGCAAAGCAGCAGGATTGCATGGGTAAAATGCTCGACACCTCGAAGGTTGAGGCGTTCTTCTGCCCGGCAGGCACCGGCGTAGAGCTCTATGCGACGACGCTTCACTATGCGCCTTGCAGCGCGAAGCTCGGCGATCAGTTCCGCGTAGTCATCGTTCTTCCGAGAGGAACCAACTATGACAAGCCGGAGATCACCGTGAAGAATGACGACGACGCAAGACTGTTCGCATCCAACAAGTGGCTCATCGCTCATCCCGAGGCTTCCGAGGCGAAGCAGGGTGCAGTGATCGGCCTCACGGGCGTCAACATCGATATCGCCGAGGATATCAAGTAATTCCAAAAGAAGGATTTCGATATTCAGTATACAAAGCGTTCAGCGGGAATGAGGTAACCATATGAAGTGTCCTTATTGTGGAGCAGAGAATACCAGAGTCATCGACTCCCGGCCGGTGGAGGAATCCAATTCCATCCGCCGCAGAAGACAGTGCGACGAGTGCGACAAGCGTTTCACTACCTATGAAAAGGTGGAGACGATCCCGCTCGTAGTCATCAAGAAAGGCAATGTGCGCCAGACTTATGACCGCGCCAAGATCGAGGCCGGAGTGTACGCTTCGTGCCACAAGCGTCCGATCAGCGTGGAGCAGATCCGTCAGCTGGTCGACGAGGTCGAGACGGAGATTTTCTCCATGGAGGAGAAGGAGATCCCGAGCTATCGCATCGGCGAGCTTGTGATGGACAAGCTCAAGAAGCTCGACGAGGTCGCGTACGTGAGGTTTGCCTCGGTATATCGCGAGTTCAAGGATGTCAACACCTTCATGGACGAGCTCAAAACACTGCTTGATCATGAAGATACGTCAAAGTGAACAAATTGAGAGGTTCATTTTCTACAGGTTGACTGTTACCTGCAATCGGATCAAAGAAATCAGCGGCTTTTCGTGAAAACGGAAGGCCGCTTTTTCGTATATCCTGCGAATGGAAATGCGTCGGAAAATGACGTATCATGTGGGCAATCAGTAATAAGAGTGTTCGGAGGATGGTATGATCTGTTCGGTGTTCAGCTTTTCTGTGTCGGGGATTGAGGCGTCGGTGATCCGGGTGGAGACGGATGTATCCGGCGGACTGCCGGGGATCGACCTCGTCGGTTACCTGTCGGGGGAGGTGCGTGAGGCGAGGGAGCGCGTGCGAGTGGCGATCAAAAACTCAGGGTTTCATATGCCCGCAAAGAGGATCACGGTTAATCTTTCACCGGCGGACGAGCGCAAGGGAGGAACGGGGTATGATCTTCCGATCGCGATCGGAATTTTGTGCGCGTTGGAGATCCTTCCCGCGGAGCTGACGGAAGGATACGGGTTCGTGGGGGAACTCGGTCTGGACGGAAACGTTCGAGGCGTTCCGGGCATCCTTTCGTGTGTTTATGAGGCGAAGCGTGCCGGCTTTCACTCGGTCATGATCCCCGCCGCAAACATCGACGAGGGAGCGCTTGTCGAGGGCATCTGCGTGTACGGTGTGGAGTCGCTCGCGGACGCGGTGAGGCATTTTACGGGGACAGGCGGAACGATGGCAGTTCCCGTGAAGTGGGAATCGTCTGAGGAGCCGGACGGTGGAGGCGATTTCGCGCAGATCCGCGGTCAGTTTCTTGCCAAGAGGGCAGCTGAGATCGCGGTTGCCGGAATGCACAACCTCTTGCTTACCGGACCTCCCGGCTCCGGCAAGACGATGCTTGCGAGCAGGATCCCCGGGATCATGCCGAGGATGACGTTTGAGGAGAGCCTGGAGCTTACAAAAATATACAGTGTTGCGGGCATGCTTCCTGCCGCGGGCGGGATGATGCGAAGCCGTCCGTTTCGCTCGCCGCACCATACGGCGACGATCCCCGCGCTTGCCGGAGGAGGGCGCATGCCGATCCCGGGCGAGGTATCGCTTGCGACCCACGGAGTTCTCTTTCTCGATGAGTTCCCTGAGTTCCGCAGGGCGAACATCGAGGTACTGCGGGAACCGCTTGAGGAGAAACGGATCCATGTGGCACGGCTGAACGGAAACGTGGAATTCCCCGCCAAATTCATGCTCGTAGCCGCGATGAACCCTTGTCCGTGCGGGTACTATCCCGACCGGAACCGTTGCTGCTGTACGGCGGACATGATCCGTCGGTACCAGGGGAGGATCAGCAGGCCGATCCTTGACCGGATCGATCTGTGTGCCGCGATGCCAGGGATCCGCGTTCAGGAACTGTCCAATAAGGAGTCGCCCGCGGGGGAGACGAGCGCGAAGATACGAAAGCGTGTGGAGAAGGCGATCGCCATGCAGCAGAAGAGATACCGCGGCACCTCGTGCCGGTATAACTCCGAGGTGCCGGGTGACATGGCGGACAGGTTGTTTCATGTGGACCAAGGCGCTTCGGAACTGCTGTCGTTGTACGCTGAGAAAACCGGTTGTTCGGCGAGAAGTTATTACCGGTTAAAACGTGTGGCGAGAACCATCGCGGATCTGGAAGGAGCGGAGAAGGTAGAGAACCGTCACATGACGGAAGCGATCGGTTACCGCATGGAGGAGGACGGACATGTCATGTGAAGAATACCACGCGATGTGGCTGTGCTGTGTCGTGACCGACAACGACATAAAGCGGAGAATGCTCTCCGCGTTCGGAACGCCCGGAGCCATCTATGAGGCGCCGGGGGAGGAACTGCAGAGCAAAGCGAACCTCGACGAGACGTTGGTGAAACGCCTTGTGTCGACAAGAACCGCTGAGTATTGTGATCGGCTGCTTCAACGGATCGAGCGCGATGCGATCACGTTTCTGTGGCATGAGGATGAGGGGTTTCCGAAGAGATTGAAGGAAATCCGGGATGCACCGCTAGGTCTGTTTGCGCAGGGACGGCTTCCGTGGAAGAACGGAGCAGGCGGCGTTCCTGCGTCACGGAGTGAACTTGCGGTGGCGATCGTCGGTACCCGCCAGTCGTCTCCGTACGGGAATTTTGTGGCAAGGCAGTTCGGACAGGGCTTCGCGGATGCCGGTATCCCTGTCGTGAGCGGTCTCGCCATGGGGATTGATGCCGCATCTCATCAGGGCTGCCTTGCCGGGGACGGCTTTCCCGTAGCGGTTCTCGGGTCGGGCATCGGTGCTGCTTATCCGCGCAACAACACGCTTTTGTTCCGCAACGTCATTGACCGCGGATGCGTCATCTCCGAATACGGACCGGGCGTGCCGGCTTTAGCGCATCATTTTCCGCATCGAAACCGGTTGATCGCGGGGCTTGCCGACGGGGTGGTCGTAGTTGAGGCGCAGGCGAAGAGCGGAACACTGATCACGGTCGACCGGGCACTCGAACAGGGAAAGAGTGTGTATGTCGTTCCCGGGCGGGTGACGGACAAAAACAGCATCGGATGCAACCAGCTGATCCGCGAGGGAGCACAGCTTGTCACGGACCCCGGTGAGGTGATGGCGGACCTTGCGGCACAGAGCGGAGTGCCGATTTTTACGCGGAACGAAGACGGATGTCTTCGGTTCCTTACGATCGACGGGGAAACGGAACTGCGGAACACTCATAATAAAAAAGAAAAAAAGCCCCTTGCAAGCAACGAAAAAATAGTGTATGCTTTTTTGCGTTTAAGCCCGAAACACTTTGATCAGCTGATCTGGGAGTCCGGTCTGACGCCTTCGGAGCTCACGAATGCGCTGTATTCGCTTGAGCGGGAAGGTCTGGTGGAACGGATTTCTCCGGGTTGCTTCAGTGTCAGGGACACAGGTCTGTATGACCGGTGAGGACCGGACATCGGAAGCGATGAACGGTTAATCTCATTGCGTGAACGGAGGAAAGTATGTCTAAGTACCTTGTGATCGTGGAGTCGCCTGCCAAAGCGAAGACGATTCAGAAGTTCCTCGGCAAGGACTATAAGGTTATCGCTTCGGGCGGTCATGTGCGTGACCTTCCGAAGAGTACGCTGGGAGTCGATACCGACAAGGATTTTGATCCGCACTATATCACCATCCGCGGCAAGGGAGATCTGCTTGCAGAACTCCGCAAGGAAGTCAAGAAGGCGAAGAAGATTTATCTCGCGACCGACCCCGACCGCGAGGGAGAGGCGATCTCCTGGCATCTGATGCAGGTTCTGAAGCTGAACCCCAAGGATACAAAGCGAATCACATTTAACGAGATTACGAAAAATGCGGTTACATCCTCACTTGCAGGAGCCCGCGGTATAAATATGGACCTTGTCGACGCGCAGCAGGCACGACGCGTGCTCGACCGTATGGTGGGTTATGAGATCAGCCCGATCCTCTGGTCCAAGGTTAAGAGAGGTTTGAGTGCAGGTCGTGTGCAGTCGGTTACTCTGCGCATCATCAGCGACCGTGAGAACGAGATCGCGGCGTTTGACAGAAGAGAGTTCTGGACGATCGAGGGAAGATTTTTCGACGGAACCCACAAGGAGCCGATCAGCGCGGTATACACCGCGGACGGACATCGTGCGGAGCTTTCGTCGGAGGCTGAGGCGAAGAAGATCATCGCGGCAGTTGAGGGTGCATCCTTCAGCGTCACCGATAAAAAGTCGAGCGAGCGCCGTCTGAAGGCACCGCTTCCGTATACGACGAGTACGATGCAGCAGGACGCGTCGAGAAAGCTGAATTACAGCACGCAGAAGACGATGCGTGTCGCGCAGCAGCTGTACGAAGGCGTGGAGGTCAAGGGACACGGCAGCATCGGTCTGATCACCTACTTGAGAACCGACTCCACGAGAGTCAGTGACGAAGCCGCGAAGATGGCTTCCGATTTCATCCGCGCGAGATACGGCGAGGAGTTCCTCGGTGTGGAGCGCGATGCATCCGATTCCGGCAAGAAGATCCAGGACGCGCACGAAGCGATCCGTCCTACCTATATTGATATTACACCGGCGTCCGTCAAGGACCAGCTTTCGAACGAGCAGTTCCGCCTGTACCAGTTGATCTGGAAGCGCTTCATCGCAAGCCGCATGGCGGAGTGCATCTCGAGCGTGACGACCTTTACGATCGGCGACGGAACGCATACATTTTCCGCGAGCGCCACGAAGAGCGTGTTCGAAGGTTACCGCAGCGTGTACTCCGAGACCGAGGACGAGAAGGACACGGAGAAGAACGCACGCTACGTGCCTGAGGTCGGCGCGACGTTTGAGCGCGCGGAAGTGGAGGGCGAGCAGCATTTTACGCAGCCGCCGGCACACTACACCGAGGCGAGCCTCGTCCATATGATGGAGGAGCTGGGTATCGGCCGTCCGAGTACGTACGCGCCTACGATCACGACGCTTCTCACGAGACACTACATTGCCAAGGACGGCAAGAGCCTGTTTGTGACGGATCTCGGTGAGGCAGTCAACGAAATGATGAAGAAGGCGTTCCCTTCCATCGTCGCGGTGGATTTCACCGCCAACATGGAGCTGCTGCTCGACGGTGTTGAGGAGGGAAGCGTCAATTGGAAGAATCTCATCCGAAACTTCTATCCGGACCTTACCGCCGCGGTTGCTTCCGCGGAGAAGGAGCTTGAGTCCGTGAAGATCGCGGATGAGGTGACCGATCAGCCGTGCGAGGAGTGCGGACGCATGCTGGTCGTCAAATACGGCCCGCACGGAAAATTCCTGGCGTGCCCGGGATTTCCCGAGTGCCGCTTTACCAAGCCTTATGTTGAGAAGACTTCGATTCCTTGCCCAAACTGCGGCAAGGAACTGATCATTCGCCGTACCAAGCGCGGCAAGCGCTATTACGGCTGCTCCGGGTATCCGGAATGCGAGTTTATGTCGTGGCAGGCGCCGAAGGGGACGAACGCCGATACATCGGATCGTCCGGACGCAGAGTAACACACTTCGCAAACCGGCTCTGCCTGATGGCAGACGGGAATTCGGTGCAGTAGCGCTGTTGTCGGTGATTCAGCAGAAACTGAGCGTACAATGGCAGCATAAGCGGGGCAATGAATATGGAACAGATTCGGGTGAACGGAAGTCAGCCGTACGATCTGTGGTTCGGAAGGGGAGCTTTCGGGCAGCTTACGGAACAGTTGCCTGCGAGTTGTCCGGACACACGATCGGCATGTTTGATCTGCGATGAGACAGTGGCAGCGTTGTATGCCGAACCGGCGGAGCAGGTGCTTCGCGGGCTCGGATATGCGGTGTCACGCTTTTCGTTTCCGGACACGGTCGATCCGAGGACGCTTGAGATCTATGAGAAGCTGATCGTTCATCTGCAGGAGACCGATATGCAGAGTAACGGCATACTTGTCGCGATGGGCGGAACCAGAGTGCAACGGCTTGCGGGATTTGCCGCGGGAACGTTTGGCAATAACACAAAATGGGTTGCTGCGCCGACTACGCTGGCAGGTATGATCGAGCCTCGCACGGTTGAGCGGTACGCGCTTCGCGTCGGAAACGCAAAGGATGCCGTCGGTGTTGAGAAACCGCCGGTGATCGCGGTGTGCGACACGGAGTATCTGGATACGTTGCCGGATGCCCAGGTGCGAAGCGGATATGCGCATGTCGTGCGGTATTCCGTCCTTGGATACAGCCGCGTGACCAAGAGCCTTCCGAAGATCCGTGATCTGAAGATCCCGGAGGCGGGAAGCAGGGCAGAACTGCCCTCGGAGGAGACTGTGCTTTCTTCCGTGCGTGCGGCTGCAAACTGCGAGGAAACAGTGTTCCTTGATTATGCGGGAGAGCTTGCCACGGCGATCGAACAGGCATCCTCCTTTGAAATCTCACGCGGTTACGCGCTTGCGTCCGCCATGGGTGTTCTTGCGCAGATGTCGGTGAAAGCAGGGTACTGTGATCGAAAGCGCTACAGGTATCTTGCAACAAGGCTGATGCAGTTCGGCCTGCCGACGGGAACGTCGCTTCCGTGGGAGGAAATCCGGAAATACATTCCTGTGACCTTTGAAACAACCAAGAAGGATGATGACAAAGCGCAGACGGAATCGTGCATCGTTTTGAAGGATGTCGGATGTGCTGCCGTTTCTATGACGGCGGAGGAATATGAGAAGAATCTGCGTGGCGCTGTCGCGACGTGCAGGTCAGTCTGCGCCGGATTTGTCAATCCGGAGGAGCTGTACCTGCCGTACTCGAAGGAACTTGTGATCCGCATGGCGCTCGCATGGTTTCTGGACGGATTTTCCCTGCTGGACCTCACGGAGATGCCCGGCGAGGACATCCGCGCAATGGGCAGCTGTCTGCGCGAGTTGCTGACCGTGGAAAATCTTGCGCTGCCGTGCGGGGAGAGCGCTACGGTGCTTCGACTGCTGCTTCCGCTGATCGGTGTGATCGACCTTGACGATGTACATTTTTCGCTCGGGGCGGGATTGTTCCTGCGCCCGCATGAGGATTATATCCAGCTGCTTCGCGCTCACGGCATGACGATCACGACGGATCCCGAAAAGAGGGAGTTTGTCGCGAGCGGCCGTCTTACGCCGGGGGCATATACGATCACGAACCGCAATGCCGCGGAGCAGGTGTGCGGCCTTCTGTTCACGCTTCCGCTGCTGCACGGGGACAGCACGGTTCTGATCCCCGATAACATGTACCGGAAGAACCTGATTCATATGACCGTCAATATCCTGCACATGGCAGGTGTTGAGATCAATACGACCGATTACGGGTATTTTGTGCGCGGAGAACAGAGCTACAACCGGTTCGGTTTGCGCGACCTGACACCGGAGAGGGACTGGTCGCTTGCGGCGATGTTTGAGACACTTTCATATATCACCGGCGAAACGGTTCCGATGGCAGATATGCCGATGGCTTCGATCCAGGGAGAGCGGATCATCACGGATTACCTTGAGCAGCTGCGGGAAGCGGCGGAGGAAGGTGAGACGGAAGTACGCATCGACATGGGCAACGTGCCGAACCTGATCCCGTGCGTGGCTCTTGCCGCGTCGCTCACGGACGGCGTCACGACGACGCTCGCCGGGCTTGAGGTGCTCTCGGACCGAGAGGGGAACCGTCTGCAGAGCATCGCGATGGTACTCGCGACCCTCGGAGCGGACATCACGGTATCGCGGCTCCCTGAGGAGGAGACGGATATCTACATCATCCGCGGAAGGGAATGCCTCGGCGGAGGCATCGTGGATTCGATGGGAGACCAGCGGATCGCGATGATGGCGGCGATCGCGGCGTGGGGCTGCGAGCAGCCTGTCACGGTGACCGATTCCGAAGTTGTGGAGCGTTCGTTCCCCGGATTTTTCGACGAGATCGACAAGATCGCAAAACAGATCGACTGAATCAACAGAATCAAAAAGACTGATTAGCAAGATCGACATACAGATTGACATAAACCATTTCAAAGTTTCACGGAGGACTCCATGAGCGTCGTTTTACTTGATAAGATCCGCAGGATCAACAACCTCCTGCATGACAAGACCAATGCGGAGAAGGTTGTATTTTCCGACATCTGCAAAATCCTGGGCGAGATCCTGGGGGCAAATGTGTTCGTTCTCAGCAAGCGCGGAAAGATCCTCGGCGTGGCGCTTCGCTCGGATGTGATGACACTGCCGAGCCTGCTGCCCGGAGAGGTAGGCAAATTTGCGGATGCGGCACTCAACGAGCGTCTTCTCAACATTCTCTCGACCAAGGAAAATATGAGCATGCCGATGCTCGGCTTCGAGGAGGAGCATGCGTCGTCCCTGTTCGGCATTGCATCCCCGATCGATATCGCCGGCGAGCGCCACGGAACGCTCCTTTTGTTCCGGAACAAGGAATCGTTCACCATCGATGACATTATCATCAGCGAGTACGCGACGACCGTGGTAGGTCTCGAGATCATGCGCTCCGTCAACGAGGAGTCGGCGGCGGAGGTGAGAAGCCGTCAGAACGTGCGCAGCGCGATCAACACGCTTTCCTTCAGCGAGATGAGCGCCGTGCGCGAGGTCGTGAACCATATCAAGGGTATCGAGGGCGTGATCGTCGCCAGCAAGATCGCCGACGAGATCAAGATCACCCGGTCCATCATCGTGAACGCGCTTCGCAAGCTCGCGAGTGCCGGGATCATCGAGTCCCGCTCCTCGGGTATGAAGGGAACGTACGTGAAGATCGCGAACCCGTATTTCATCGATATCCTGGAGAGCAGCGCGGCAGAGAGACGCGAGTGACAGACGAAAAGAAGAGTACTGTTGTTACGGTTAACCGCGCAGATCGCGCGGTTATTCGTGCGTAAGAGGCATAAAAGCAGCTGTTTCGCATGGGAAACACAAGAAATCCGCGAAAAATGCCCGTTTCCCGGGAAAAAGGTCTTGCATACTTGAAAATGCTGTGCTATACTGCCAAAGTCACAAATCACGCGCTGTCGACGGAGGGTCGGTTCCCTGCGGGGTTTGCCCTTTAGTGGCGGTGCGGAAGAAACAAACCAAATGGAGGTACTGACATGAGTGTAATCTCAATGAAGCAGTTGCTGGAGGCCGGTGTACATTTCGGTCATCAGACAAGACGTTGGAACCCTAAAATGGCTCCGTACATTTATACCGAGAGAAACGGTATCTACATCATCGACCTGCAGAAGTCTGTAGGTAAGGTTGATGAGGCTTACGCAGCAGTGAAGAACATTGTTGCGGACGGCGGCAAGATCCTCTTTGTAGGAACGAAGAAGCAGGCTCAGGACTCGATCAAGAGCGAGGCAGAGCGTTGCGGTATGTACTTTGTTAACGAGCGTTGGCTCGGCGGTATGCTGACGAACTTCAAGACGATCCGTTCCCGTATCGGCCGTCTGAAGGAGATCGAGAAGATGGCTGCGGACGGTACGTTCGACGTTCTTCCGAAGAAGGAAGTCATCGGTATCAAGAAGGAGTGGGAGAAGCTTGAGAAGAACCTCGGCGGCATCAAGGAGATGACCCAGGTTCCGGACGCTATCTTCGTAGTTGACCCGAAGAAGGAGCGCATCTGCGTTCAGGAGGCTCATTCCCTCGGTATCACGCTGATCGGTATCGCTGATACGAACTGCGATCCTGACGAGCTTGATTATGTTATCCCCGGCAACGACGACGCAATCCGCGCTGTCAAGCTGATCGTAGGCAAGATGGCAGATGCTGTCATCGAGGCTAACCAGGGCGAGGAGCTTGTGGACAACACGGCTGAGGCTAAGGATGAGGCTGTTGAGGAGACCGAAGAGGCTTCCGAGCAGTAATTTTCCGAACAATAAACCGAATACACGTGTCCGGTTTCAGGACCGGATGCAGTCTTTAATACAGGGAGCAATCCCGGATAGGAGAATATACTATGGCTAACATTACAGCGAGCATGGTAAAGGAGCTCCGTGAGTCGACCGGTGCCGGCATGATGGATTGCAAGAAGGCGCTTACCGAGACGGACGGCGATATGGAGAAGGCGGTTGTATGGCTTCGTGAGAACGGACTTGCAAAGGCTGCCAAGAAGGAAAGCAGAATTGCGGCAGAGGGTATCTGCGCCGCTTACGTTACGGATGATAACAAGGTAGCTGCGGTTGTCGAGGTTAACTCGGAGACCGATTTCGTTGCCAAGAACGAGAAGTTCCAGGAGTTTGTTGCAAAGGTTGCAAAGCAGGCTGCTTCCACGGATGCCGCTTGCATCGACTGCTTCCTTGCAGAGCCCTGGTGCGAGGATCCTTCCATCAGTGTGAAGGAGGCTCAGGCTAATCTTGTTGCAGTGATCGGTGAGAAGCTTTCAATCCGTCGTTTCGAGAAGATCACCGCTGAGGACGGCTTTGTAGTAAGCTATATCCACAACGGCGGCAAGCTTGGCATCCTTGTTCAGATGAAGGGTGAGGCTAACGATGCAACGATCGAGTGCGCGAAGAACATTGCAATGCAGGTTTGCGCCATGAAGCCGGCATACGTTCGCAAGGAGGAGATCTCCGCTGATTTCATCGCGAGCGAGACCGACATCATCACGAAGGAAGCACTCAAGGAGAACGCTGAGAGCGCTAAGCCGAAGCCGGAGAACATCGTCATCGAGCGTATCGTTCCGGGTCGTCTTGACAAGGAGCTCAAGGAGATCTGCCTTGTTGACCAGATCTACGTTAAGGATCAGGAGAAGAAGGTTGCAGCTTACGTTGCAAGCGTTTCCAAGGATCT
Source organism: Lachnospiraceae bacterium (assembly GCA_017617545.1). Taxonomy (GTDB): domain Bacteria; phylum Bacillota; class Clostridia; order Lachnospirales; family Lachnospiraceae; genus ISDg. Next base: position 76,996 of record JAFZVZ010000014.1, read on the forward strand.
TGACATTGTGAAGTTCGTTCGTTTCGAGACCGGTGAGGGCCTTGAGAAGCGCGAGGAGAACTTCGCTGAGGAAGTTGCAAAGCAGATGGGTATGTAATTTCGACATTTTTTCGAAAAAGTAAAAATAATGCTATACGAATGAGGGCTTTTGCAGGAGCGAAAGCCCTCATTTTTTTGCTTTTTTGGGGAAAATCGATGCCATAATGCATTATGCTATAAAGAGAAGAGTCAAAACACGGTTCCGCGTGATATTACAGGTCGTATTTGCAAATGTGACACTTTATATGGAATTGTGGTACTGTTTTTTGTCTTTTTTTAACATGATTTGTGTTCTATTACAGAATAAAACATGAAAAAACTGTGAATTTCTTCTTGCAGAGAGTGAAATTGCCTGTTATAATGTCGTCGATGGCCATGCGTAAACCACGCATAGGTCAGGACGCTTTGAAAACAATTTCAAGGTAAAAAAAGTGAAGGAGTGTTCATCATGAAAAAAGTTACGAAGTTCCTTTCGCTCGTGCTCGTTCTGGCTATGGTAGTCAGCTGCTTGGCGGCTTGCGGCAGCAAGAACGAAAGCAAGAACGACAGCAAGGAGCCGGCTGCTGTTAAGACAGAGTTCGGCGAGCAGGGCAAGGTCCTCAACATCTATTGCTGGAACGAAGAGTTCAAGCAGCGTCTTGAGGAGCTGTATCCCGGTTACAGCAAGGTTGACGATGCAACCGGCAAGATCGGTGATGTTACCGTTAAGTGGAACATTACCCCTAACGAGAACAACGCTTATCAGCAGGCGCTTGACAACGCGTTGAAGCAGCAGGGCAACGCGAATGCAGATGACAAGGTTGACTTGTTCCTGATCGAGGCTGACTACGCTCTGAAGTATGTTGAGCCCAATGTATCTCTTGCACTTGCAGAGGTTGGTATCGACGTAGCGAAGGATTTCAAGAACCAGTACACCTATACTCAGGATATCGTAAAGGATTCCAAGGGTAACATCAAGGGTACGTCCTGGCAGGGATGTCCTGCAGCTCTTATCTACAGAACGGATATCGCTGAGGAAGTTCTCGGCACCTCCGACGTAGACAAGGTTCAGGAGTATGTTAAGGATTGGGCTTCCTTCGAGGCTACGGCTGCGAAGATGAAGGAAAAAGGCTACACGATGGTAGCAGGTTTTGACGATACCTACCGTGTATTCTCCAACAATGCGAAGTCCGCATGGGTTAAAGATGGCAAGGTTCAGATCGACGACAGAATTTGGGAGTGGGTTGACCAGGCTAAGAAATTCACGGACAATGGTTACAATGTTAAGGATTCCCTTTGGGGCGACAACGGCTGGAAGAGCGGTTTCGATATGTCCGGCAAGGTATTCTGCTACTTCGGACCCGCTTGGTTCATCGACTTCTGCATGAACTGCTCCGAGCCCGGCTCCGTCGGTGAGGCAGGCAAGTGGCACATCACCGTTGGTCCTGAGGGTTACTTCTGGGGCGGCACCTGGATCTGCGCTGCAGCAGGTACCGACAACGAAGTCCTGATCAAGGACATCATGATGAAGATGACGGCAGACACCGATACGCTTGTTAAGCTTGCGCAGACGTTCTCCGATTTCGTAAACGACCAGCCGGCTATGGAGAAGCTTGCTGCGGATAATACCGTCGGCAACAAGTACCTCGGCGGACAGAACATCTACGGCATCCTTGCTGAGGGCGCTAAGAAGATCCACATCGACTATGCTTCCGCATACGATCAGGGTTGCAACGAGAAGTTCCAGGCTGCAATGAAGGAGTACTTCCTCGGCAACTGCACAAAGGAAGAGGCTCTTGAGAACTTCAAGAAAGAGATCAAGACGCTCTATCCTGAGTTGAATACGGACGACCTTAAGGTTAAGTAATTCAACAACCGGCGGATCACCGCCACACGAAACGAACGGTATACCGGATGCCCGCTCAGGGCATCCGGTATTACAATGACAGACTCAGATCATTCCCTGCCCAAGAAACTGTTTTCGGAGATGCATCTATGAGCGAGACAACGAATACAAATACGATTAAGCACACGAGACTGGGGAGAAACAAATGGGGATACATTTTCTTGGTTCCCTTTTTTGTGACTTTTTTGGTCTTTTCTTTATGGCCGCTGATCCAAACGATCTACTTCAGCTTTTTTACTAAATATACCACGCAGATGTTCGAGGAAGTGGAAGAGTTTTGCGGTCTGAAAAATTACAAGGAAATCTTCAGCGCAGACACAATGCGACTGTTCTTCAATACATTTGTTCTGTGGATCATCGGCTTTGTTCCGCAGATCCTGGTATCCCTGTTGCTTGCATCCTGGTTCGCAAACAACAGACTTCGTATCCGCGCGTCGGGATTTTTTAAGACGGTTATCTATCTGCCGAACCTGATCATGGCGATCGCTTTCGGTATGATCTTTTACCTGATGTTTGCGAGATCCGGACCGTTGTTCCATTTGTTTGAAAACCTCGGCTTTATTACCGGGGACTATGACTTCTGGGCTCATGTAGGTTCTACGCGAATTCTGATCTCGTCGATCAACTTCCTCATGTGGTTCGGCAACACGACGATCCTTTTGATGGCCGGTATCATGGGCATCAACGACTCGCTGTTCGAGGCTGCCGAGGTTGACGGCGCGAGCCAGTTCCAGGTGTTCCGCAAGATCACGCTTCCGATCCTGAAGCCGATCCTTGTGTATGTAATGATCACCTCCCTGATCGGCGGTATCCAGATGTTCGATGTTCCGCAGATCATCACGAAGGGCATGGGCAACCCTGCCGGACGTGACATCTTCAAGACCTCGCAACCCGCGATCAAGACGGTTATCATGCAGCTGAGCGCTTCCATCTCGAAGAGTAACAACTACGGCAGTGCAGGCGCGTTGTCCGTTGTGCTCCTCATCGTGACCGGTATTCTGAGTTTCTTTGTCTATCTCTCGATGGTTCATCGAGACGACAATGATAAATGAAAGGAGGCGGAACATGGCTACGACTGAATTATTAACCAATAAGCAGAAGCCGCAGTATGAAGTCAAGAAGTCGATGAGCATGGCAGCCATCAAGGTGATCGCTTATATCGTGCTTGTGCTCCTGAGCATACTGTGTCTTGTATGGTTCTACCTTCTGATCATCAACGCGACAAGATCGCACGCCGAGATCAACACGAAGTTTGCGTTCCTGCCCGGCAAGAGCCTGATCTCCAACTGGAAGAAGATGAACAGCAGTTCGCTGAACTTTATGCGAGGTCTGATCAACAGCGCGATCATTGCGCTCTCTTCATCAATCCTGACGGTTTATTTTTCGATGATGACAGCGTTCGCGATCCACGCATACCGTTTCCCGGGCCGTAAGTTTTTCTATGTGTTTATCCTTGCGATCATGATGATCCCGACACAGGTAACTTCCCTCGGTTTTTACAATATGATCGTGAACACGTTCAATATGAAAAATAACTACCTGCCGCTGATCTTACCTTCCATCGCGGCGCCGGTGACGTTCTTCTACATTATACAGTACATGAGAAGCAACCTTCCGATGTCGCTTGTGGAGGCTGCGCGTATCGACGGAGCAATGGAAGTCGGGATCCTCAACCGGATCGTGCTGCCTCTGATGAGACCTGCTCTTGCGGTTCAGCTGATCTTTGCGTTTGTCGGAAGTTGGAACAACTACTACATGCCCGCATTGTTGATCAATGAGCCGAAGAAGAGAACGCTCCCGATCCTGATCTACTCGTTGCGTTCCGCGGCGGAGAAGGACAAGGACCTCGGAGTTCAGTATCTCTCCATGACCATCGCAGTGCTTCCGGTCATCGTTGTATACCTGATCTTCGCGCGGTATATCGTCGGCGGCGTAGCGCTCGGCGGCGTGAAGGAATGACAACAGAGTGCTCGTAATAATCATATATGACGTTCTCGGAAGGTCCCGGCATTTTGTCGGGACCTTTTGAATGCCGCGGAGTTCGTTTTGCGAGGGGATTTTGTTTTTGTGTTGATTTGGTTTTGGGAGTATGGTAAAATAGTCGAGGAGCGAACGAACCGAATTCCGTTCGCCGGGGAGGTTGTTTTGAGTACGTACGGAAGAGTTCTTTTGAAGTTAAGCGGAGAAGCCCTTGCGGGCGAGAAGAAGATGGGATTCGATGAGGCGACCTGTATGGAGGTCGCAAAGCAGATCGCCAAGCTTGTGGCTGACGGCACGCAGGTTGCGATCGTCATCGGCGGAGGTAATTTCTGGAGAGGCAGAAGCAGTGAGACGATCGACCGCACGAAGGCGGACTCCATCGGAATGCTGGCAACGGTCATGAACTGCATCTACATGTCGGAAATCTGCCGCTGCTGCGGGATGACGACGGAGATCTTCACGCCGTTTGCCTGCGGAACGGTCAGCGAGCTGTTCTCGAAGGACAAGGCGGTTGCCGCGATGAAGAAGGGAAGCGTGATCTTCCTCGCCGGCGGAACCGGACATCCTTATTTTTCAACCGATACCGCGACAGCGCTTCGCGCCATTCAGCTCGACTGCGACGCGATCGTCATGGCGAGAGCCGTAGACGGCGTTTACGACTCCGATCCGAAGGAGAATCCGAACGCGAAGAAGTTCACGACCATCACCTACCAGGAGGTTCTCGACCGGAAGCTTAAGGTGCTTGACCTGACGGCGACCGTAATGTGCATGGAGAACCGCATTCCGACGCTCGTGTTCTCGCTGAACGAGGCGGACAGCATCGTTAACAATGTATCAGGCAACAATACCGGAACCGTGGTAACGGTTGACTGAGTTTTATAGACAGGAGGGTTTACACATGAATGAAGTTTTGAAACCGTTTGAAGCAACAATGACGAAGACGCTGGAGTATCTCAAGGAGGAGTTCGCCAACATCCGTGCAGGACGTGCCAATCCTCATCTGCTGGATAAGATCCGCGTGGATTATTACGGAACGCCGACGAACCTTCAGGGCGTTGCGAACGTTTCGGTTCCCGAGGCTCGCGTGATCGCGATCCAGCCGTGGGAGTCGAAGATGATCAAGGAGATCGAGAAGCAGATCATGGCATCGGATCTCGGTATCACGCCTTCGAACGACGGCAAGATCATCCGCCTGACATTCCCGGAGCTTACCGAGGATCGTCGTAAGGAGCTTGCGAAGGACATCAAGAAGAAGGGCGAGGCTGCCAAGGTTGCCATCCGCAACATCCGCAGGGATGCGAACGATGCGATCAAGAAGGCAGGCAAGGAGATCTCCGAGGATGAGACAAAGAAGATGGAGACGGATGCGCAAAAGATGACGGATCGCTTCATCGAAGACATCGACAAGACCGTCGAAGAGAAGACGAAGGAAATTATGACCGTCTGATTTTGTTCCGTCCCGGATTGATTACGGATCGCGAAGGGCGTCTATGACGCCCTTTTCGTATGAAGTTTACAGGAAGCAGGATAACGAGAATTATGGCTTTTGGGAAGAAAGAAGAAGCACCGGTAACCGTCGTTCCGAAACATGTCGCCATCATCATGGACGGCAACGGCCGCTGGGCGAAGAAGCGCTTTCTGCCGCGCAACGCGGGGCACGCGCAGGGCAGCCGCGTCGCGGAGCAGATCTGTGAGGATGCGTGGAACCTGGGGATCGAGTACCTGACGATCTACGCATTTTCCACGGAAAACTGGGCGAGACCGAAAAATGAGGTCGACGCTCTCATGAATCTTCTTCGGAAGTACATGAAGGACAGTATCGCCAGGAGCAGCAAGAACAATATGCGCGTCCACGTGATCGGAGACATTTCCGCTCTCGATGAGGACCTGCAGGAGAGCATCCGCAAGCTCGAGGAGGTTTCCTCCGTGAACACGGGGCTCAAGTTCCAGGTCGCCATCAACTACGGCGGGCGGGATGAAATCCTTCGCGCAGCAAAAGCGTTCGCCAAGGAATGCGCGGACGGCACGAAGACTCCGGAACAGCTGGACGAAACGCTTTTTTACTCGTACTTCGACACTGCGGGGGTCCCGTATCCGGATCTGATGATCCGCACGAGCGGCGAGATGCGCACCTCGAATTTCCTGCCATGGCAGCTTGCGTACACGGAGTTTTATTTTACGGATGTGCTCTGGCCGGATTTCAATAAGAAAGAGCTTCAGAAAGCGATCGAATACTACGCGGGAAGAGAGCGTCGCTACGGCGGCGTCACCGAATAACAGGAGGAAACTATGTTTAAGGAACGATTGATCAGCGGAATCCTGTTGGTGCTTGTCGCGATCGGTGCGATCTATATGGGCGGCTGGGTGCTCTGGGGTGTTCTGCTTCTGATCTCGCTGATCGGAATGATCGAGCTCGAGCGCGTGTTCGAGGTGCATCTGAAGGCCCCCTCGATCGTGAGCATGATCGCCGCGGCCGGGTATTATCTGCTGATAAAGTTTGATCAGGAGACGTACATCATGCCGATGATCCTTGTGATCGTGCTCGGGTTGCTGATCTGTTTTGTCATCGGATATCCGAAGTATGATTTCACGCAGATTCTGGCATGCTTTTTCAGTATCTTCTATGTCGCGATGACGATGTGCTGCATCTATCGCATCCGCGTCATCGACGGCGGAGCGTACCTTGTGTGGCTTGTATTCCTGGGCGCATGGGGCTCGGATACGTGCGCGTACTGCGTGGGACGCCTGATCGGTAAGCACAAGGCGTTTCCGGTGCTGAGCCCGAAGAAGTCCTGGGAGGGCTGCATCGGCGGTGTGCTCGGAGCAGCGCTTCTTGGGTTCGTGTATGCTTTGATCTTCCAGAGTAAATTGACGGCTGTCGGAAGTCCGCTGATCGCGTTCCCGGTCATCTGCGCGTGCGCGTCGATCCTTTCACAGTTCGGCGATCTTGCGGCATCGGGCATCAAGCGCCAGCACAAGATCAAGGACTACGGAAAATTGATCCCCGGACACGGCGGTGTCCTGGACCGGTTTGACAGTGTGATCTTCACGGCGCCGGCGACGTTTCTGTTGCTGACGCTCGTATTTAACGCGTGATCGAAGCTGCGCGGTTAACGCAAGGTTTCATTTTCCGTATGATTCACGCATGAAAATGCCGTATGGGCAAGGGAGTTCGTTGATGAAGAGGCTTTCCGTACTCGGTTCGACCGGCTCGATCGGTCGACAGACATTGGAATTGGTTCGCAAATACCCGGAGGAGCTGTCCGTGGCGGCACTCTCCGCCAATGCGAGCGTGGACCTTCTGGAGGAGCAGGTGCGCGAGTTTCGTCCCGGTATCGTCTGCGTGTACGACGCGGATGCGGCGAAGGAGCTTCGAGAGCGCCTTCGTGACCTTTCGGGTACGACCGTGACGGAGGGAATGAACGGCCTTCTGGAGGCGGCTTCCTGCGACGAAGCTGACATGACGGTTGTCGCCGTCGTCGGCATGATTGGCATCCGGCCTACGATCGCGGCGATCGAGGCGGGCAAGACGATCGCACTGGCTAACAAGGAGACGCTTGTCACGGCAGGGCACATCATCGTGCCGATGCTTGGTAAATACGGTGTTTCGCTCTATCCGATCGACAGCGAGCACTCGGCGATCTTTCAGTCGCTTCAGACGCTGTCCGGCGCGAGAGACGCATTTTTCGGAGGGCATCCGTCTGTGAAACGGATCCTTCTCACGGCTTCCGGCGGGCCTTTCCGTGGTCGCACGAAGGAGGAGATGGAGAACTACACGGTTGAGGACGCTCTCAAGCATCCGAACTGGTCCATGGGACGGAAGATCACGGTCGACAGCGCGACAATGGTCAACAAGGGACTTGAGATGATGGAGGCACGGTGGCTGTTCGGGCTCCGACCGGACCAGATCCGCGTCGTGATCCATCCGCAGAGCGTGCTGCACTCGGCTGTGGAGTTTATCGACGGAGCGGTCATCGGACAGATGGGGACACCTGATATGAGACTTCCCATCGAGTATGCGATCTGCTATCCGGAGCGCAAGGAACAGATTGCGGATCAGCTTGATCTGTTCACGGTCGGGAAACTTGAGTTCCTGCGTCCCGATGAGGAAAATTTTCCGGCGTTCGCGCTTGCCGGAGAGGTGCTTGAGAGAGATTACGGATACGGCGCGATGACGGGCACGACGCTGCCGGTTGTGTACAACGCGGCCAACGAGTATGCGGTCGCGAGATTTTTGGAGGGAGAATGCGGCTTCATGGACATCCCGAGGATGATCCGCCGCGCGGTTGACGAACACCGCGTTGTTTCGGCGCCTACGCTGGTGCAGATCCTTGACGCGGAGGCGGAGACCTACGAATTGCTGAAGAGGTGACGGAAGGATGAAGAACACGATTATCGGCGCGATATTGATGGTCGGAGCCATCGTTGCGCTGATTGTAACGGGACATTTGAACATATTGCTGGCCATCTTCATGATCGGGCTTGTGATCTGTTTCCATGAGTTCGGACATTTTCTGCTCGCGCGCATCAACGGCGTGACGGTCAAAGAATTTTCCATCGGTCTCGGACCGAGACTGATCACTTGGAAAATGCGCGGCACGCGTTGGTCGCTGAAGCTTCTGCCGTTCGGCGGTTCCTGCCTGATGCTCGGCGATGACGAGCCGCTCACGACGACCAAGGAAGACGAGCTCGACGAGAAGAAGGACGAGGCCGAGGAGGACGGAAAGAAGGACGCGGAGGCATCGGAGGATGCCGAGGCAGAGAAGAAATCCGAGCTTCCGAAGGATGAGGAGGGCTGCTCCTTCGCAAGCAAGAACGTATGGCAGCGAATCAGCATCATTTTCGCGGGCCCGTTCTTCAACTTCATACTGGCATTTCTTCTTGCGTGCATCATTCTCGGCTCCATCGGTTACGATCCCGCGATCGTCACTTCTGTGAGCGATGAGGTTGCGGAGAAGACCGGTCTCTCCGTGGGAGACACGATCACGGAGTACGAGGATCACACGATCCGGATCGGCCGGGAAGTGGCGCTCTATGAGACGCTCGACGGTGTTCCGAAGACGGTGACCATCACCTATGAGCACAACGGCGAATCGTTCACAAAGACCTATGATTCGGTGTATGTCAAGCGGTACCTCTGCGGTATCGGATACAGCTATTACCAGGACGGAACCGTAGCTCCCATGAAGCTCACGGATGCCGTGGGCGCCGCCGCGGAAGCGGGACTGAAGGTGGGCGACGAGGTGATCCGGTTCAACGGAACCGAGATCGCAACAGCCGCGGATTTCCAGAAGTATGTCAGCGAGCATCCGATCGGAGCGGATCCCGTGGAATTTGTCGTGAAGAGAGACGGTCAGGAGCTGACGTTTACGGTTACGCCGATCCTTACCGAGGAAAATCAGCTCGGCTTCGGGTACAATGTCGATTACCGTGAGAAGGTCGGACCGATCGGTGTGATCAAATACGGCGCGAACGAGGTCGGATACTGGATCAAGGCGACGATCAAGAGCCTCGGATACATGCTGAAGGGCAAGGCATCCCGCAAGGATGTCGGCGGCGCGGTGCGCGTCGTCAGCGAGATGAGCAACGTTGTTGAGGAGAGCTACGAGACGGACGGAACATTTTACGCGTTCCTGAACCTGATCAACTGGGCAATCCTTCTGAGCGCGAACTTAGGCGTGATGAACCTTCTGCCGATCCCTGCCTTAGACGGCGGGCGATTGCTGTTCCTGTTTGTGGAGGCGATCCGAGGAAAGAAAGCAAACCCGAAGGTGGAGGCGGTTGTTACGCTGATCGGGTTTATCCTGCTGATGCTTTTGATGGTACTTATTTTGTTCAACGATATCTCTAACGTGTTCGGCGGCTGATCTGCCGGACGTGAGATATTCGTGCGGTGAGTTTTGAATGATCTTTGGATGGATGGAGGCGTACATGCGTGCCGGAACGAAAACAGTAAAAATCGGCGACCGTGTCATCGGCGGGGGAAACCCTGTGTTGATCCAGTCGATGTGCAACACGAAGACCGAGGATGTCGAAAGTACGGTTGCGCAGATCCTCGCGCTTGAGAGAGAGGGATGTGACATCATCCGCGTGGCGGTACCCACCATGGAAGCCGCGGAGGCGATCCGTGAGATCATACGACAGATCTCGATACCGCTTGTGGCTGACATTCATTTTGATTACCGGCTCGCGCTTGCGGCGATCGAGGCGGGTGCGGACAAGATCCGGATCAACCCCGGCAATATCGGTGGCGCGGACAACGTGCGCGCGGTAGCCGCGGCAGCCAAGGCGGCAGGGATTCCCATCCGCGTCGGTGTGAACAGCGGATCCCTTGAGAAGGAGCTCGTCGCAAAATACGGCGGTGTGACGCCGGAAGGTCTTGTCGAAAGCGCGCTTGACAAGGTGCGCATGCTCGAGGAGGCGGATTTTGCGGATATTGTGATCAGCATCAAGTCATCCGATGTGATGCTGTCCGTAAAAGCACATGAGATGATCGCGGACCGCACGGATTACCCGCTGCATGTTGGTATCACCGAGGCGGGCACCGTGATGAAGGGAAGCATCAAATCTTCCGTGGGGATCGGTATCCTGCTGCATGAGGGCATCGGGGATACGATCCGCGTGTCGCTCACCGGCGACCCGCTGGAGGAGGTACGCGCTGCGAAGACGATCCTTCGGGCACTCGGGCTTCGCAAGAGCGGGATCGAAATGGTTTCGTGTCCGACGTGCGGAAGAACGCAGATCGATCTGATCGGACTGGCGCAGAAGGTGGAAAACCTTCTTTCAAAGTATGACGATCTCGACATCAAGGTAGCCGTGATGGGCTGTGTCGTAAACGGTCCGGGCGAGGCGAGAGAGGCTGATCTCGGCATCGCGGGCGGCAGAGGGGAAGGCCTTTTGTTCCGCAAGGGAGAGATCCTGCGGAAACTGCCGGAGGAGGAGCTCCTCGCGGCACTGGAAGAGGAATTGAAGAGCTTTCGGAAAGAGAACTAGGAGACAGGGAAGCGCCGGCGGTCCGGCGCGGATGTACAGTCCCGGGGAGGACAACTATGCAGATTGAACGGGCGGTTCGCGGGCTCGTGTTACCTGCGGATCTAAGAAATAAAACGGCTGAGCTTGATGTAACGAAGATCATAGCCAGCCGCAATGACAACACGATCACTATTCACGCCGTATCGGACGAACTGATTCCGTACGGCGTGCTTCGTATGCTTTCGGATGAGGTGCATAAGCAGTCGTTCAAGGATATCGTCAAGAGTGTGGATATCTGCGTGCGGTTTGCGTGCATCGAGGAAAATGATGATCCCGACGAGGCTCTGAGGCTTCTTCTGACGATCATTCAGGATGAAAATACGGCAACATACCGGCAGATGGACAACGCCGTGATCCGTTCCGCTTCATTTTTCACGGAGGACGGAGAGGTGAAGATGACTCTGCCCGGTGACAGCTTCTTCGCAGCGTCCGAGGACGGCTTCAAGAGCATGTTCACGGACCGCATGAAGTACTGGAGCGACCGGTTTACGCGTCTGAGCATTGTGTACTCCGAGCCGGATGATCTCACGGAGACGTACCCGGCGGAGCGCGTGTACAACCCGGACGAGTACATCGCGAAGCTTGTGCGGACCCGCGCTGCCGCGGCGGAGGGCACCTCGGAGCGCCGTGTTCCGAAGGATATCGCCGTGAAGCCGAAGAAGGAGGCGACGGTCGAGGAGACACCGAAGCCGTCCTACCAGAAGAAGCGCAAGTATCCGGATGATCCGGATCTGATCTTCGGCAAGCCGTTCGACCACACAGTCATCACGCCGATCTCGGCGATCACGGACCCCTATCAGCCCGTGGTCGTGCAGGGACAGGTATTTTCCGTGGAGACGCGCGAGCTCATGCGTCGCGACGACGGAAACGAAGGCGACAGAAGACCGACGAAGTCGATCATCACCTTCAACATCACGGATTTTGACGATTCGATCGCCGTACGGCTGTACGTTCCGACGGCGGACGTGCCGGAGCTTACGGAGAAGATCAAGGAGGGAGCCTTTGTGTGCGTCTCCGGTGATACGGAGGACGACCGGTACACGAAGGAGCTCGGGATCGGCAAGATCGAAGGTGTCCGCAAGGCCGTGGATACGCGGCTTAAGAGAAGCGATAACGCTCCCGAAAAGCGCGTGGAGCTTCATTGTCATACGCAGATGAGCGATATGGACGCCGTCGTGGACACGGCGACGATCGTGAAGCGCGCCTTCGAGTGGGGACATCCTGCGATCGCCATCACGGACCATGGTGTCGTGCAGTCGTTCGTCGATGCCGCGCACGCGATCGATCCGAAGAAGTTCGGCGACGACAAGGAGAAGAAGGAACGTTTCAAGAAGTTCAAGGTCATCTACGGCATGGAGGGCTACATCGTCGACGACGAGGGCGTGACGAAGCCCGACGGGACACCGTATGACCTCGAGCGCGACAAGGACGCGATCCGCAAGCTGCCGAGCTATCATATCATTTTGCTGTGCAAAAACGATGTCGGACGGAACAACCTTTACCGGCTTGTCTCGAAGTCCCACATTGATTATTTCTACCAGCGCGGTTCCGTAGGAAAACCCCGCATCCCGAAGAGCCTGCTTCGTCAGATGCGCGAGGGTCTCATCATCGGCTCCGCCTGTGAGGCGGGTGAGCTGTTCCGCGCGATCCTGTTCGACAAGCCCGAGGAGGAGATCAAGCGGATCAGTGATTTCTACGACTACTACGAGATCCAGCCGCTCGGGAACAACCAGTACATGATCGAGGACGAGACGATCCCGCAGGTGACGTGCTGGGAGGACCTCGCGGCACTCAACAAGAGGATCGTGGACCTCGCGGATGCGCATGGGAAAATGTGTGTCGCGACGTGCGACGTGCATTTCTTAAACCCCGAGGACGAGATTTACCGCCGCATCATCATGGCGGGCAAGGGCTTCAAGGATGCCGACACGCAGCCGCCGCTGTACTTCCGCACGACGGCGGAGATGCTGGATGAATTCAACTATCTGCCCGAGAAGAAGGCGTACGAGATCGTCGTGACGAACCCGAACCGCATCAACAACATGATCGAGAAGATCAACCCGGTCCGCCCCGACAAATGTCCGCCCGTGATCGAAAACTCCGATTCGGAGCTTCGCGAGATCTGCTACAACACGGCGCACAGCTGGTACGGCGAGGAGCTTCCTTCGATCGTGTCCGAGAGACTGGAGAAGGAGCTTCACTCCATCATCTCGAACGGCTACGCGGTCATGTACATCATCGCGCAGAGACTTGTGAAGCACTCGAACGACGACGGTTACCTCGTAGGTTCGCGAGGCAGCGTCGGTTCCTCGTTCGTGGCGACGATGTCCGGGATCACGGAGGTCAATCCGCTGCCGGCGCACTATTTCTGCAAGCATTGCCACTACTCGGATTTCGATTCGGAGGAGGTGCGCGCGTACGCGCTCAAGTCCGGCTTTGACCTTCCCGCGAAGGACTGCCCGAACTGCGGCAAACCGCTCACCAGAGACGGACAGAACATTCCGTTTGAGACGTTCTTAGGCTTCTACGGCGATAAGGAACCCGATATTGACCTGAATTTTTCGAGCGAGTACCAGAGCAAGGCGCACGCGTACACCGAGGTACTGTTCGGTAAGGGCCATACGTTCCGCGCCGGTACCGTAGGTACGCTCGCCGACAAGACAGCGTACGGCTTTATCAAGAAGTATTACGAGGACCACGGCATTGAGAAGCGGTCGGCGGAGATCGACCGTCTCGTCCGCGGCTGTGTCGGCGTGCGCAGAACGACCGGCCAGCACCCCGGCGGAATCATCGTTCTCCCGCACGGCGAGGAGATCGACACGTTCACGCCCGTGCAGCATCCGGCGAACGATATGACGACGGATACGATCACGACGCATTTCGATTACCATAAGATCGACCAGAACCTTCTGAAGCTGGATATCCTCGGACACGAAGATCCGACCATGATCCGCATGCTCGAGGACCTCTCGGGTCTCGATGTCAAGACGCTTCCGATGGACGATCCGAAGGTGCTCTCGCTGATGTACAGCACGGAGGCGCTCGGCATCACGCCGGAGCAGATCGACGGCTGCGAGACGGGCAGCCTCGGACTGCCGGAGCTCGGCACGAACTTCGTCATCAAGATGCTTCTGGAGACGAAGCCGCAGAGCTTCTCCGACATGATCCGTATCTCCGGTCTTTCCCACGGAACGGACGTGTGGACGAACAATACGCAGGATCTTATCCGCGACGGAAAATGTGTGCTTTCGACGGCAATCTGTACGCGAGATGATATCATGACATACCTGATCGCCATGGGACTTCCGAACAAGGATGCCTTCGGCATCATGGAGAAGGTCCGCAAGGGCAAGGGACTGACGCCCGAGGCGGAGACCCTGATGAAGGAGCATGATGTGCCTGACTGGTACATCTGGTCCTGCAAGCAGATCAAGTACATGTTCCCGAAGGCACACGCGTGCGCGTACGTCATGATGGCGTTCCGCGTGGCGTACTTCAAACTGTACATGCCTCTGATGTATTACACGGCGTATTTTACGATCCGTGCGAACAACTTCAACTACGAGCTCATGGCGATGGGACAGGAGAAGCTTGAGAAGATCATGCGCGACTACAAGAGACGCAGCATGGTCAAGAGCAAGGAGCTTGCGCTGTCCGAGAAGCAGCAGGGTGAGCTTAAGGATATGCGCCTCGTGCAGGAGATGTACGCGAGAGGCTTTGAGTTTGCGCCGATCGACATCTACAAGGCAAAGGCGACGAAATTCCAGATCATCGACGGCAAGATCATGCCCTCGCTGACGTCCATCAGCGGCCTCGGCACGGTTGCCGCGCAATCGATTGAGGAGCACGCGGACGCGAATGATCCGTTCCTCTCGAGAGAGGACTTCCGGACCCGCTGCGGTGTCGGCAAGAGCGTGACGGATCTGCTGATCGATGTCGGCCTGCTCACGGATCTGCAGGAGAGCAACCAGATGCGTCTGGAGGATGTCTTCGGAGCGAGCCTGTTCAGCGAGTAAGAATATCGGAATCAAGATCATCATAACGAGGAAGCGCAGTGAGACCGCGGTTTGCGGCGGAGCAGCGTTTCCCCGGATGATCTCCGGGGGGAAGAGATGCTTTCGATTTTGTACCTGTTATTGTGTATGCTTGTGGGCTTCGCGCTCGTGATCGTCCTGGTGCCGCGCGTCATGCAGCGGAAAATTCTGACGACCATCGGCGAGCGTGCCCGCAATCCGTTCTTTGCGCTGTTTCCGGCGTGCTTTCTGTCCGGCACGGCACTGATGACGTGGATGGTCTATATCGCAGGGTGTCTTCTGCGCGATACGGAGCATCCGCTCTGTTACGCGAACGCCGTCGTGATGCCGCTTGCCGCTGTCGGTTCGGTGATCGCGATCGTCTGCGTGAGAAAGAGAGTGCGGTTTAAGGAGTTTGTGCGTTCCTTACGGCCTACGACGAGCGAGATGGTGTATTTTGCGGTGTCGCTGTCCGTGTCGGTTGTGTTGATGATTGCGAGCTTTCGCGTGATCCACGGCGATATGTGCATCGCGTCGCCGGTCGTCGAGGATTTCGCGCTGCATATCAACCTGATCCGTTCATTTTCCGTGTGGGAGAAGATGCCCGCGCAGTTCCCGTACTTCACGGGAGCGGGGATCAACTACCACTTCATGATGGATTTTCTCGCGGGCAATCTGGAGCTTCTTGGGCTTCGGATCGATTTTGCGTACAATGTGCCCAGCATCCTCGCGATGACGGCGTTCTTCTGCGGCGTGTACGAGTGCTTTTTCCGTCTGTGCGGAAAGAAGAATTACTGTCATTTCGTGTGGCTTCTCGTGATGTTCCGCTCGTCGCTCGGGATTTTCCGGTTTCTGCAGGACAATCAGGGGAACCTGCGTGAAGCGTTCCGCCTGAACCGCACCTACATGGGCGCGACGGACTACGAGTGGTGGGGCATCTACCAGTCGAACGCGCTGTTGAACCAAAGACACCTGATCTTCGGGTACGCGACGGCGATGTTCGTCGTGAGCCTGTTCCTGCCGTACCTGATCCGCGGAGTGCAGGAGAGGGCGCAGATCCGGAAGGAGTGTGCCGAGGCTGGCCTTACGGAGCGCATGCGCACCGTGTTCCGCAAGGAAGCCATGCCGCGCAAGAAGTCGTCGGTTCTCACGGCGGTATTTGCCGGCCTGTGTCTGGGCATGTGCGGACTGTTCAGCGCGCACTCGGTGATCTCGGCGCTCGTGATCCTCTTCGTGATCGCGTGGTTTTCCTCGGACCAGCTGTCCTTCCTGATCACCGCGGTGATCGCGGGAGTATTGTCATGTACGGAAACAACGCTTTGCACGGACAGCATGAGCCTGTTTGAGATCCGCTTTGTGAAGGCGTGGGTGCTGCAGGATGCGTCGCTTGGCGCGATTCTTAAGCATTTCTGGCTTCTTCTCGGGATCATGATCCCGCTTCTGATCATCCGGTTTCTGCGGACGGATGCCGCGAACCGCGTCGTGATCGCCGCGTCGGTTGTCCTGTTCGCGTTCGGGTTCCACGTGCTGATGTCCCCGGAGCCTTTGCAGAACCACAAGTACATGCTGCTCGCCATCTACTGGTTCGGGATCCAGGCGGGGATCGCGCTGTGCAACCTCTTAAGCGTAGGAAAGAAACGGATCACAAGGCTTGCGTGCATGTTTGCGGCGCTTGTGCTGCTCGTGCCGCTGACCGCGACGGGCGTGTACGATTTTTATCTCATTCTCGAAAAATGCAAAACCGAATACGGATACAAATACGAATGCCATCCGGGGCTTATGGACTGGGCGGAGGAAACCGGTGTTGACCGTGACACGCTGTTCCTCGCGCCGGACAACTTCATCGGGATGATGACGACCACGGGCCTTCAGAACTACAACGGATATTACGGCTTTGTCCACGACGCAGGGTATGATGCATCCGAGCGGCAGGCGATCACCGAGCGCATCATTCACGCGGAAAATGAGGCCGATATGCGTCAGGCGGTGGAAGAGTGCGGAGCGGATTTCCTGGTGATCCAGTACCGCGTCCGCAAGAACGATGAATACCTGAATGAGGAGCTGATCGCCTCGGTTTATCCCAAGGTGTATACCCGTTGGAGCGGCGTCAGCGAGTTCGCTGTTTATGACTTGAGAAAAAAATAAAAAAAGTGCTTGCATTTTCCTTTTGAATTTGGTAATATCATTAACGCAGCATTTGGCTTGTTGGTCAAGGGGTCAAGACGCCGCCCTCTCACGGCGGAAACGGGGGTTCGATTCCCCCACAAGCTGTTCACTGGACCGGGTTTTGTCAAATCCGGTCCAGTTTTCTTTATACGCAGAGTTTTTCGTTTCCTCTCAGGTCGGGAGAAGAGCTCCCGGAAAGGAGAACTGACATGAAGTGTTCCGTATCCAGAACCGTACGTTTGCTGATCGCTTTGCTTCTGATCGTGTCGATGCTCGCGGCATGCTCAAACGGCGGCAACCAGAGCACGCAGGAGAATACAACGCCGACGCCGACGGAGGTTCCCGCAACGCCTACCGCGACAGAGGTTCCCGCGTCGCCGACACCGACGCCCAATCCGCTCGATTCGATGACGCTCAAGGAGAAATATAAGGATGATTTCATGATCGGCGTGGCAATGCCGGCCAACATCATCAACAATGCGGCGTTCAAGGATGTCATCGTCGGAAACTTCAATAGCATGACGTTTGAGAATGAGACCAAGCCGGATGCCATCCTTCGCAAGGACGAGTGCCAGAAGGGTCTTCCGGATACATACACGGAGCCGGTCATCAATGTTTCCGCGATCGCGAGGAGCATGCAGTTCGCGAAGGAGAACGGGATCAAGGTCCGTTTCCACACGCTGATCTGGCATTCCCAGACGCCGTCGTGGTTCTTCACCGAGGATTATACGCCGAACGGTCAGAGAGTGACAAGGGATGTCATGCTCAAACGCATGGAGAGCTACATCCGCCAGGTCATGACCTACATGGAGGAGAATTATCCCGGACAGATCTACTGCTATGACGTTGTCAACGAGGCGATCGATCCGCCGCACGGCGATGCGAACGGTATGCGCAAGGACAGCCCGTGGTACGAGGTCATCGGACCGGATTTCATGAACTATGCGTTCGAGTACGCGAGAAAATACGCTCCCGAGGGCGTTGATCTGTATTACAACGATTACAACTGCTTTTCCAAGTCGGCGCAGATCATCGAGTGCCTGCGTCCGATCAAGGAGGCCGGCAACATCGACGGTATCGGCATGCAGAGCCACATTTCCACCACGGACAATGTCGACCGTCAGATCCGCGGCACCGCGGCCAAGTTCTCGGCGGAAGGATACAAGGTTCAGCTGACGGAGCTTGACATCGGCGTCTCGTCGACGAACAAGAACGCCGAGGAGCTGCAGGCCATGAAGTACTGCGTGCTCTTCAAGAAAATGCAGCAGGGCAAGCAGAACGGTACGATCAATATCGACTGCATCACGATCTGGGGTCTGTATGACAGTGTTTCGTGGCGCAGGGAGGAAATGCCGCTTCTGTACCGCTTCGACGGATCAAAACTTGTTAAGAAACGCGCATGGTACGGGGCGATGCAGGATCCCGAGATCAAGGCGGTTGAATACTAAAAATACGACAATAAAGATATCTGTGTGTAACGGAGGTAACCTACGATGAAAAAGTACGGTGTGAATGAGCTTCGGAGAATGTATCTGGAATTCTTCGAAAGCAAGGAGCATCTCAAGATGAACAGCTTCTCGCTTGTTCCGCAGAACGACAAGAGCCTTCTGCTGATCAACGCGGGCATGGCGCCTTTGAAGCCTTATTTTACGGGGCAGGAGATCCCTCCGAGACGCCGTGTCACGACTTGCCAGAAGTGCGTTCGCACCGGTGATATCGAAAATGTAGGCAAGACCGCGAGACATCTCACGTTCTTCGAGATGCTCGGAAACTTCTCCTTCGGCGATTACTTCAAGCATGAGGCGATCGCATGGAGCTGGGAGTTCCTGACGAAGGTGCTCGGTCTTGACGAGAACCGCCTGTATCCGTCGGTATACCAGGATGACGACGAGGCGTTCGACATCTGGAACAAGGAGATCGGCGTTGCGAAGGACCGCATTTTCCGCTTCGGAAAGGCCGACAACTTCTGGGAGCACGGCGCAGGTCCGTGCGGTCCCTGCTCGGAGATCTACTACGACCGCGGCGAGAAGTACGGCTGCGGCAAGCCCGGCTGTACCGTAGGCTGCGACTGCGACCGTTACATGGAAGTGTGGAACAACGTGTTCACGCAGTTCAACGGCGACGGCAAGGGCGGTTACGAGGAGTTGGAAAATAAGAACATCGACACCGGTATGGGTCTTGAGCGTCTCGCGGTTGTGTGCCAGGACGTGGACACCGTGTTCGATATTGATACGATGAAGGCGCTTCGCGACCGCGTGTGCGAGCTCGCGGGCGTGGAGTATGAGTCCGATCCGAAGAAGGACGTTTCCATCCGCCTGATCACGGACCACATCCGTTCCGTGACGTTCATGACGAGCGACGGTATCCTTCCGTCGAACGAGGGACGCGGCTATGTGCTCCGCCGTCTCTTACGACGCGCGGCAAGACACGGAAGACTTCTCGGCATCAAGGGACAGTTCCTCGCGAACCTCTGCGAGACTGTCATCCGTGACGCGAAGGACGGTTATCCGGAGCTTGAGGAGAAGAAGGAGTACATCTTCACCGTCCTCAACAACGAGGAGGAGAAGTTCAACAAGACGATCGACCAGGGCCTTGAGATCCTTGCGGGCATGGAGGAGGCGCTTGTTGCCGAGGGCAAGACCGTGCTCGGCGGCGACGACGCGTTCAAACTCTATGACACGTACGGCTTCCCGCTTGACCTCACGGAGGAGATCCTTGCCGAGCGCGGCATGACGATCGACGTCGACGGATACAAGAAGGCCATGGAGGCACAGAGAACGCTCGCGCGCAACTCCCGCAAGAAGACGAACTACATGGGTGCTGACGCGACCGTGTACGATGAGATCGATCCTTCCATCACATCGGAATTTATCGGATATGACAATGCTGCGTGCGACGCGAAGATCCTCGTCATGACGAAGGAGACTGAGGGCAACGGCGAGATCGCGACCGTGCTCACCGAGGGTGAGAGCGGAGCGATCATCACGGACAAGACCGTATGCTACGCGACGATGGGCGGCCAGCAGGGTGACTGCGGACGCATCTACATCGAGGAGGAAGGCGAGACGACGGCAGAGTTTGACGTGGTTGACACAATCAAGCTCAAGGGCGGCAAGATCGCGCATATCGGTACGGTTGCCGGCGGTTCGTTCAGCACGGGAGATACCGTGACCGTTGCGTATGACAAGGCCAAGAGACTTGCGACCGCGAAGAACCACTCCGCGACGCACCTTCTTCAGAAGGCGCTCCGCACCGTTCTCGGATCGCATGTAGAGCAGGCAGGTTCGTTCGTCAACCCCGAGAGACTCCGCTTCGACTTCTCGCATTTCAACGCGATGACGAAGGAGGAGATCGCGCAGGTTGAGACGCTCGTGAACGAGGCTATCGCTGCGGACTACCCGGTAGTGACGAAGCTGATGAGCATCGATGAGGCACGCAAGACCGGCGCCATGGCTCTGTTCGGCGAAAAATACGGCGAGGTCGTGCGCGTGGTCGACATGGGCGGCTACAGCATCGAGCTTTGCGGTGGTACGCATGTTGCCAACACCGGAAGCATTGCTTCCTTCAAGATCGTCAGCGAGTCCGGTATCGCGGCCGGCACGAGACGTATTGAGGCGATCACGGCAGGCAATGTGATCGAATACTATAAGACGCTGGAGCAGGAGCTCTTCACGGCAGCGAAAGCGGCGAAGTGCGAGCCCGCGAACCTTGCGACGAAGATCGAGGCGCTCCTTGCGGAGCTCAAGGCTTCCGAGCAGGAAAATGAAAAGCTGAAGGCGAAGATCGCTGACGCGTCTCTTTCGGATGTCCTTTCGGATGTCACGGAGGTGAACGGCATCAAGATCCTCGCGGCCAAGGTTCCGAACCTTGACATGAACGCTCTGCGCAACTTCAGCGATAAGATGAAGGTGAAGCTCGGCGAGTGCGTTATCGTTCTCGCATCCGTGCTTGACGATAAGGTCAACCTCGTTGCTGCGGCAACCGACGGCGCGATCGCGAAGGGTGCTCACGCGGGCAACCTGATCAAGGAGATCGCATCCCTCGTCGGAGGTGGCGGCGGCGGACGTCCGAACATGGCGCAGGCCGGCGGCAAGAACCCCGCGGGAGTGGACGCTTGTGTCGCGAAGGCCAAGGAAGCAGCAGCGGGACAGATCGCGTAAGCGTTTCTAATCGATTGACGCGTTTGCGTCAATCGTTGCCGAATGCGCGCCCGCGAAGCGGGCAAATTTCCTCTGCGCATTCGTGCAATCCGCCGGAGGCAAAGGAACCGCTGATTTATTCTGCGGTTCCCTTTAAAAAGTCGTTGACATCCGCTGATTATGTGGTACAATGAGTTACGGTCGCATCCGTTTTTCAATGAAAACGCATGTGACAAAGGCGTTTTGCGCATCGTCGCAGTCGCCACGGAAGGCAGGTGAGAACAGTGTCAAGTGTTATCGTAAAAGAGAACGAGTCCCTGGACAGCGCTCTTCGCAGATTCAAGAGAAACTGCGCTAAGGCAGGTATCCAGCAGGAGATTCGCAAGAGAGAGCATTACGAGAAGCCCAGCGTTCGTCGCAAGAAGAAGTCCGAGGCTGCCCGTAAGAGAAAGTACAAGTAAGAATTGATCAGGGAGGATCGCGGAAACGATCCTCCCGTTTTCTTTTTTGCGTTAAACAGTGGCATTTTGCAGGGATATTTGCTATAATATTTCCGATTGTGCACTTTCGGAGGTACAAATGGTTGAAACATTGACCGGGATCCCGGTTTCCAGACAGAAATTGATCTTCGGCGAGATGGATGAATTCGCCAAGCAGATAGAGAAAACCCTGCGCGTGACGATCGTGACGCGTGAGGAGGAGATCCGCATCGTCGGCGAGGACGGGCCCTGTGACAAGGCCAAGAGAGTTCTCACGACGCTTCTTGCGCTTGCGGAGCGCGGATCCGACATCAACATTCAGAATGTCAATTACACGCTGTCCCTTGTCAAGGAAAATGATGAGGGCAGCATGCTCAGTGTGGATTCGGAACTGATCTGCCATACGATCACGGGCAGACCGATCAAGCCGAAGACACTCGGACAGAAGAATTACGTGGATAATATCCGCGACAACATGATCACGTTCGGCGTCGGCCCTGCCGGTACCGGCAAGACGTACCTCGCGATGGCGATGGCCGTCACGGCATTCAAGAACGATGAGGTGAGCCGCATCATTCTGACAAGACCCGCGATCGAGGCGGGAGAGAAGCTCGGCTTCCTTCCCGGCGATCTTCAGAGCAAGGTCGACCCGTATCTTCGTCCTCTGTACGACGCGCTCTACCAGATCATGGGAGCGGAGTCGTTCACGAAGAACATGGAGAAGGGTCTGATCGAGGTTGCGCCGCTTGCGTACATGCGAGGACGCACGCTCGACAACGCGTTCATCATTCTCGATGAGGCGCAAAATACAACCCCGGCGCAGATGAAGATGTTCCTTACGCGTATCGGCTTCGGCTCGAAGGTTGTCGTGACCGGTGACCGCACGCAGAAGGACCTTCCGGCGGACCAGATATCCGGCCTTGATGTCGCGACGAAGGTGCTGACCGGGATCGAGGGCATCGCATTTTCCGCATTGACGGGCGCCGACGTCGTGAGACATCCTCTGGTACAGAAGATCGTCATGGCATATGAATCGTACGAGGAAGCCGCGGCGAAGAAACACCGCCCGGAGCGTCCGGGAAGACGGTTTGCGCGGCCGGTGCGTGCCGTGAAGAAGACTGAGGACGGCGGGGAGGTCAAATAATGGCATTTTACTTTGAATCCGAGTGGGAAGGTGATGTGTTCCCCGATTGCGAGAGCGTGTTAGCGAAGGTGTTCGAGAAGGCGTGCGACTATGTGGAGTGCCCGTATGAGTGCACGGTCAACATGCTCCTCACGGATGATACCGCGATCCATTCGATGAACAAGGAGTTCCGCGGGATCGACCGCGCGACGGACGTGCTGAGCTTTCCAATGGTGGACTACGAGAAGCCGGGTTGCTTCGACGGGCTCGAGAACCACATGGAGGAGTATTTTGAGCCTGACAGTGGAGAGCTGTTGTTAGGTGACATCGTGATCTCCGTGGAGCGCGCGATCGCGCAGGCTGCGGAGTACGGACATTCCCTCAAGCGCGAGATGGCGTTCCTCACGGCGCACAGCATGCTTCATCTGTTCGGATACGACCATATGGATGACGCGGAGCGCGAGGAGATGGAGCGGATGCAGGAGGAGATCCTCGCACAGCTCGGCATCGGAAGAGACGCGGAATAATAAACGATGACGTAAACCGTCGCTTGTCGGCGGACAGAATCGGTTTTCAAGGAGCGGTCTGGTTTTGACGGAACAAAGCAAAAAAACTAACAACATTCTCGTCCAGGGTTCAATCCTGGCTGCGGCATCGCTGATCGTCCGGTTTATCGGCATGCTGTACCGCATTCCGATGACGGCGATCCTCGGCGAGAAGGCGATCGGATATTACAACATAGCGTTCGAATTTTACGATATCGCGCTGTTGCTCTCGACGTACAGCCTGCCTTTGGCGGTTTCGAAACTTGTAAGCGCGAGAGCGGTCCAGGGACAGCACAGAAACGCGAGACGTGTGTTCCTGATCGCGATCGGGTTCGGCCTTGTGGTCGGCAACATCGCGATGTTTGCCTGCTATTTCGGAGCGGACTTCTACGCGAGAGCGATCGATCAGAAGGGTGTCATACTGCCGTTAAAGGTGCTGGCGCCGACGATCCTGATCTTCTCTATCATGGGCGTCATCCGCGGATACTTCCAGGGCTACGGCAACATGGTGCCGACGGCGGTCTCGCAGATCATCGAGCAGATCGTCAACGCCGGTGTGAGTGTCGGAGCATCCTACTTCCTGCTTCGCCACTATGTCGGTGATCCGGACCGTCTTTCGTACGGCGCCGCGGGCGGCACGCTCGGTACATTTTCCGGCGCGGTCGCGTCATTCATCTCGCTGCTGATCATCTATGAGATTTTCCATAAGAGTTTCGGAAAGCTGATCGAGATCGAGAAACAGACGGAGGCGGAGGGAGAGGCATCCGATCCGGAACGACCTCTTCACGTGCTTCATCTGATCATCCTGACGGTCATCCCCGTCGTCGTTTCGCAGACGGTATACCAGCTCTCCGGAACGGTCGACACGCTTGTCTTCAACCGCGTACTGCGCGCGAAGGGGTTAAGTGAGAGCATCCGCGCGACGTGGTGGGGCATCTACTCCGGCAAATACAAACTGCTCACGACCGTGCCCGTCGCGGTTGCATCCGCCATGGGAACGGCGATCGTACCCGGGCTGATCGCGGAGTTTGTCCGCGGCCACAGAGAGGCGATGCGCGAGAAGGTTGCCGTCGCCGTTAAATTCAACATGATCATCGCGTTCCCCTGCATGGTCGGCATGTCGGTTCTGTCCGGACCGATCCTGAGAACGCTTCGTTTCTGGACGGACACGAACACGCTCGCGAGAAACATGCTTCAGATCGGAAGCGTCAGCATCGTGCTGTTCGCATTTTCCACACTCACAAACGGTATCCTGCAGGGCATCAACAAGCTGTATGTGCCCGTGGTACACAGCGCGATCGCTCTTGTTGTTCACGCCGTGGTACTCGGCTTCCTGCTGGATCATACGACGCTCAACGCCTACGCGCTGATGATCTGCAACGTGTTGTTCGCGTTCATCGTGAGCGCGCTCAACTGGCGCTCCGTCGCGAAATACCTCGATTACAAGCAGGAGATCAAGAAGACATTTTTGTTGCCGCTGACAGCAGCAATCTTCATGGGGGTATCCACAAGATGCCTGTACGATTTCCTTCATCTTGCGCTCAGCGCGTCGGTATCGTGCGTTCTGAGCATCATCTTCGCGGTGCCGGTGTATTTCGCGGCGCTGATCGTCCTGAAGGCTGTCACGAAGGAGGAGATCCTCCGCATGCCGAAGGGCGCAATGCTCGTGAAGGTTTTGACCAAGTTCAGACTGCTGCGGTAGGAATGACTGCTTCCCGGTGGTATTGATTATATCTGTGAAGCGTACAAGCATCACTGCAATATAGCAGGAATACATTGCCGGCGGGCTTTGTCAACGGGCCTGACACGGGAAAGGAGGACGGTATGATCGGGATCATCGGCTGCGGCGCATCCGGTATGCTTGCCGCGATCATGGCTGCGCGCGAGGGCGCGTCCGTCACCGTCTTCGAGCACAATGACAGACCCGGGCGCAAGCTTCTTGCAACGGGCAACGGGCGGTGTAACCTCGCCAACGAGGACCAGTCGGAGGAGTGGTTCCGCTCGGACATGCCGGAAACCGCACAGGCGGTTTTGAGGCATTTTTCGAAAAATGATGTTCTTGATTTCTTCCGCGGGATCGGTATTCCGGTCCGCTGCAAGCGCGGGTACTGGTATCCGCAATGCGAGCAGGCGTCCGCCGTTGTCACGGCTCTTTCGGAGGAGATGAGAAGGCTTAACGTGCGTGTGATGTACAATGTGGATGTCACGCGCATTGATGTTGTGAAGGATACGGACGGCACCGTTTTCAACCTGACCGTGAAGGAGCAGGGAGGGGCATCGCGTACCGTTTCGGCGGACAAGCTTGTGCTTGCCTGCGGAGGTCCTGCGGGAGACCGGCTCGGGCAGAGCGATTTCGGGTTCCGGACGCTGCGGGCGCTCGGTGTGCCCGTGACACGGTACCAGCCGGCGCTTGTTCCGCTGGAGACCGATCAGGACGGCAAAAAGGATATCGCGGGTGTCCGCATGGAAGTCTCGCTGACGCTTGCCTGCGGTGACACAGAGTACCGCGAGAAGGGCGAGATCGTGTGGACGGAGTACGGGATCAGCGGGATCCCCGTGATGCAATTAAGCCGTTTCGCGGCGAAGGCGCTCACCGCGGGGGATGCGGTCGCGCTCAAGGTGTGCATGATCCCGGATGCCGGCGAGGATGAGATCCGGGAGATGGTAATTTCGCGCAAGGGCAACCCCGCATTTACGTCGAGAAATGCCGCGGAAGCGCTCTGCGGACTTGTACCCGGGAAAATGTCCCAATGGCTTATGAAACGTGCGGGAATCGACCCTGCAGAACCGTTTACGGGTATCGCGAAGGAGTGCTTGGAGCGGTACGCGTCGGAACTATCGGGACTGGTGCTCACGGTGAAAGGACTTCGGCCGTATGCACAGGCGCAGACGACGTGCGGCGGTGTTCCGCTGTCCGAGATCAACCCCGATACGATGGAGATCAAGTCAATCCCCGGACTGTACGTCACGGGTGAGCTTTTGGATGTTGACGGCGCGTGCGGCGGCTACAACCTGCAGTGGGCATTTGCCACGGGAGCGGTTGCCGGGAGGGCGCTCGCAAATACACGGAGGAACGCATGAGTTCGGAGCGGGAGTCGGTATGCATCCGACTGCAACAACTTCATATGCCGGTCACGCACACACAGGACGACCTTGAGAAGTGCGTTGCCGCGAAGCTCGGGATCCCCGTCGATGCGATGCTCTCGATGTCAATCCTGAAGCAGTCCCTCGACGCGCGCAGGAAGCGCGAGATCGCCTATGTGTATGATGTCGCGGTGACGGTCGCGAAGGGCTGCCGACTGCGCGGGAAGCAGGGTTCCGACTGGTCGTTCTACGAGCCGGTTCTGTATGAACCAAGGCGCGGCGACGGGAAAGCACTTGCCAAGCGGCCGGTGATCATCGGCGCGGGACCTGCCGGACTGTTCGCAGCGTATGTGCTCGCGGAGGCAGGGCATCGTCCGATCGTGATCGAGCGCGGCAAGGCGGTTCCGGAGCGTGTCGCGGATGTTGAGAAGTTCTTTGAAACAGGCGTGCTTGACCCGAATTCCAATGTGCAGTTCGGTGTCGGCGGAGCAGGTACATTTTCCGACGGCAAATTAAACACATTGATCAAGGACCGCGACGGTCGCGGCAATTATGTTCTTCGGACGTTCATCAAGTTCGGCGCGCCCGAGGAGATCCTATACAGAAACAAACCGCATATCGGTACGGACCGGCTTCGCGCTGTCGTGTCGGGGATGCAGGCGGAGATCGAGCGGATGG
This sequence comes from Lachnospiraceae bacterium, assembly GCA_017617545.1. GTDB lineage: Bacteria > Bacillota > Clostridia > Lachnospirales > Lachnospiraceae > ISDg. The sequence goes on from JAFZVZ010000014.1 coordinate 104,159, forward strand.
GCGGCACGGTGATGACGCACACGACGGTCACCGGGTTTGGCATAGAGGAAGGCCGCCTCACGGCCGTGCACTGCGCGGGCGAGACGGGCGATACAACGATAGATACGGACATCGCAGTCCTCGCGATCGGGCACTCGGCGCGCGACACCGTACAATGGCTCTACGAGAGCGGATTTGCGATGGAGCCGAAGGCATTTGCCATGGGCGTGCGCGTACAGCACAGGCGCGAGTGGGTCAACCGCACGCAGTACGGCGACGCGGCGGAGCTTCTGCCGAGCGCGGATTACAAGCTCACGCACACCTGCCGCGATGGGCGCGGCGTGTACTCGTTCTGCATGTGCCCGGGCGGATTTGTCGTGAACGCGTCGAGCGAGCCCGGCAGGCTCGCGATCAACGGCATGAGCAACTTCGACCGGATGGCGGACAACTCGAACTCCGCGATCGTTGTGACGGTCACGCCGGAGGATTTTTCGTCGGATTATGAGACTATGAGAGCGCGCGGGGCGAAGCAAGGGGTATCATCCCCGGAGCTTTCGGAAATCCCGGAACCCTTGCTCGGCATGGAATACCAGCGCCGTCTTGAGGAGCTTGCGTACCTCGCGGGACAGGGAGCAATCCCCACGCAGCGCTACGAGGATTTCCGCGAAGGACGGGCAAGCACGGGCTGCGGTACGATCGCGCCGGTCAATAAGGGTGCCGTTCATTACACGGACCTTCACGAGTGTCTGCCGGAGTACATGTCGGACGCGATCGGGGAAGGCATGGAGGCCTTCGACCGTTCGATGCCGGGGTACGGATGCGACGACACGCTTCTGCAGGCGATCGAGTCGAGGACATCGTCACCGGTGCGGATCAACCGGGATGAGACGCTGCAGGCGATCGGTATTGCGGGCGTATACCCGTGCGGTGAGGGCGCCGGATACGCGGGCGGGATCATGTCCGCTGCCATCGACGGCATCCGCGTCGCGGAAGAAATCATGAAAAACAATTGACAGAAACGTTTTTTTCTGTAATATTCAGTTCTTAAAGGCTTCGGAAACGTTGCCGGAGCGGTTACGGAGGTACGGATCATGAATCGGGAAGAATTGATCGCTTCCAAGAAGAGGATCGTAGTGAAGATCGGTTCCTCGTCGCTGGTGCATCCTGAGACGGGAGACATGGATCTTGTGAAGATGGAGCGTCTTGTCCGCATCCTCGCGGACATCTCCAACAGCGGCAAGGATGTCGTGCTTGTTTCCTCAGGCGCGATCGCTGTCGGACGCCAGACCATGAACATCACCGAGAAACCGAAGGAGAAGTCCGTGAAGCAGGCGTGCGCCGCAATCGGACAGACCCGTCTGATGATGGTTTACCAAAGACTGTTCGCGGAGTACAACAAGGTTCCCGCACAGGTCCTGATCACGAAGCTGACGATGATCCACGATGAGAACCGCCGGAACGCGAGAGCCACATTTTCCGAATTATTGAATTTGGGCGTGATCCCGATCGTCAACGAGAACGACACGGTCGTCACGGACGAGATCGAGTTCGGCGACAACGATACGCTCTCAGCGATCGTTGCGGCGCTGATCCACGCGGATCTTCTGATCCTCCTTTCGGACATCGACGGTCTGTACACGGACGATCCGAGGATCAATCCCGACGCGCAGTTCATCAAGGAGATCGATTACATCACGGATGAGCTGGAGGCGATGGCCAAGGGCCCCGGAACCGACGTGGGAAGCGGCGGAATGGCGACCAAGATCGCGGCTGCGCGCATCGCCAACGATGCCGGCGCGGACATGATCATCTGCAACACCGGGGATATGCGCAATCTGCGCCGTGTCCTTGAGGGGCAGGAGGTCGGCACGATCTTCAAGGCACACAAGAACGAGAATTTTCATCTGATCGATTATCTGACCAAGGAGCATTGACATGACAGAGGAAGCGATACAGCGGATCAATGAGCTCTACCACAAATCCAAGTCCGTCGGCCTGACCGAGGAGGAGAAGGAAGAGCAGGCGAGACTGCGCACGGAGTATGTGCAGGCGGTCCGCAACAACTTAAAGAGCATGCTCGACAACATCGAGGTTGTCGACTGACACGGATTTACCTATCGTTACGTATGACATCTACAATCACACAGCGGAGGTCACAATGGACAAGGCAGAACTTCGGAAGGTTATGAAGCGCAGGAGAAGCGGTCTCTCGGCGGAGCGCATCCTCATGTACAGCGGCTGTATCGCGGAAAATCTGATCAGCCGTCAGGAGTACGCGGATGCATCCGTGCTGCTCGCTTACGTTTCGTTCAGCTCGGAGGTGAACACTCATTTTCTGATCGAGAAGGCGTGGAAGGACGGCAAGCGTGTTGCCGTTCCGAAATGCGTGGATGACCGGAAGCTGGAGTTCCAGTACATCCATTCGTTCGATGACCTTGCACCCGGCAAATTCGGTATTCCGGAGCCGGTGACCGGCGACCGTGTGGAGTACTCGGAGGACGACAAATGTCTTCTGTTGCTGCCGGGCGTTGCCTACACAAACAGCGGTGACCGCCTCGGCTACGGCGGCGGATACTACGACAGATATCTCAAGAAGCACGATTCGATCCCGAGAGCGATGCTCGCGTACAGCCTTCAGGAGGCGGATACGCTGCCGGTGGACGAGAAGGATGTCCCGGCGGATATGATCATCACCGAGATCGGATGCATCGAGACGAAGAACCGCCGCATGGCGTAGAATGCTCGCTCACAGGAACAATGACGGGAAGGAGAATACGGTATGAACTTAATGATCGAGGGAAGAAAAGCGCAGGACGCTTCAACCGAGCTTGCGATGCTCGCTACGGAGCAGAAGAAGGAAGCGCTTCTGCATATTGCGAAGCTTCTCCGTGAGAGCACGGAGGAGATCCTTGCGGCAAATGCGAAGGATGTTGAGAAGGCGATCGAGAAGGGCGTGAAGGACTCCTTGGTGGACCGCCTTCGCCTTACCGAGGCGCGCATCGACGCGATGGCGGAGGGCCTGGAGCAGATCACGGAGCTCGAGGATCCGGTCGGAACGGTGCTTGCGCAGTGGAAGCGCCCGAACGGACTTCGCATCAAGAAGATCCGCGTGCCCTTCGGCGTGATCGGCATCATCTACGAGTCCCGTCCGAATGTGACCGTGGATGCGTTCGGTCTGTGCTTTATGTCCGGCAACGCCGTCATCCTCAAGGGCGGCAGCGACGCGATCACGAGCAATCTTGCGCTTGGAGCGATCCTCAGAAGAGGCCTTGCGGACTGCGGGATCACGGAGGACGCCGTGTATGTTGTTGAGGCGACGGACCGCGAGACGACGAAACAGCTCATGAGACTGAACCGGTTCGTCGACGTGCTGATCCCCCGCGGAAGCGCGAACCTGATCAACACCGTGCTTGAGAACAGCACGATCCCGGTGATCGAGACCGGAACCGGAAACTGCCACATCTACGTCGACGTCAAGGCAGACCTGAAGAAGGCCATCGACATCATCATCAACGCGAAGACGCAGCGCATGGGCGTGTGCAATGCCTGCGAATCGCTCGTCGTTCATCGCGATATCGCCGCGAAATTCCTGCCGATGCTCGCGGAGGCACTCGCACCGTACAGTATCGACATCCGCGCGGATGAGGAAGCCAGAGCGGTTGTCGGTTCATTTTCCGAGGCGACTGAGGAGGATTTCGGCACCGAGTATCTCGACCGTATCATCAGTGTGAAGACGGTCGGCTCTGTCGAGGAAGCCATCGCGCACATCAACCGCTACCACACGAAGCATTCCGACGCCATCATCACGAAGGACTGCAAGGCGGCGGATCTGTTCCTGCGCGCGGTCGACAGCGCGTGCGTCTATGTCAACGCTTCGACGCGTTTCACGGACGGTTTTGAGTTCGGCTTCGGCGCGGAGATCGGCATCAGCACGCAGAAGCTTCACGCGAGAGGACCGATGGGCCTTGCGGAACTGACTTCCTACAAGTACCAGGTTGTCGGCAATGGACAGGTCAGAGGCTGACAGCGGCGTATATTCGTCGGAAAATAAGATGCAACTACGAACGGTCACCGGGTGAATTATTTGCCTGGTGACCATTGCGATTATGAAGGAGGAAGTATGGAGCGATCGGAGGAGATGTATGCGGAGCGTGTGCGCTCCCTTGCGCCTGCGGACGAACCGGAGAGGCAGTACTATTTCATCGATGTGATGAAGTCCGTGCTGGCTGAGAAGGAGAGCCGGATCGGACGGAAACTCACAATGAACGTCGTCACCTTCGGTTGCCAGATGAACGCGAAGGATTCGGAGACGTTTTCGGGTATCCTGAGCGCGATCGGGTATGAGGAGACGGACAGCGAGGACGCCGATCTTGTCCTGTACAACACGTGCACGGTGCGGGAGAACGCAAACACCCGCGTGTACGGCCGCATCGGCTATCTCGGAAACCTGAAGAAGAAAAATCCCGACAAACGCATCATCCTGTGCGGCTGTATGATGCAGGAGCCGCAGGCGGTGGAGAAGATACGGAAAAGCTACCGCTTCGTCGATGTGATCTTCGGCACGCACAACATCTATAAGCTCGCGGAATTGCTGTTTGAACGCGAGGTCGGCGGCGAGCTTGTCATCGATGTATGGGACAAGGCGACGGGGATCGTCGAGGATCTGCCGAGAAGAAACAAATACGGCTTTAAGGCCGGAATCAATATCATGTACGGCTGCAACAACTTCTGCAGCTACTGTATCGTTCCGTACGTGCGCGGAAGGGAGCGCTCGCGCTCGGCCGCGGATATTGTCGCTGAGGCTGAACATCTCGCGGAAAATGGTGTGCGCGAGGTGATGCTTCTCGGACAGAACGTCAACTCGTACGGGAAGAATACGCCTGACGGAATTACGTTTGCGCAGCTTCTCCACATGGTGAGCAAGGTGGACGGGATCCGACGCATCCGCTTTATGACGCCGCATCCGAAGGATCTGTCCGACGAGCTGATCGAGGAGATCGCGGCCAACGACAAGGTGTGCAAGCACGTTCATCTGCCGTTACAGTCGGGCAGCACTGCCGTTTTGAAGGCGATGAACCGCCATTACACGAAGGAACAGTACCTTGCGCTTGTCGAGAAGATCAAGGAGCGCATTCCGGGCGTCGCCGTGACGACGGATATCATTGTAGGCTTCCCCGGCGAGACCGAGGAGGATTTTGCGGAGACGGTCGATGTCGTCCGTAAGGCCGGCTTTATGGCGGCGTACACGTTCCTGTATTCAAAGCGCACCGGCACGCCCGCTGCGAAGATGGAGGGACAGGTGCCTGACGATGTTGCGGGAGAGCGCTTCAAGCGTCTTCTGGACGCCGTGGGAGAGGTGAGCGCCCGCGAGGCACAGGTGTATGAGGGCAGTATGGCGGATGTGCTGTGCGAGGAGTACAAGGCGAAGGAAGGCCTGATGACGGGGCGGCTGGACAACAATCTGCTCGTTCATTTTCCTTGTGATGAGACGCTGCTCGGTGAGATCGTCAGGGTCGAACTGAAGACATGCAAGGGCTTTTATTACCTCGGGGAGCGCTGTGAGTAGCAGGAAATCGGCGGATAACGAGAGGCATTTTCCTCATTCTACAGCCGTATAATTTTTTCGGCGGTCAGCCTTGACAATTGAAAACGGTTCGTATATTATAGTAATGTTGGATTTTTCTGACGTTTTAGAATTACAATTGAATATATGGAGGTGCAATTCATGCCAGAAGCATTTTTCCCGATTCTGGTTGCTGCACAGAGCGGCGCATTGGTACCCGCTTTGATCGCAGCGTTTGTCGCCGTGATTGTCACCGCCATCGTTACGATAATCGTGTGTCTGAAGATCTTCATCCCGCTCCGCATGAAGGAGTACGAGGCTGAAGTCGGTTCCGCGGAGCAGCGTTCGAAAGAGATCATTGACGACGCAAACCGCAGCGCACAGAAGATTGCAGCGACGGCGAAGAAGGAGGCTCTCCTTGAGGCTAAGGAGGAGGCTCTGAGGGCAAAGAACGAATCGGATCGTGAGATCAAGGAGCGTAGAGCCGAGGTCCAGCGATACGAGAAACGTGTGACACAGAAAGAGGAGAATCTGGACAGAAAGCTCGAGTCCCTGGAGAAGAAGGAAGCCCGCATGAACCAGAAGGAGCAGGATCTCGATCGCAAGATAGAAGAGGCGAACGAGTACTGCGAGAAGCAGATTGCGGAGCTTGAGAGAATCTCCGGACTTACCTCCGATAAGGCTAAGGAATATCTTTTAGAATCTGTCAAGGAAGACGTTAAGCATGAAACCGCGGTAATGATCCGCGAGTTGGAGCTCGAAGCCAAGGAGACGGCAGACAAGCGCGCGAAGGAGTTGATCGTCAATTCCATCCAGAAGTGCGCAGCCGACCATGTGGCCGAGGCAACCATCTCGGTGGTGCAGTTGCCGAACGACGAAATGAAAGGTCGCATCATCGGTCGTGAGGGTAGAAACATCCGTACGATCGAGACGCTCACCGGTATCGATCTGATCATCGATGATACGCCGGAAGCCGTCATCCTGTCGGGCTTTGATCCGATCCGCCGCGAGATCGCGAGGATCGCTCTTGAGAAGCTCGTTGTGGACGGTCGTATTCATCCCGCGCGCATCGAGGAGATGGTCGATAAGGCACAGAGAGAGGTGGAGAACATCATCCGTGAGGAAGGTGAGGCCGCTGTCATCAAGACCGGCGTTCACGGACTTCATCCGGAGATGGTCCGACTGCTCGGTAAGATGAAGTACCGTACCAGCTACGGTCAGAATGCGTTGAAGCATTCCATTGAGGTTTCCCTGCTGTCCGGTCTGCTTGCCGGAGAGTTGGGCGCGGATGTTCGCCTCGCGAAGCGCGCAGGTCTTCTCCATGACATCGGCAAATCCGTCGATCATGAGATGGAAGGCACGCACGTACAGATCGGTATCGACATCTGCAAGAAATACAAGGAATCACCGGTTGTCATCAACGCGGTCGCTTCTCATCACGGCGATTGCGAGCCTACATCGATCATTTCGTTCATCGTGCAGGCGGCAGACACGATCTCCGCAGCACGCCCGGGTGCACGCCGTGAAACCTTGGATACTTACACCAACAGACTGAATCAACTAGAAGATATTGCCAACAGCTTTAAAGGAGTGGAGAAATCTTTCGCCATCCAGGCAGGCCGGGAAGTCCGTGTTATGGTCGTTCCCGAGCAGGTCAGCGACGACGATATGGTTCTCATCGCAAGAGAACTGTCGAAGAAGATTGAATCCGAGCTTGAATACCCCGGACAGATCAAGATCAGCATGATCCGGGAATCCAGAGTCACCGATTACGCCAAGTAAGAGAACTGCAGAAGAATTATAGATTATCTTCGCAGGGATACTTGCTTCGGTGCATCAGAATCGCAGTAAAAGAAGTCAGGGACCGAGCAGTTATGTTCGGTCCTTGTTTATATGCGGCGCTAAGAGAGAGTCAATGTACCGGCGAAAGCCGGCTGTCTTGGACTTTTGACCTCGTGGAAACGAAGTTTCCGACGAGTCGGAAGTCCGAGACAGTAAGCGTGCGAAGCACGCGTATCATTGACCGAACGCACGTACACTGAGCGAGCCTTGCTCGCGAAGTACGCAACATGCGGTTTGGGTGATGTGGAAAATGCCCATATAACGAGCGTTTTTCGGCGTATTTTCGTGAGTATTTTTCGGGAAAATAGGCTTGCCTTTTTCTGTGATGTATACTAAAATGCAATTTGTATTGTATACATGTCGACACTTTAAGTGCGAAATAAAGAAAGTGAGAAAGAAATCATGTCGTTATCGCTCTCGGTCAAAGGACTTTCCGTAAAACCGTCATCCACACTTGCAATCACGGCGAAAGCCAAGGAACTCCGTGCGCAGGGACTCGATGTAGTCGGGTTCGGTGCGGGAGAGCCGGATTTTGATACGCCTGTCAACATCCGCAATTCGGCCAAGGAGGCGCTTGATCGCGGTATCACCCGCTACACGCCCGCTGCCGGTATGCCGGAACTTCGCAAGGCGATCAGCCGCAAGTTCGAGCGTGTGAACGGACTTCACTATGCGCCGGAGCAGATTATCGTCAGCAACGGAGGAAAGCACGCGCTGACCAACATTTTCCAGGCGATCCTGAACCCGGGCGATGAGGTCATCATTCCCAGCCCGTTCTGGCTCAGCTATCCCGAGATCGTAAAGCTCGCGGACGGTGTGCCGGTATTCGTGGACTGCGGCGTTGAGGACAGCTTTAAGATCACGCCTGAGAAGCTTGCTGCGGCATGCAATGAGAACACCAAGGCGCTTGTTCTGAATTCCCCGAACAACCCGACCGGTATGGTATACACGAAGAAGGAGCTTGAGGCTTTGGCCAAGGTGATCGTGGAGAAGGACATCTACGTTGTGTCCGATGAGATCTATGAGAGCCTTGTCTATGAGGATGTCGAGCAGGTGAGCATCGGCTCGCTCGGCGAGGATATCTACAACCACACGATCACCTGCTGCGGTATGGCGAAGGCGTACGCGATGACCGGTTGGCGTATCGGTTACACGGGAGCTCCGCTGCCGGTTGCGAAGGTGATGGCGAGCATCCAGAGCCACCAGACGTCGAACCCGAACTCCGTCGCTCAGTACGCGTCGATCGAAGCGCTTGACGGCCCTCAGGAGTCCGTGCTCGCGATGCGTCAGGAGTTTGACCGCCGCCGCGTGTACATGTGCGAGCGGATCGAGAAAATGCCGTATGTGAAGGCGGTAACGCCGAAGGGAGCATTTTACGTGTTTGTCAACATCGGCGAGATCCTTACGAAGAAGTACAAGGGTGAGAAGGTCGAAACGGTTGAGCGTCTCGCGAAGATCCTGATCGAGGATTATCTCACGGCAGTGATCCCGTGCCGTGACTTCGGCCGCGAGGACCACGTCCGCCTGTCCTATGCGATCAGCATGGAGCAGATCGGCAAGGGCCTTGACAGGATCACGCAGTTCCTTGCGGATCTGACGGATTGATCTTATACATCGGAAAATGAAGCTGCCGCGGGCGGGAGAGCGATCTTCCTGCCCGCGTTTTTGTTGCCTTGTTCTCCAAAGAATTGCCCGAAAGAGTACACAACAGCGGTTTTCTTTGGTATAATATCGGGTAAGGCATATGCCGCTTGTGTAGCAGGAATATCGTATTGGGCAAGAGGTATGCCCGTGCAGCCGAACACGACCGACAGGAGGGAACGAGCATGAGAATGTACGATGTCATTACCGCGAAGAAGCGCGGGATGGAGCTTACGGATGAGCAGATTGCTTACGTGGTGAAGGGCTTTACCAACGGCGAGATCCCGGATTATCAGGTGTCCGCCCTGTTGATGGCGATCTGCCTCAAGGGACTGAACATGCGGGAGACGACGACGCTCACCATGGAGATGGCCCGAAGCGGCGAGATGCTCGATCTCTCGGCAATTCACGGGAAGAAGGCGGACAAGCACTCCACCGGCGGCGTGGGCGACAAGACAACGCTGATCGTTGCGCCGATCGTGGCTTCCCTGGGAATTCCGGTAGCGAAGATGTCGGGGCGCGGACTCGGCCATACCGGCGGCACGATCGACAAGCTGGAGAGCATCCCCGGGTTCCGCACGACGATCCCCGCGGACGAGTTCATCCGCAATGTCAATGAGATGAAGCTCGCGGTGGCAGGCCAGAGCGCCAACCTCGCGCCTGCGGACAAGAAACTCTACGCGTTGCGCGACGTGACGGCGACTGTGGACAACATTTCCCTGATCGCTTCGAGCATCATGAGCAAGAAGCTTGCCTCGGGAGCGGATGTCATCGTGCTTGACGTGAAGACCGGAAGCGGCGCGTTCATGAAGACCTACGAGGATTCGGCGGCGCTTGCGCAGACGATGGTGACGATCGGCAACAATTGCGGGCGGAAGACGTACGCGGTCATCACGGACATGAACCAGGTGCTCGGCCGCTATGTCGGAAACTGGCTCGAGGTTCGCGAGGCGATGGAGATCCTCGCGGGAGGCGGAGACGAGGAGCTGCGTCTTGTGAGTGTGACGCTCGCGTCCTATATGATCCTCGGCTGCGGAAAGGCGGCGACGTACGCCGAGGCGTCCGCCATGGCGGAAAATGCGATCACAAGCGGCGCTGCGATGGCGAAGTTTAAGGAGTTTGTCGGCAGGCAGGGCGGAGATGTGAGTTTTGTCGATCATCCGGAAACCATGCGCGCGGCATCGGTTGAGGTGCCCGTATACGCTCCTCAGAGCGGTTACGTCTCTGAGATCAACGCGGAGGAGGTCGGCATGTCGAGCCTGCTTCTCGGAGGAGGCAGGGAGAAGAAGGAGGATGCCGTTGACCCGATCGTCGGGATCCGCGTGGATAAGAAGGTCGGTGATCCGGTGCAGAAGGGTGATCTGTTGGGAGTTCTCTACGCTAACGATCCCGATAAAGTTCCCGCCGCGAAGGAGCGCTTCTTGGGGGCATACCGGTTCTCCGAGGAGAAGGTTCCTGCGGTAGCACCGATCTACGGGTATGTGGATGACAACGGTGTTCACAACGGTACCATCTGATGAAATTTCCGGGGAGAGGACCATTTCCCGTGATATTGTGTGACGGATACACAAAAAACGGGTAATTCTCGCCAAATAACCACAATTGCTTGCGTTTACAGGGGATTTGTCCACCACATCTTGTTGACAAATCCCCTTTCTTTGTTTATAATCAGTATGATGTGGTGTATACTTACGGAGTAACAAGATGTTGGGTTGGATATTACTTGCCATTGGGATCGTTGCCGTAGGGTTTACGGTGTATCAATACATCGCGCAAAGGCTTCTGCAGGTCGTTTCGATGACGGTGGATCCGGTGCGCGCGAAGCAGTTTGCGGGCAAACTTCCGCGGACGGTCGTGGTGTTCTCGGATCTTCACAACCACCTTTTCGGCAAGGACAACGAGAAGCTTGTCGCTGCGATCGAAGCACAGAAGCCGGACGTCATCCTGATCCCGGGGGATCTGCTGGTCGGACGGAGGGAACACTTCGAGGTTGCCTCGAGACTGTTGCAGAGGCTTGCGGCGCTTGGAAAGCCGATCTATATCTCGCTCGGCAACCACGAGAGCGGCACGAGAGAGTATTATCCGGAGCTGTACGAGGAGTTTCTCAAGGATACGGTACACGACAACATCCATATCCTCGACAATCAATGCGAGTATCTGTCGGACAAGGTCGCGATCTGCGGACTGACGCTTCCGATGGAGGTCTACGGAAAGCGCGGACGCCGGTTCGCGGTCACGGTTGAAGATATGGCCTCGATCGTTCCCGCGCCGAAGGAGGATGACTTCCGAATTCTGATGGCGCACACGCCGTACTACTTTGACACGTACGCGGACTACGGCGCGGACCTGGTGCTGTCGGGACACATTCACGGAGGCATCGTGAGACTTCCGCTTCTCGGCGGACTGATCTCGCCGCAGCTTGAGCTGTTCCCGGAGTATGACGCCGGAATGTACAAAAAGAAAGACACGATCATGATCGTGACAAGGGGACTGGGGACGCATTTTCCGCCGATCCGGATCGCCAACCGACCGGAACTGATCGTGCTTCATTTTCCGCAGAAGGATGCGGAGGAATGAGTAATACATAATATTGAGTAATACCGCCGGAAACGGCGCAAGAAAGTACCGAGCCGTGCATCGCCCGGATACGGAAAGGAGGCTGTCATGGACATTTCATTTACCCTGGAAGCGTTCGAGGGACCGCTGGATCTGCTGATCCACCTGATCGAAAAGAACAAAGTGAACATCTATGACATCCCGATCGCGATGATCACGGACCAGTATATGGAGTATGTGTCGGAGATGCAGCGCCTGCAGATGGACAACATCAGCGAGTTCATGGTGATGGCTGCCTATCTGCTCAAGATCAAGTCGCAGATGCTTCTTCCCGCGCCGGTTGCGGAGGAGGAAGGGGATCCTCGCGCAGAGCTTGTGGAGCGCCTTTTGGAGCACAAGATGTATCAGTACGCGTCGCAGGATCTCAAGGACCGCCAGGTGGAGGCGGCGAGACACCTGTACCGCGAGCCGAACGTTCCCGCGGAGGTTGCCGCTTACGAGGAGGAGGTTTCCGCGGAGGATGTCATCGGCGATCTGCAGCTGTCGGAGCTGAGCAGGATTTTCCAAGATATCATGAAGCGTCAGGAGGCGAAGATCGATCCGATCCGAAGCGCGTTCGGCCGGATCGAGAAGGAGGAGATCAACTTCCGCGACAAGGTCATGAAGATCCAGGAGTACGGCATCGAGCACAAGCATTTTTCGTTCCGGAGACTGCTTGAGAAGGCTACCGACCGGATCGAGATCATTGTGACGTTCTTGGGAATTCTCGAGCTCATTCATCTCGGCCGCATGCTGATCCGTCAGAACCGTCTGTTCGATGATTTCGAGATCGATTATGTGGCCAACGACATTGTGGCGATCGATTCGTTCGCGTAACGCATGTGCCTGTTGTACGGGCGGGATGATTATGAAGCAGGAGGGTTGAGATACCCATGACAGATAAAAAAGCGGCCATCGAGGGAATCCTTTTCACGATGGGCGATGCAGTGGAGGGAGAGCGGATCGCAACTGCTCTGGAGTTGTCCGAGGATGAATTTTCCGGACTGATGGAGGAGCTGATCCGTGAATATGAGGATCCGGCGCGCGGCATCATGATCCTGCGTGTCGGGACAAAGTACCAGATGTGCACGAAGCCGGAGTGCTATGAGGACCTGATCAAGCTGTGTCACGTGCCGAAGAAGCACAGCCTAACGGATGTCATGCTGGAGACGCTCGCGATCGTTGCATACAAGCAGCCGGTCACGAGAGCCGATATCGAGGCAATCCGCGGGGTGAACAGCGATTTTACGATCAACAAGCTGTTGGAGTACCATTTGATCTGTGAACTCGGACGACTGGAAGCCCCGGGTCGCCCGATCCTGTTCGGGACTACGGATGATTTCCTGCGAAGCTTCGGGGTATCCTCCATCGATGAACTGCCGTACATCGGGCCGGAGATGGTGGAGGAGTTGAAGCAGGAAGCGGAAGAGGAAGCGACGATTGGAGTTTAAGGATTTTTTAACCAAAGCCTTTATCAAGAGCTATGCGCAGAGTGACGAAGTCTATGCGGATGGTTTTTCCTATTACCGCAACGGTCGTGTGACACACGGCGTCGCATCGAAGGACAAGCGCGTCTACCAGTTCACGGTCAAGGGCAATTACAACTACAAGGTGACGGTCCGCCTTGCGGATTCCCTGTCCTGCACGTGCACCTGCGCCAATCTCTCAAAGAACAGCGGGATCTGCAAGCATATCATTGCATCGCTTCTGTTCCTCAACCAGTTCGAGCGCACCGCAAAGGCGAGCGCCGATCTCACGCCGGAGGAGCAGAAGAACGGACAGATCCTCAACTACTACAGCGAGCTCGAATCCGGTGTCGCTCACTTCGAGACCGGCCATGTCGAGCTGATGTTTTTCTATAACGGGATCCTCCGCCAGCCGAAGGATCATGTTATCATGCGCATTTCCATGGGCTCCGGGCGGTGCTATAAGGTCCAGTCCGTGAAGAAAATGCTCGAGTCGATGCGCGCGGGACAGAGCTTTGCGCTCGGTAAGAATTTTACGTACCGCAAGGATATCGTGGAGTTCGACGAGAGTTCCCGAAGAGTGCTCGACTATCTCTCCGAGCTGTTTGAGCTCGAGGAGAGATTTGAGATCGCCGGCGAGAGGTCGGTGTTCCAGAAAAATGATATCGTGCTCTCCAAGAGCATGTTTCTAGAGGTGCTTCGCCGCCTGGGCGGGGACCCGTTCGGTTTCGTGATCAACGGACGTCTTCTGGAGGATGTGCGTTTTGTGGACGGGAATCCGTATATCTCGTACGATATCGACGCGGACGAGGATTTTGTATCCATCGGTTACGCGGACAATTCCCGCGTGTTCCCGATCGCGGCGGACGGCAGCCTTCTTCTGTATGACCGTATTCTGTATCATCCTTCGGGTTCTTTTACGAAAAATTATCTTCCGATCTACAACAATCTTTCCAAGGACGGCTCACCGATGGTGTTCCGCGGCGAGTATGCCCGCAGATTCCTCGAGGAGGTTCTTCCGAAGCTCAGCAACAGCATGAGTGTCGAGATCCCCGCGGCTTTGGCGGAGCGATACCTGACGCTTCCTCTGCAGGCGGGCATGAACCTTGACTACGTCAACGGAGATATCCGCGGCGAGCTGATGTTCACGTATGGTGAGTATACCTTCAACAGCTTCGCGGAGCCCGAGACGCGCGAGCACATTCTCGTGCGCGACAAGGACGGGGAGCAGGCGCTTCTCAACAAGCTGAAGCAGCTCGGCTTTGAGGCGCACAACGGATACTTCCTGCTTCGCGAGACCGAGGCGATCTTTGATTTCATCTCCGGCGAGCGCGACGGGCTGGATCAGATGTGCGAGCTTCGGTATTCCGATTCGTTCAGATCTCTCCGCATCAGCAAGGGTGAGAAGGTTTCCTACGGCGTGCATATGAAGTCGGGCGAGGATTACATGACGCTCGACGTGTCTTACGACGATGTTCCCAAGAAGGAGCTCGCTGACATTTTCCGCTCGATCAAACTCAAGAAGAAGTATTACCGCCTGAAGGACGGCAATTTCCTTCTCCTCGATACCGACACGATCAAGCAGTCGGTGCAGTTCATCCGTTCCCTTTCCGGCTCCTCGAAGCCGATCCGCGAGGACGGGATCGTGATCGACCGCTCGCAGGTGAGCTACCTGGAGCAGATGCTCAGGCGTATCGGCTCGGATTATCATATTGACGATTGTATTTATAAGCTTCTCAATACATTGAATAACCCGCCGCATCGTGATTGTCCAGCGGAGATCGTTGCCGATGTCAGACCGTACCAGATGGCCGGCTTTGAGTGGATGTGCAACCTCGCGGACAATCGTATGGGCGGTATCCTCGCGGATGACATGGGTCTCGGCAAGACGCTTCAATCCATCATGTACCTCGTGACGCTGCCGAAGGAGAGCCGACGCATGGTCGTCTGCCCGACCTCGCTCATGTTCAACTGGAAGGATGAGTTTGAGAACTTTGCACCGTCGCTCACCTGCGACATCGTCTGCGGAACTCCCGAGGAGCGCCGCAGGATCATCCGCGACAGCAAGGCGCAGGTGCTGATCACCTCGTATCCGCTGATCCGGCGTGACCTGTCGTACTACCGTGAGATTGAATTTTCCGCTGTGATCATCGATGAGGCGCAAAATATCAAAAACAGCGCTTCGATGAACGCGCAGAGCGTAAAGAACCTGAACACGAAGACGCGGTTCGCGCTGACCGGTACGCCGATCGAGAATTCGCTCTCGGAGATCTGGTCGATCTTCGACTTCGTGATGCCGGGATACCTGTTCTCGCATCCGAAGTTCGTGAACGAGTACGAGAAGCCGATCATGAACAATAACCTGGAGATCTTAGCACAGCTGAACCTGCGGATCCAGCCGTACGTGATGCGGCGTATGAAGCAGGATGTGCTTTCCGAGCTGCCGGAGAAGACCGAGGAGAAGATCCTCGTCGACCTTTCCGAGGATCAGAAGAAGCTGTACGCATCATACCTGGAGAGCTACCGCGGCGCGTTCGATCTCGACGATGAGGAGAGCATCAACGAGAACCGCATGCAGATCCTGAGCGCACTCATGCGTCTTCGTCAGATCTGCTGCCATCCGGCGACCTTCATGACGAACTATGAGGGTGGAAGTGCCAAGATGGATCTGCTGATGGAGATCGTGGAACAGGCGATCGCCTCCGGACACAGAATGCTTGTATTTTCCCAGTTCACATCGATGCTGGAGCTCGTGCAGAAGGAGCTTGAGCAGAGAAATATCTCGTGCTTCTGCATCCGCGGCGAGACGAAGGTTGCAGACAGAAGCGCGTACGTGAAGCGCTTTAACGAGGGTGAGAACAGCGTGTTCCTGATCTCGCTGAAGGCCGGCGGTACCGGACTGAACCTGATCGGAGCGGACACGGTGATCCACATCGATCCCTGGTGGAACCCCGCCGTTGAGGATCAGGCGACGGACCGTGCGTACCGCATCGGTCAGACGAAAAATGTGCACGTGATCAAGCTGCTCACAAAGGGTACGATCGAGGAGAAGATCTACCGCCTGCAGCAGAAGAAGCAGCGGCTCGCCGAGGCGATCATAGAGCGTCAGGAGGATCTGATCGGCAAGCTTACGAAGGAGGAACTTCTGGAGATCTTTTCATAGTACGAAAGCAGTATAATCAGGGGGGAGAAAACGATGATCGGATGTCCGAATTGCGGAAACAAACTTGTTTTCGACGTAGATTCGCAGAAGATGAAATGTCGGTACTGCGATGCCACCTACCTGATCTCCGAGGCGTCCAAATGGTCCAAGGATGCCCTTGAATACTCCGGAGATAACGGGGAGGGAATGGAGATTACGACGTTCACCTGCACGCAGTGCGGTGCCGAAATCTCAGCCGACAGTGACGAAGCGGTAACCTGGTGCAGTTTCTGCGGTTCGCCGACGACGCTTGTGAGTCGTCTTACGCGGATCCGCAGACCCGACTGTGTCATTCCGTTCCGCAGAAACCGTCAGTTCTGTGCTGACGAGTATAAGAAAATGGCCCGGAAGCAGATCTACGCGCCCCGCGATCTCATCAGACGCGGCAACGCCGAAGGCTTCCGCGGCATCTACATGCCGTACTGGACGTACGATATCAGGCGCTCGGGTAGTGTTGATTTCCGCGGCGAGGTGACGGAGCATTACAACAGTGAATCCGACTGTGTCACGAAATACCGCGTGCAGGGCGATCTGACAAGCTACGTGAGCGGTCTGTCACACGATGCCTCGCAGACGTTCGATGACTATGTCAGCGAGCGTATCGCGCCGTACATGCTGAGCAACCAGAAGCCGTTTGACGTATGCTATCTGAACGGCTTTTATGCGAACGCGGCGGACCAGGACGACAAGGTGTACAGAAACCGTGTGATCGGCGAGGAGAGCGAGCTGATCTACGAGTACGCCGCGACGAAGTTCCACAGCTGCGGGATCAAGGAGACGAGCGTGATCACGGACCTTGCGGTTGAGGGGTACGGCGCCGGTTTCCTGGACGGCGGCTGGCGGGAAATTAAGGAAGGCAACGTCTCCGAGGAAGAGGGGGATGATCAATACGGTGTTGTGAACGTCGATGGTAATCGTCGGAAAATGTCCATCAAGGGCAAGCTCGCGATGTTCCCCGTATGGTTCATGTCCTACCGCTGGGGCAACCGTGTATCGTACGCGACGATGAACGGCGATACCGGCAAGATCTACGCGGAGTTCCCGGCGTCCCCGAAGCGGTTTATGGCAATCTCCGCGCTTACGACGATCCCGTTGTTTATATTGATCTATATGCTCTACACGCTGAAGCCGTCGTATGTGCTGTTCCTCGCGCTGATGGCTGCCGTGGGCGCGTCCGGAATGTTCCGAAGCGAAGTGGTTGAGATCTTCAAGAAGCAATTCCATATCAACACGGATTACGGAACCAAGAAAAAGAAGGGCTCCGCGAAATTCTGGACGATCGTTGTCATACTGGCGTTGATCTTTATTCCGTTTGCGGAACTATGGTTCGAGGCCAATCTCGGGTTTGAGTTCCGATGGCTGTACATCATGATCGCGGCGATCGCGCTTGTCGTGTTCGTTGTGAGGTTCTTCAAGATGCGGAACACGTACGGCGGTATCGTGGACGTTCACATGGATGCCACGAACCTCTGGTACATCGCCATCGCGTTCGCGGCGGGTCTCATATTTTTCTTCGACCCGGCATCAGACGCGATCTACTACGCGTTATCGCTAGGCACGGTAACCGTTGTCGGTCTGTCGGTGACGGAGCTGATCCGCAGCTATAACATATTGTCTTCCGTCAAACCGAAGCAGTTCAACAGAAGCGGAGGTGAAGATGACAATGCGTAAAATACGTCTGATCCTCCTTATGTTCATATTCTCGCTCGCGTTGTCCGCGTGCGGGGTGACACATGAAAAACCGTCGCAGAAGGGTAAAGTATTCATCGACGATTCGGCAGATCTGTTCAATGGAAACGATGAGCGCAAGATCAACGAGGCGATGGAAGAGCTTTCGGAATATGGTTCTGTCGGTGTGTACACATCGGATGCCGAATCGTATTCCACAACGCAGAAGGCGACATCATATTATAACAACCACTTCGGAAGCGAGAGCGGATTTCTGTTCTATATCGATATGTTCAATCATGAGATTTATATCGAGACGGACGGATATATCGGCGATTACGTAACCCGTGCAAAAGCACTGACGATCGTGGACAACGTGTACAGTTTGGCAAGTTCCGAAGAGTACGGGGAATGTGCTGCGGAAGCGATCCGGCAGGCGACGCGCCTGATGGAGGGCAAGCACATCTCACAGACGATGCGCTGGGTATCCGCATTGTTCGTTGCCGCGCTTGCCGCGTTGCTGATCAATTTCGCGGTACTGAGATTGCTGAACAGGAAGCCTGAGGTTTCCATCAGTGAACTCTCCCTGGGCGTGAAGAGCGTGACAAGGATCACGAACGAGCGCGTCAACGTGGAGGAACGGAAGTTCCAGACGGCGGCGATTGACAAAGCGAATATCGCAATCACGATCTTGCGTATCCTGCTGATCATCCTCTCAAACGGCGGAGGCGGCGGTAGCGGCAGAAGCGGAAGCGGCGGCGGACACAGCAGCCACGGCGGCGGACACCGGTTCTGACCAATGCGTGAGGACGCAATCCATTACAAATTTATACAGCAGCTAAAAAAGAAGGATCCGATCGGACAATGTCATTAAGTTAAGATGACAGCATCTAGAGTTCTGTATCAGAGATGGTACGGAACTCTTTTTTTCGGTTTTTTTGCTTAAAGCTGTTGACAAACGGTACAGGATGTGCGGCCGCTTTCGCTACTGAATCGATTTATGAGGTAGCGAAAGCGGCCCTTGTAATTAGGAAATCAATTCCGATTGCAAGGAGGTGCGCACATGAAACCGCAACAGATTAAAAAGCTTTTGTTCACACAGATACGC
>JAFZVZ010000015.1 GCA_017617545.1 Lachnospiraceae bacterium
CCTTCGTTTCCCCGAAAATAAAACTGTCATTTTTCGAAAAATGTGAGTGATTTCCGCGACCGCGCAGGTGTAGTGTTGTGAAGGACCACTGAAGAAGGGAGGGACGCCGATGGACGATCAGACTTTGCTCAACCTGTTACAGACCGATGCCGAGCAGGGCATGCGGCAAATGATCCACATCTACGGTCCTGCCGTGCACAAGATCTGCGCCTCATTTCTCGCAGGGCGCCCTCGCGAGGAACTGGAGGAAGCGGAGGCCGATGTCTTTGTGAGAATATGGAAGTACCGGGGGAGAATTCAGCTGAGCGAGACATACCCGCTTCGCAGCTATCTCTTCGCAATCGCACGCAACGTCTCAAAAGACCGGCTTCACCGCACGCGACCGGACACGCTCTCCCTGGATGCGGCGCTCGAGGACGGCATCGAGCCGGAAGCATCGGACAACACGGAGGATGCAGCGGCTGAGGGCTGGCTGAAAGATGCCGTCGCGGCATCCGTCGCCGAGCTCGACGAACCTGCGCGAAGCATTTTCCGCGAACGCTACTACGAAAGACGCAGTGTGAAGGAAATTGCGGCACACCTGGGGCTCCCCGAGAAAAAAGTGGAAAACATTCTTCACCGCGACCGCGCGAAGTTGCGCGCGCTCCTCGCGGAGAAAGGAGTTACCTCATATGAAGAATTCGGAAAATGACAACCTCACATTCATAGACAATACCGAAGCCGTATTGGACAATCCTCCGACAGCGGAGGAGGCCGACCGGATCCTGGCCGAGGCAGAAGCAGAGATCGCGGCTGCGGAGACCGATGCCCCGGAGTACAGTGAATTCGATGAGACGGCCGTGACGGAGCTGGCGCTTAAGATGATGCGAGCAGCCGAAACGGACACAACTGCTGATACAGATGCAGCTGTCGCCGGATCCGCAACGGAAAACACCGGCAAAACTGTCGCGATCCTCAGGCCCACCGTCCGCAGACGCCGGAAGGTTCTGCGCGTAGCGCTTGTCGCAGCCTGCATCGCCGTGCTTTTGTTCGGCACATTTGTCGCCGCAGCAAATGTCATCTACGATGTCCGTTTCACGCAGCTGATCGGCGTTGAGGGAACCATGACCGAGCTGGAGAACGGATATTTTCAGATCGGGCTTTCCAAGACGATCGACGACCTGACTGTGACCGTGGTGGACGCCATCGGCGACGCCCGGGTTCAGTGGGTTGAAATCCGTACGAACCGCAAGCTCGCGGACGGCACACCGGACGGCTGGCTGGAGCAGGCCTTCACGGATGACGGACTCTACATCAATACTCCGGCACTGCCTGACGAGTATGCCGCCACCGGCTACCTCGTCAAATACTATGACGGTTCCCTGCTCTCGACGGTATTTTCCGACATCGACTGTACGGAGCGCTATCAAAAGCATCTGGTGAACACGCCTACGCTCGACATGAGAGGAAGCCTTATTCCCTTCTGCCGCGACGGTTATCTCTGGTACATGATGGAGACCAGTTGCGAGGAGGATATCAACCGCAGTTTTACGCATCTGGAGATCAACTTTAACACCTCCGCTCAGGATGATGTAATGTTTGAATTCAACTGGTGCAACAATTATAAATCCGACAAGGAGACGTTCCGCGTGAATAAATCCGTCGGACAGTCGAAGGTTAAAAAGGTTGTTCTGACCGGCGCAAGCATGTTCCTGTACACCAATGGCGGCTACAACGATATCCGCCTGGATTCCGTCAAGCTTGAGGACGGCACGGTTCTGCACACAAATCAGTCGGAAAATGAGGTCGCACCGGGCAAGTCCGGCGCCTACTCCTTCATGGATGACGGACGGCTGGGCTGCAGCGGCAGCGCCGATGATGACGGCATCTTCACCTCCTCCAATGTGGAATACTCTCTCCTGCCGGGCGTCACCTTCCAAACGCCGCAGTCCATGACCTCGCTCATCCCCATGGACAAAGTCGTCGCGATCACGGTCAACGGCGTGGAGATCAGTCTGAGATAACAGCTTGCTGTGGGGGCTGCCGGGGTCCTGATCATCAGGCTTCGTCCCCGGCACAAAAGAAAACAGGCATGCAAAAAGCGCCGCGGCGGTTTCCCGTCACGGCGCATTATCTTGTCTCAGATCTTCTCTACGGTTGACCGAGTGTTATTCAATTCTGCCCAATCTTCCATGTTTTTCAATATACTACAGCTGTAGAACGTTCTCCGGATTCTTCGAAAGGATCATCTCCTTCTCCTCCTCCGTGATGTCCAGCGCGCGGAATCTCTCGAGCTCGTCCTTCGGGCTCCACATCGGGTAGTCCGAACCGAACAGAAATCTCTCCGCGCCGTACTCGCGGATCAGCTGCGCAGAGCGCTTCGGTCCGAGGTACATCATCGAGCTGCTGCAGTCGAAGTAGCAGTGCGCGTCCTTGAGGTACTCAAGCGCGAGGTCCGCAAGGCTCCAGCCGCCGAAGTGCGCCGCGATAAATGTAAGTTTGGGGAACATATCCAAAACCTTGCGCACGCGCTCGGGGTTGTCGAAATCGTAACGGTAGTCGCCGCAGTGTACAAGGATCGGGTAACGTCCCTGCAGCGCGTCATAAAGCTCGAACATGCGCGGGTCGTCCACCGCGTAGAGCTGCGAGTCCGGATGGATCTTGATGCCGCGCAGACCCATTCCGACGATGCGCTCGAGCTCGTCGGCCTTGTGCTCGTAGTCCGCGTGCATCGTACCGAAGCCGATGAAGCGCGGCTCCTTCGCCACCGTCTCCGCCAGAAAATTGTTGATGCTCTCCACCTGGCGCGCCTGCGTCGCAACGGAATGTACGAGGAAGCGGTCGATCCCGGCCTCGTCGCCGATCGCAAGAAGCGTCTCCGCCGTGCCCGACGGGCAGTCCATCTGAATTCCGTAGAAATGTCCTACGCCCTCCACGGCCTTGGCCGCGATCTTCTCGGGGTAAATATGTGCATGACAATCATATATCGCCATTGTTGTCGTTCCTTTCCTTACTCTTCGCGCATCGCCCGCGGGCGTCTGCGGCGAAAGTCGTCAACAGTGTATCACAAGGCGTTTTCAATGTATAGCGGATTTTTTACGGAAAATGTTTTTTTCGCTCCGGATTTTCCCATTTTCTCTTGAAATCGAACGTATGTTCGTGTATAATGCAGACAATCGGACGGATCAAGTCTGTCGCATCACGTCATCCACGGGCCGGTGATCGCTTTGCATCGGCCCGGCTCGGCATCTGCGGACACGCGCATAAGGGGGCGGAAATGGGTAGAGACCACGCGGACAATCGAAGCAGCATCGGAAACAACGGGAATCTTTCATCCGCCGTCGCGCCGTCCCGCGACACGTGGCGCGGCCCGGGCCCGAAGCGGCTGATCTTCCACTGTGACGTGAACAGCGCCTTCCTCAGCTGGGAGGCGACATACCGGGTGCACCATCTCGGGGAGACCGTCGACCTGCGCGAGATCCCCGCGATCGTCGGCGGCAACCAGGCGGCTCGGCACGGGATCGTTCTCGCCTCCTCGATCCCCGCGAAGCGACGCGGGGTCAAGACCGCCATGCCCGTCGTTGAGGCGCGGCGTCTCTGCCCCGAGCTCACAGTCGTTCCGCCGCACTACGACCTCTATGTCGAGTGCTCAAACGCGCTTCTCGCGATCCTGCACGAGGTCTGCCCTCTCGTGGAGCAATACTCGATCGACGAGGCATTTTGCGACATGACCGGCGTGACGGCCGCGACCGAGGACCCGGTGGGGTTCGCGAACGCACTGCGGGAGAGAATTTTCCGCGAGCTCGGATTCACCGTCAACATCGGCGTTTCTGTCAACAAGCTTCTCGCGAAGATGGCGTCGGATTTCAAGAAGCCGAACCTCGTCCACACATTGTGGCCCGAGGAGATTGAGCGAAAGATGTGGCCGCTGCCGGTGCGCGACCTCTTCTTCATCGGGCGCGCGACGGAGCGGCACCTGAAGAACATGGGGATCCACACGATCGGTGAGGTCGCGAAGACGCCGGAGGCGATCCTGCGCGGCGCGCTCAAGCAGCACGGAACGACTGTGTGGAACTTTGCCAACGGCATCGACCCGTCCCCCGTGATCGACACCCCGCCGCCGAACAAGGGCTACGGCAACTCCACGACGATCAACCACGATGTCACTGACGCCGCGGAGGCGAAGCAGGTACTCCTCAAGCTCTGCGACATGATCACCACAAGGCTTCGCGCCGACCGCGTGCAGGCCGGCGTCGTCGCGGTCGGCATCCGCACCTTCGACCTTCGGTACTACAGCCACCAGATGGTCCTCGACACTTCCACGAACATTACCACGGAGCTGCACGAGCACGCCTGCAAGCTCTTCGACGCGGCGTGGGACGGCACACCCATCCGAAGCCTCGGCGTGCACACGTCGCGCGTCTCCGACGATGATCCCTCGCGGCAGATGTCACTGTTCGACACGACGGACTATGAGAAGCTCGGAAAGATGGACCGCACCATCGACGCGATCCGCAAGCGGTTCGGCGACGAATCCGTGACGCGCGCGTCCCTGATCCAAAAGCCGAAGGACAACACACCGTTTGACGACTGACGGTAGAAAGGAGAACCCTATGCCCATGATGGGAATTCACGGTCGCCCCAAGACCGATGCCGGCGAACTGCGAAGCCGCCGCGTACCGATCGCCTGCGGTGTATGGTTCACCAGCACCGGCAGGCTCATCCCCCTCTCAGTCAAATGGAAGGACGATGAGGGTTTTCTTCGCATGCTTACGGGGATCCGCGTTATCACCGTAGAGGATAAGAACTACTGCGGCGTTCCGTCCACCGAGTACGAGTGTGAGGCGGAATACTGCGGGGCGCGGGTTCATTTTCATCTGCTCTACTACGCTGTCCGGCGGGAATGGAAGCTGCTGTGGAACGATGCCGGTTCCGGTACGAAACCGGCCAATTGAACGTTTCAGTTTCCGACACGAAACAAGCCAATTGAACGATTGACGTTTCCATAGAAGCTTCCGCATTTCCATGAACGTATCCACGAAAAAAGCCCCGCGCTGCCGCGAGGCTTCTCTGCCATAGACCTGTGATGTTTCTCATACTCAGCCGGAGTTCGTCATCTGCTGCTGCAGCATTTCTTTGTACTCCGCCATAACCTCCGGATGAGCATTCATATATGCGCTGGCCAGGAGGTACAGCACGATCGCTGCCGCAATGAACATCAGAATGCCGTGTGCGATCTCCTTCTGTCCGTCCGACGCTCGGCTGCTCACCACGTTGACGATGGCCCATCCGAGCAGGAACAGCCATCCGTAGATGGGAAGCAGCAGAAGCATCATCAATCCGAGGATCTTCCACCGGGAGATTGAAGGCGCTCCGCCATTTCCCGCGGCTTCGCGCTCACTCCTGCGAATTTCGCTTTTCACGTACTCATCGTAGTCATCATCCGGCTCCCCGTCATCGGCGGTGATCCATGCCTTGATCTTCGAATAGCCGGATTGTCTGTCCTGCTCCGCGTCCGCGGCCCGTCTGTTCTCCGAAATCTCACGCTCATCCCTGTCTGTTTCCCTCAGGGACGCTCCGCAATAGTAGCAGAAATTCGCTCCCTCTACCGGATTCTTCCGTCCGCAAACTTTACACTCGCTCATTCATTCCCTCTCCCATACTTCCAATATCATTCGATCCCGTTCTGAAGGATGCGGATGATCAGATTGTACGTCGCGTCACGGAATTCCGGCATCTGCTTCTCAATCTGCTTGCGGATCTTCTCCGCGTTCTTGCCGTCAATACCGGTGGATGCCATGATGGTGTCGGCCAGCGTCATGATCTGCTGCTGCTCGTCACCGAATCCGTAACCGATCCTCTCGCCGACGATGATGCTGCGCAGGATGTTGAAGTTCATGGCAGACTTCGCCATAAGGACACCGTCCTCTTCCTTCTTGCCGTAGGATGCCTCGAGCAATCGGCCGAGTTCCGGCTTCATCAGCTCAGCAACCTCGCGGATCCCGTCGGAATCCTCGTACGCATAATAGAATAACTCACAAAGCTTCTCATTAACATGGCAAATCTCATACTCCAGCAGGAAGAAATAGATCATCTGGAGCATCGGAGCATCGTCCGGTGTCATCAGCTTCGCAGCTTCATTATAGTTCATGCGGACAAGCTTGCCGATCAAAATGCGAAGGATCTCCGGCTTACCCGTAAAATTACTGTAAAACTTACCTGTCGTACATCCCGCCTCTTCCGAGAGCGATTTCATTGTAACATTGGAATATCCATCGCGGAGAAACACCTCCGCACAAATTGAGATTAACGAATCCTTTACGGCCTGTTCCTCTTCCGGGGTTCTGGCTATTGCCATACAATTACCTCCTTACATATCAATTCGCGCAATCTATGAGCGATACCGCGCTGCGGCATCCCCATAACATATTGGATTATATCTGTGCTTCCATAGTAGCTTTCCCATTATCGAATGTCAATCAGTTTACAGACTTTTAACAGTTTCACCTCGATTAATTCGCAAACATCTCGTAATTCGTTCCGGAAAATGACGGATTATTTTACTAAACAACAGTTTTCGCTTTTCCGTAGCAGCGCGGTACAGTGCCCTCTGCGTAAAAAACGGCACCCCGCGATGAGGCGCCGTTTCCGGTAATTCAATATGTGATTTAATTACTTTAGAGCGTTCCGCCTCTTCGGCTCGCACCGATTCTTCGGATTACTCGCTATGCACAGGATCACTCCCGGCCGTCCGCCGAGTCGTCACCGTTCCAGCAGTAGGTGCAGAGATTTTCCGCGGGAATACCTATGGAAGCGAGCATATCGTCGAGACGATGGTAACGAAGCGACGTGAACTTCAGCTTCCTGCAGATCGCGTCCAGCATCTTCTCGTAGCGCTCCGAATCGGGATCCGCGTACTCCGCGAGGATCTCCGGAGCGACATCCTCCGTGCCCTCGAGCTCCGCGATGCAGCGGCGGGTGATCAGTTCCATCTCGCTCTTCGAACGCGAGAAGTTCAGATACTTGCAGCCGTACAGAAGCGGCGGGCAGGCGGGACGAACGTGAACCTCCTTCGCTCCGCTCTCGAACAGGAACTCTGCCGTCTCCCGAAGCTGCGTGCCGCGCACGATCGAGTCATCGATGATCAGAAGGCTCTTGTCCTTCACAAGCTCCGGAACCGCGATCAGCTTCATCTTCGCGATCAGGTCACGCTTCTCCTGCATCGTCGGCATGAACGAGCGGGGCCATGTAGGTGTGTATTTGATCAGAGGACGCGTGAACGGGATGCCTGCCGCGTTCGCGTAACCGATGGCGTGCGCCGTACCCGAATCCGGGACACCCGCAACGACATCCGGCTTGACATTGTCGCGCTTCGCGAGCAGCTCACCGCAGTGGTATCTCGCAGCCTCCACGCTGACGCCCTCGTAGGACGAGGACGGATAGCCATAGTAAATCCAGAGGAACGTACAGATCTTCATCTTCTTGCCGGGCGCGACAAGCGTGTGGCAGCTGTCGGCGTCGAACACGACGATCTCGCCGGGTCCGAGCTCATGCTCCGGCTGGTAGCCGAGGTTGGCGAAGGAGAAGCTCTCCAGTGCCGCGCAGTACGCGCCGGCCTTGCGGCCGATCACGATCGGCGTGCGGCCCATGCGGTCGCGTGCGGCGTAGATGCCCTTGTCCGTCAGCACGAGCATCGAGAGCGAACCTTCGATGATGTCCTGCGCGTAGCGGATACCCTCGATCAGGTTGGGCTTCTGGTTGATCAGCGCCGCAACAAGCTCCGTGGAGTTGATCTCGCCGTTGCTCATGATGAAGAAGTGGGAGTTATTCTTGAGGATCGCGTCAACGATCTCATCCTTGTTGTTGATCTTGCCGACCGTCGTGACGGCGAACTTGCCGTGATGCGAACGAACCAGGATCGGCTGTGCCTCGAAATCGGAGATGCATCCGATGCCCATATGGCCGTGCATCTCATGGGCTTCCTTCTCAAACTTGGTTCTGAACGGCGAGTTCTCGATCTTGTGGATCGACTTCTCAAAACCGTCCTCCCCGTACACCGCAAGGCCCGCTCTCCGCGTGCCGAGGTGCGAATGGTAATCCACTCCGAAGAACAGATCGAATATACAGTCTTCCTTTGTGGCAACACCGAAAAATCCACCCATGGTATATCCTCCCGTAATCCGCCGCGGCATCTGTGATCCTTTCCGCGGCGAAATAATGCACATTTTTTGACGTTCACATTGTACTCTTTCAATATATCCCTTGCAAGGGAAAATGACTGTTTTATACTTATTCGAACTATTAGCTGTACTTATGATTTGTATAATATGCACGAAACCGGCGGAAAAGTGCCGCTGACTTTCTCAATCGCTGTTCTCTTCTTTTTGCCCGATACACTTGTAATTATCGTTTAACTATGATAGTTTGTAGAAAATTTGCCCTTACGGCAGGCAGTTCAGGGAAACACCGATCACATCGGCTTGCCCCGGAAAACCGAAGAACACTTCGGCGTTTGTAAAGGAGGTCACCATGAAAGCTTTCTTAAAACGCAAGAACATTTCCATTTCGTGGAAGAGCTACGGTATCGACGCCATGAGCGCCATGGCACAAGGTCTGTTCGCGTCCCTGCTGATCGGAACGATCGTCAAGACGCTCGGTGAGCAGGCAGGCAATGCGGCCGCCAACATCGGCTGGCTGAAGCAGATCTGCGACTGGCTCGTTGAGATCGGCGCATTTGCCTCGAGTGTCGCTGGGCCGGCGATGGCAATCTCCATCGCGGTCGCCTTGAAGGCACCGGCGTTGGTTGTATTTTCCGCTGCAGCGGTCGGACAGGCCGCCAACAGTAAGGGCGGAGCAGGCGGCCCGCTCGCGGTACTCCTCATCGCCATCATCGCCGTGGAATTCGGCAAGGCGGTTTCCAAGGAGACCAAGATCGATATTCTTGTCACACCGTTCGTCACTGTCGTGATCGGCGGACTCCTGTCCATCTGGACAGCGCCGTACATCGGCAAGGCGGCTTCCAAGGTCGGCGACCTCACCATGTGGGCAACCGAGCAGCAGCCGCTCATCATGGGCATCATTGTTTCTGTGGTCATCGGAATGGCACTCACGCTCCCGATCTCCAGCGCCGCGATCTGCGCCGCGCTCGGCCTTGTGGGACTCGCGGGTGGCGCTGCCGTGGCAGGCTGCTGCGCGCAGATGGTCGGATTCGCCGTTCTCAGTTATAAGGAAAATAAGATCGGCGGACTCGTATCCCAGGGCATCGGCACCAGCATGCTGCAGATGGGCAACATCGCGAAGAAACCGATCATATGGCTGCCTCCGATCATCGCATCGGCATTCACCGGCCCCGTCGCTACCTGCATCTTCAAGCTGCGGATGGACGGCCCCGCAATCTCGTCCGGCATGGGCACCTGCGGTTTCGTCGGCCAGATCGGCGTGATCACCGGCTGGGGCGGCAGCGCCGGCTGGTTTGACTGGCTCGGACTGATCCTGATCAGCTTTGTATTGCCCGCAATTCTGTGCTTCGTTCTTGGAAAGATTTTCCGCAAGGCAGGGATCATCAAGGACGGCGACCTGAAACTCGAGAGCTGATTCCGAAGCCGAACAAACAACGAACGGATTCCCATCTTGTATCTGACGGAAAGATTTTGTATAATAGACAGTGCGGACCGAGGTGTGACCGGATTTCCGGCCACACCTCGATTTTTCCGGATTATAGAGAGGGGGAGGAATTGTCCCATGAAATTTCTCAGACGTTTTCACTACAATGCGCCTGTCACGCTGACATTCGCGCTGATCTGCCTCGCGTCGCTCGGCCTCGGCAAGCTCACGGGCGGCCGCAGCACGTACTACCTGTTCGAGACCTATCGCGCGCCGCTCACGGATCCGTTAATGTATATCCGTCTCTTCGGCCACGCCATCGGTCACGCGAACTGGGAGCACTACCTCGGCAACATGCTCTACATCCTCATGCTCGGACCGATCCTTGAGGAGAAATACGGCAGCAAGCTCATCCTTGAGATGATGGTGCTGACCGCCGTGGTCACCGGCATCATCTTCAACATCGCGTTCCCGAACAGCGCTCTGCTCGGCGCGAGCGGCATCGTGTTCATGTTCATCATTCTCGCGTCGATCACGAACTCGGAGAAAGGACGCATTCCGATCACCTTCATTCTGATCTGCATCCTCTACCTCGGCAACGAGTTTATGAACGCGTTCCGCAACGACAACATCTCGCAGCTCGCCCACATCGTAGGCGGCGCATGCGGCGGCTTCTTCGGACTGTTCATCTCCCACACGGGTGGTGTCAAGGCGGAGGATAGAACGTTCGGTTCGTCGTCGGATGACTGACGCGGCATCGGATCGCTAATTCAAAATCGCACATGAAAATAACGGTGCAGATCGCGATTGATCTGCACCGTTTTGCTTTGTCATAATCAACTGGAACCCGTCTCTTCCGACCGGATGTCCGATCACTCGCCGAGTCTTGTCATAAGCTCCGCGCGAAGTGCCTCGTAGCCGGGCTTTCCGAGAAGCGCGAACATGTTCTTCTTGTAGCTCTCAACGCCGGGCTGGTTGAACGGATTGACCGCAAGCATGTAACCGCTCACGCCGCACGCGAACTCGAAGAAGTAGAACAGCTGACCGAGGAAGAACTCGTTCTGCTCGGGGATGTTCACCACAAGGTTCGGCACACCGCCGTCCACATGCGCAAGCTGCGTTCCCTTCATCGCGCTCTTGTTCACGAAATCCACCGTCTTGCCGGCAAGGTAGTTCATGCCGTCAAGGTCGACAGGCTCCGCCTCGAGAACGATCTCCTCACGGCTCTTGTCAACCGCGAGCACGGTCTCGTACATGATGCGCGCGCCGTCCTGGATGAACTGGCCCATCGAGTGCAGGTCGGTCGTGAGATCGACGCTTGCCGGGAAAATACCCTTCTGGTCCTTGCCCTCGCTCTCGCCGTAGAGCTGCTTCCACCACTCGCTCACATAGTGAAGCGACGGTTCGTAGTTCGCAAGCACCTCAACGCTCTTGCCCTTGCGGTAGAGGATGTTGCGCACTGCCGCGTAACGAAGGGCATCATTTTCCGAAAAATCCTTGTTGATGCAGATCTCGCGCATGCTTGCCGCACCCGCCATCAACGCGTCAATATCAGCGCCGCTCACAGCGATCGGCAGAAGACCTACCGCCGTCAGAACGGAGAAACGACCGCCGACATCATCCGGCACCACGAAGCTCTCGTAGCCTTCCTCGGTCGCAACCTGCTTGAGGGCTCCTCTCGCCTTGTCGGTCGTCGCGTAGATACGCTTGTTGGCCTCCTCGCGGCCGTACTTCTTCACGAGCAGCTGCTTGAACACGCGGAACGCGATCGCCGGCTCCGTGGTCGTGCCCGACT
Organism: Lachnospiraceae bacterium; assembly: GCA_017617545.1. Taxonomy (GTDB): domain Bacteria; phylum Bacillota; class Clostridia; order Lachnospirales; family Lachnospiraceae; genus ISDg. The sequence goes on from JAFZVZ010000015.1 coordinate 11,378, forward strand.
TGCTGATGATGTTGACCGAGAAATCACGGTCGCCGATCACATCGATCAGGTGCTTAAGATACGTCGAGCTGATGCTGTTGCCCGCGTAGTAGATCTCGGGCGTCTTGCGCACCGACTTCGGCGCGTTGTTGTAGAAGTTGTGGCGAAGGAATTCGATCGCCGCACGCGCGCCGAGATAGGAACCGCCGATGCCGATCACAACCAGCACTTCGGAGTCCGACTGGATCTTCGCAGCCGCCTTCTTGATGCGTGCAAACTCATCCTTGTCATACGCTGCCGGGAGATCGATCCAGCCGAGGAAATCGTTCCCCGCGCCCTGTCTGCCCAGAAGCTCCTCGCGAGCGGCAAGCGCCTGACCTTCGATCAGCGCAAGCTCCTGCTCACTCATAAACCGCGACGCCAACGCCGCGTCAAATGTAACATTTTCCATGGTGTACTTACCAGCCTTTCCCGGACACGCCCGCATCGCCCGGGCCGCCTCAGCCGCCCATTTCATGCCGTGTCCGCTATACCGTGAGCATTATAGCAAACCGCCCACATCAATGCAAGCACAAACTCGTGCGAAAAATGCCCCTTTTCTTTTGGAAAATGATGCGTCAAAATAATTACTTTTCATATGCCGTCTCGTGTGCTACAATGGCTGTGTTTGAGCGGGTTGCGCAACAAGGCGTCCTCCCGCGGCACAGAAAGGAATATCGGAACCTGACTTCGTACGACGGAAGCCGTGCAGACAGGGACGATGTCCTGACAAGAGAAGGGGGAATACAGACCCATGGCAACTGACAACAGGGACCCGCGCACCCGGCGTCCTTCCTCCCAGGGAGGAAACCGACCGACCGGCACAACGCGCAGCACGGGAGCACCGCGCTCCGGCGGATCTGCGGGAACGCCGCGCAGCAGCTCATCCGGCTCGCCCGCGCGGCGCAAGAAGAAAAAGAAATCAGCATTCAAACGGTTTATCGACAGGAATTTTACGCTTTGCATGGTCGTCCTGCTGGCGATCCTCGCGCTTCTCATTTTCCTGATCATACACGGAATGAAGGGCGACAGCGGTGAAACGCCGGGCAAGACCGTGACACCCACATCGGCACCGACCGAAGGTGTCAAGGAGGCAACCGCAACGCCGACCGTCGCAGCTCCTACCGCTACGCCGGAGCCGGCGGATTCCCCGACACCGACACCGGAACCGACGCCGTATGTGTACGGCCTGTGCTCCAGCGTCACCCTCAATCAGGATTCCGAGCCGGTGGACGGCGATGACTGGGAGATTGACTACCTGATGCTCGTCAACTGGTCGCACCGCCTCAAATACAAGGGCAATCCGGAAAATCTCGTCCGCATCGACGAGGTGCTGACCGCGGATTTCTACACGATCCAGAACCCGAACACCGTCAACAAAAGCGATCTGAACTTCATCATCGAGAAGGAGGAGGACAACTACGGGCGCGGCAACCGCGTGGCGCTCGAGCACCTCGACGAGATGTGCCATGATTACCATGAGGCGACCTCCTTCGGCGTTAAGATCTCCCAGACCGGCGCATACCGCAACTACGCAACGCAGGATCGCTTCTGGCAGAACCGCGACAAGAGCATCAACCCGCCGCGGACCGTTCCGGGCAACGCCAGCGAGCACCGCACGGGCCTCGGATTCGACATCTGGACCCTCGACGGCGGCGGAAACGACACCACCTGGTTCCGCGAGAACTGCTACAAGTACGGCTTCATTTTACGCTATCCGTCGGACAAGAAGAAGATCACCGGCGTCACCTACGAACAGTGGCATTTCCGCTACGTCGGGCTGGAGGCTGCCAAGGAGATCTTCGACCTCGGCTACTGCCTCGAGGAGTACATCGCCTACAAGAACGGTGAGGACCTCTCGACGCTGCCGAAATATTAAGGAAACGCTGATCCGATCGGCATTTTCCGATCTGAGCACACAAACACAACGCCCCTGCACCACCACACGGTGCCGGGGCGTTTTCAACGTCTCACGATCATTTTGCTGTCACATCATCCTGCGTCTGTTCTTCCTGCAGGCATGGTTCCCGACAATCTCTTCTTAGCTGTATTATCTCCCGGTCGCATTCCGGCAAGCCCGTCACCGGCCCATCCGCAGATGATACATCAGGATGGCCGCTGCCACGGCCGCGTTGAGAGACTCCGCCTGCCCGTCCATCGGGATGCGGATGCGCACGTCTGAGAGCACCGTAACGCCGTCAGAGAGGCCGTTGGCCTCGTTGCCGATCAATATGCCTGCCTTGTCCCCGTAGGACGCCTCCGTGTACGGAACCGAGCCCTGCAGGTGCGCCGCATACAACTTCACGCCGCGCTTCGTAAGCTCCCTGAGCGTCTTCGGAAAATCCTCTGCGTAGCAGAACGGAACCCGCAGTATCGCGCCCATCGTCGAGCGCACGACCTTCGGGTTAAACGTGTCGACCGAGTCCGCCGAGAGAATGATGCCGTTCATGCCGGCCGCCTCCGCGGTTCGCATGATCGTTCCGAGGTTGCCCGGGTCACGCAGGCTCTCCAGCAGAAGAAGCCTCGTCGTATCGCCGGCGATCATGTCCTCGACCTTGTACTCCGGCATGCGCACGATCGCGAGCACTCCCTGGGGCGTCACCGTCTCTGCAACGGCGCAAAATGCCGCGTCCGAGACGATCTCCCAGTCACACGAGAGCATCATTTTCCGTTCCGCGTCCGCAAGCTCCGCCGCTCCGCTCTCCGACCAGTACGCTTTAACCAGATATTCCGGTCTCTGCGTCAGGATCTCGAAGAACATTTTCCGACCCTCGCAGACGAACACGCGGTCCGCCTCGCGGGCGCTGCGCTTCTTAAGTAGCGTCTGCAGATATTTCAGTTGTGGGTTTGTCTTGGATGAGATCATAAGCCTCTCCCTGTCTTCACATCTCTTCCTGGCTCGCCAGCTTTGCCGCCTGATCAGCCGCCGTCAGCGCGTCGATGATCTCCTGCAGATCTCCGTTCATGACCTTGTCGAGCTTGTACAGCGTCAGTCCGATGCGGTGATCGGTCACACGGCTCTGCGGAAAATTATACGTCCTGATCTTCTCGGAGCGGTCGCCCGTTCCGATCTGGCTGCGGCGCTCCGAGGCAACCGCGTCATGGGCTTTCTGCAGCTCCAGATCGTACAGCTTCGCGCGCAGCAGGGCAAATGCCTTGGCGCGGTTCTGCAGCTGCGATTTTTCGGTCTGGGAGTAGATCACGATGCCCGTCGGATAATGCGTCAGGCGCACCGCCGAGTCCGTCGTGTTGACGCACTGGCCGCCGTTGCCGGACGCGCGCATGACATCGATGCGGATATCCTTCTCGTCGATCACGACATCCACTTCCTCCGCCTCGGGCATCACCGCCACGGACGCCGTCGAGGTGTGGATGCGGCCGCCGGATTCCGTCTCCGGCACGCGCTGCACGCGGTGCACACCGCTCTCGTATTTGAGCACGGAGTAGGCACCCTGCCCCTTGACCATAAACTCAACTTCCTTCATCCCGCCGATGCCGGTCTCGTCAAAGTTGACCAGCTCGATCTTCCAGCGGCGCGACTCGATGTAATGCACATACATGCGGTACAGCTCCGCGGCAAAAAGAGCCGCCTCCTCGCCGCCTGCGCCCGCGCGGATTTCCACGACGACGTTCTTGTCATCGTTGGGATCCTTGGGGATCAGCAGAATTTTCAGCTTCTTCTCATTGTCCTCGATCTGCGCCTTCGCGTCGGAGATCTCCTCCTTCAGCAGCTCGCGCATCTCCTCGTCGGTCTCCTTCTCGAGCATCTCAAGGCTCTCCTCGACCGTCTGTTTTGCTTTCTTATACGCCAGATATGTCGTCACAAGCGGCTCGCAGTCACTCTGTTCCTTCATCAGCTTGCGGAACCGGTTCGTGTCCGAGGTAACGTCGGGGCTGGCAAGCTCCAGCTGCAGCTCCTCGTACCGCTTGCAGACATCCTCCAATTTGTCAAACATAGTATCCCTAACCTTTCTGCGGGCGTTTCCGCGCCCGTCTTACCGATTGTCTTCGTTGCAGTGTCGTATTCCGGGCATCGCCGGGAACTTCTATCCTCCACTTTACCCTCACATCAGCCGCAGGAACTCCTGTCCGCAGCGTCTGCTGCGCACTACAAATGTCCGATGACAACCCGGTCAAGGCCGGCATAATCCTTTCTCACGCGCACCCCGGCAAATCCCGCTTCGCAGAACAGGGCAGGCACGCTGACGCCCTGGTCAAATCCGATTTCCACGATCAGTATACCTCCTTCTTCCCCGTCGCGTGCAGGACGCAGGTGCATCGCACCCTCCGTCACAAGCGCACGGTAATAGTCAAGCCCGTCCTCGCCGCCGTACAGCGCGAGACGCGGCTCATGATCCTTCACTTCGGGCTCCAGCCCTTCGATCTGTTCCGGCGGAATATACGGGGGATTGGAGACGATCACGTCGAACTCCCCGTCGATCCCCGAGAACATATCACTCTCCACCCAGGCGACCTCAGCACTGAGCCTTGCGGCATTGTCCTTTGCAACCGCAAGCGCCTTCTCCGAGATGTCCGCGCCCGTCACGGACGCAGGCTTCCCGAGCCGTGCGATGCTGATGGCAATACAGCCCGAGCCGGTGCACATATCAAGCACTCTGCGGCCCTCACAGCACGCCAGAGCCTCCTCCACGAGGTGCTCCGTGTCCTGCCGCGGGATCAGCACATCGGACGTAACGCGAAACGTCAGTCCCATGAACTCCTGCTCGCCCGTCAAATGCTGCAGCGGTACGCGTGCAAGCCTTTTCTCCGCAAGCTCACAGTAACGCTTCCACTCCTCCTCGGGCATTGTCTCCTCGCGGCGCATCAGCCAATCCGCCGGCGTCATACCGCAGACAAACCATAAAAGCTGCTGTGCCTGAAGCACAGCCTCGGGAACGCCCGCTGCCTGCAGGGTTTCGCCCCACCGGCGCGCAGCCTCGCGATACGTGAGATTGTCCGAGTTCATGCCTTCCATATGCTTCCCAACATTCATTGCATCTCCCGATGCACAATCATCGTTCGATGCGCTATGACAAGATCCGTCACTGAACAATGCGTCGTACGTCCCGGTTTCGTTTCACTCTTCCGTCGTATCGCCCGCAGTTTTCTCTTCCGCCTTCTTCGCAAACTCCGGCGCAAAACCGGTCACGGTCGGCGTGTAGTTGCCGTCCTCCCCGATCAGGTACTCGCCCGGCGTCGTGGGTGTCGCGCACTCCTCCGCCGCCGTCCCCGAGAGGAACATTTTCCAATCAAATACTGCCTCAACCGAAGCGATCGCCACGGAGAGCATCGTATCGTCCGGCTCCTTCGTCGTGAGCGCCTGCATCCACATACCGGGACGGCTCAGCGCGTTGACGACGCAGTTGTTCGAGCGTCCCGCAAGCTTCAGGAACTCATAACTGATGCCCGCCACAAGCGGCAACAGCAGAATTCGCACGACGAACCGCACGACAAACTTGAGGATCCGCGACGTTCCCGTGTACAGAGGGAACATGTTGACGATGGAAAATACAAGAATACTGATGACCATGACAAAGATCATGAAGCTCGTTCCGCAGCGCTTATGCTCCTTCGAGGACGCACGCGCGTTATCCACCGTGAGCTCCAGACCATGCTCGATACAGTTGATCGTCTTGTGCTCCGCACCGTGATAACGGAACACGCGCTTGATCTCCTCCATCTGCGAGATCAACGCAATGTACCCTACGAAAATGGCAATACGGAGAACACCCTCCATCACGCTGGAGAACAGCGCCGAATCGATGCCCGTCACACGCTCCAGCAGGGACGTGATCGCAAACGGAAGCATGATGAACAACGCGACCGTCAGCACCAGCGACAGCGCTACCGTCGCGCCGATCATCGCACCCGACATCGGTTTTGACTCAGCCGCAGGCTTCGCGTCAGCGTCGATTTTAGCATCTGCGTCCGCCTTCGCCGCCTCGTCGGTTGTCTCCTCCGTGGTCGCAGCGGCCTCGCTTGCAGCATCGGTTGTCACTTCATTGTCCGAAACATCCTTCGCATCCTTCTTCGAGGACTGCTTCGGATCTACCTCATCCATGAAGTTCGCCGAATACATCAGCGTTCCCATGCCGACGATCATGGATTCCACCAGATTGACGGCGCCGCGGATAAACGGCCATCCGAGCCACGGATGCTTCTCGGTGATACTGTGATACTCTTTAACAAGAATAACCTTCTGACCGTCGGACTTGCGCACGGCGACCGCGTATTTGCTGCGGTTGCGCATCATCACGCCTTCCATGACGGCCTGCCCGCCGATACCCGACGGCTTCAATTCACCTGCCATACCCTTATCCTCACATCACTACATTCTCATCGGTGAGCGCTTGCGCTCACCGCCGCGGATCGCGCGGCTTGCGAAGCAAGCCTTCCTCTGCGCGATCCTGTGATCCGCCGGAGGCGCTATAAAGAAACACGAAAGTGTTTCTGATGATCGGTGAGCGCTTGCGCTCACCGCCGCGGATCGCGCGGCTTGCGAAGCAAGCCTTCCTCTGCGCGATCCTGCGATCCGCCGGAGGCGCTATAAAGAAACACGAAAGTGTTTCTTTATAGTAGAAAAGCCTTGACAACTAAGATTGTCAAGGCATAGTCATGTCGCTCTCAGAGCTACAGTTTCTTAGAAACCGTACTTCTTGTTGAACTTCTCAATAGCGCCGCGCGCCTGAGCAGCCTTCTTCTGGCCGGTATAGAAGGTGTGGCACTTGGAGCAGATTTCTACGTGGATCTCCGATTTCGTGGAACCGGTCACAAACTCATTGCCACAGTTGCATGTTACCTTTGCCTGATAGTATTTCGGCTGAATTCCTTCCTTCATGTCATTCACCTCGCAATTCTATTCGTTCTTCCCGGGCAGATCCCGGATATCTTATGAAGCGCTGAATCAATCAGCGTTTCGTAACACTCATTTGAACAGCTTTTGTATTATATCACAGCCATTTTCAAAATGCAACATCATTTTTCGGCAAATTCCTGCGCATTTCGCACACTTTTTCCCCGAAAAAACGACCTGCTGCCGAACTGCCGTGATCTCCGTTTCACTCGATGGAGCCGATCAGCGCCTTCCATGCATATGTCCCGTTTTCATACACATAAACATACGTGCGCTCAAGGCTTGTCGCATCTTCGCTTTTCTTGTAGCAGCACACACGGATCTGCTTGCCCGCGTTAAGCGGAAGTGCCGTGATCAGCGGTTGCGGGTCGATCCCCGTCACCTCCTGAGCGATCCCCTCCGACCACTCGCAATCGATCGTTATGACAAACTTTGTGAGTGCCCACATGCTGGATTCGCCTTCTTTCCGCACAAAATAGTCATCGACCATCTCGCGGTTAAAATACATCGGCTGCAGATCCTTGTTTTTCGGCCCCTGTCTCGTCACCATGTTGTCGTACATGTCCCAGTCCAGCTGAACCGACGAGACGGTGTATTTTCCGGCCGGGAACACCTCTGTCTCCGTGTTTATGCCCGCCACGATCTCCTTCATGTCCGCGGCATAATCATATCTTCGGTAGTTTGTGAAGAAGGTTTCCTTTCCGAGGGCTCCATACGTCTCACCGCCCACGGAAAATGTAAATTCACCGACATAATTGTCATAGTACTTTCTTTCGGTGATCTTGTAATCACCTTCCTTCAAGCCGTAATACTTTTCCATGGCTTCCCGGAAATTCTGTTCCGTTTTCTTCTGCTGATTTTTTTCGTTGGTCTCCCGCTCCGACTTGAGCAACGTGAGCATCAGCAGCGTGCCGCCGAGGATCGCAACCGCCATGATGACGAATGTGATCAGCGTCCTCACAGCCAGTTTCTTTGCAATTTGTGCCTTACTTTCCATCTTTTTCACCCCCGAAATGTCCTTCGCTCCGGCCGAAATGATTTTTCTCCTTCCCTGCCTGTCTTTCATTTCCGCGGATTACCGCATGATAAACTGCATGAACTCCTGGTTGTTCTTCGTGCGGACGAAGAGGTTGATGATCTTCTCGATCGACTCCTCGGCTGATTTGCCGTTGAAGGCCTTGCGCATCATGTTGTTGGCGCGCTGCTCCTGATCGGTCAGCAGCAGATCCTCACGCCGCGTGCTCGACTTCGGAAGGTCGATGGCGGGGAAGATGCGGCGCTCCGAAAGGTCACGGTTCAGCACCAGTTCCATGTTGCCTGTACCCTTGAACTCCTCGTAGATGACGTCGTCCATGCGGCTGCCGGTTTCAACCAGCGCGGTCGAAAGGATCGTCAGGCTGCCGCCCTCCTTCATGCAGCGGGCAGCGCCGAAGAACTTCTTGGGCATGTACAGAGCGTTCGGGTCGAGACCGCCGGAGAGCGTACGCCCGCTGGAAACGCAGGTGAGGTTGTACGCCCGCGCAAGACGAGTGATACTGTCGAGCAGGATGACCACGTCCTCGCCGTACTCGACCAGTCTCTTGGCACGCTCCATCGTCATCTCCGACACGCGGCGATGCTGGTTCGGCTCCTCGTCGAAGGTCGAGTAGATGACCTCCGCATTGTAATCCTTCACAAAATCCTTGAAGTCCGTGACTTCCTCAGGGCGCTCATCGATGAGCAAAATAATGAGATGCACCGATTTGTGGTTCACAAGGATCGATTTTGCGATCTGTTTTAAAAGCGTCGTCTTGCCCGCTTTCGGCTGCGAAACGATCATGCCTCGCTGCCCCTTGCCGATCGGGGAAAATAAGTCCACAATCCTCGTGGAAACCCCGCACCCCGGGTACTCCAGTCTCAGACGCTCGTGCGGAAACACAGGTGTCAGGCGGTCAAAACGACGTCGATGCATCGCGCGCTCCGGCGCCTGGTCATTGATCTTCGTGATATGGTGAAGCGGTATAAACTTCTCTTTCGAATCCGGTGAAACCTTCTTCAGCGTTCCCTCGACAACATCGCCCGTGGTCAGGTTGTACCGGCGGATCATCGAAGGGTTGATATAGACATCGTGCTCGCTCGGAAGATAGTTATCGTTGCGCAGGAACCCGTAGTTGTCCGAGCAGATCTCGAAAATACCGCGGCGGATGATGCCGGAATCCGTAGGATCCGCCTGCCGCGCGGAACGGTCCTCACCGTCCTCACGCTCGCTTCTCTCGCCGGTCGGCCGGTTCTCCGGTCTGCCGACCGTGCGGGTCGTCCGCCGTACCACAACACCGGTCCTGCCGGGCTGCGCCTGAGTCTGAACCTGGGACTGTGCCTGCTGAGTTCCGCTGCCCTGCGTCGTCTCCTGCTGCGGCTGGGACTGAGGCTGCATCGGCTGCTCTTCCGTCACCTGCGCCGTCTGACGCGGCAGTCTGCGTTCTTCCCGAGCATCGGCATTTTCCGCTGCGACCGTTGCTTCCGCAGGCTTCACAGCCTCTGCTTTGTTCGCGGAAGACTTCCTGCGGGCGCTCTCTGCCGGCTTCTTCGGAGCATTTTCCGCTTCCGCGTTATCCGCAGGCTTCGCAGGGGCTTTCTCTGCCTCCGCACCGTCCGTAATGTTCATGCTCTCCAAAAGAGCGATCATGTCCGCCTTGCGCATCGAGCTGTAGCCGGCGACATTGTTCGCACGCAAAATTGTCCGCAATTCTGCAAGCGACAGTTCTGTGTAATTCGTCATGGGTATTCTCCTGATCAATGATCCAACCGTATTCAAAGCCCCGATATTTGCGCGGGCACCTTATACGGAAAATGCGGGAATTGCAATGATATCTCGAAAGAAAAATGAAAGAACTGATAAAAACAGATATCCGCAGGACGGAGAAATCTCCCCGTCCCGCGGAAGAAAAGACTGATTACTTACTGCTCGTCGGAGTCGTCGGAATCGTCAAATCCCTCATCCTCGTCCTCAAACTCGAGCTCTTCATCATCGAAAATGCTGTTATCGAAATCTTCATCACCGAAGCCGTCGTCCTCGTACTCGTCAACAGGCAGAAGCGACTCTTCCTTGTCCGGCAGTACATCGGACTCCACAATGCTCTTGCGGTACTCGTCATCCAGCGTCTCAGCGCGCTCGATCACTTCGTTGTCCGTATTCAGATGAATGTTGCGGTACTCCTTCATGCCGGTACCGGCAGGAATGAGCTTACCGAGGATAACATTTTCCTTAAGGCCGACCAACGGATCGATCTTGCCCTTGATGGCTGCATCCGTGAGAACCTTGGTGGTCTCCTGGAAGGATGCTGCGGAAAGGAACGAGTTCGTCGCCAGCGAAGCCTTCGTAATACCGAGGATGATACGCTTGCCTTCAGCAGGCTTCTTGCCCTCTTCGAGCATGCGCGCATTGGTCTCCTCGAAATCGAGAACGTCGACATGGGTTCCCGGAAGGAAACCGGTGTCTCCGCACTCCTCAACCAGAACCTTCTTGAGCATCTGGTGAAGGATGATCTCGATGTGCTTATCGTTGATCTCAACACCCTGCTTGCGGTATACCTGCTGCACTTCGCGAAGCATGTAATCCTGCACGGCGCGGAGACCGTTGATCTTAAGAATGTCATGAGGATCCAGAGGTCCTTCGGTCAGACCTTCACCGGCCTGAACGTAGTTGCCGTCCTTCACGCGCTCCTTGGAGTTGAACGGGATCAGGTATGCCTTGCTCTCGCCGGTCTCATCGTTGGTAACGACTGCCTCACGCTTGATCATATTATTCTTGCTCGTCTCGCGAATGGTAACCTTACCGGAAATCTCCGTAACGATTGCAAGACCCTTCGGCTTACGTGCCTCAAACAACTCCTCGACACGGGGAAGACCCTGTGTGATGTTGTCTCCTGCGACACCACCGGTATGGAACGTTCTCATGGTCAGCTGCGTACCGGGCTCACCGATGGACTGTGCAGCGATGATACCGACAGCCTCACCGACCTGAACAGGCTCACCGGTTGCCATGTTGGCACCGTAGCACTTCGCGCAGATACCGTAGTGCGAACGGCAGGTAAGAGCCGTACGGATACGGATCGTTGCTTCTGCACCGGCATCCTTGATTGCCTTGGTTTCAAGCAGACGCTTAGCACGTCCGGGCGTGATCATCTGGTTCTTGCGAACGATCAGATCACCGTTGTCATCATAGTAATCCTCGCAGGCGAAACGACCCTTGATACGCTCTTCGAGCGTCTCGATCGGCTTCTCCTTCTTCTCCTCAGTACCCTCGTTCTCCTGCTCACGCTTGGAGGTGGGGTTCGGGAACATCTTGACATCCATGCCGGGGATTTCATCCATGCCGGCACAGCAGTCAACCTCGCGGATGATCAGCTCCTGCGATACGTCTACCAGTCGACGGGTCAGATAACCGGAGTCGGCGGTACGGAGTGCGGTATCCGACAGAGCCTTGCGGGCACCGTGTGCGGAGATGAAATACTCCAGAACGTCAAGACCGCTTCTGAGGTTCGACTTGATAGGCAATTCGATGGTCTTACCGGTCGTATCCGTGAACAGACCACGCATACCGATCAGCTGCTTGATCTGCGATTTGTTACCACGGGCACCGGAGTCAGCCATCATGAGGATGTTGTTGTATTTGTCAAGGGAATCGAGCGCTTCTGCCTCAAACCGCTCATCCGTCTTACGCCACGTCTCAATAACCTTCTTGTAACGCTCTTCCGCACTGGAAAGACCGTCTTCATAAGCAATGTTGATACCCTCAACACGCTTCTCGGTCTCGCGGAGAATGCTCTCGCGCTCCGGGGAAATGATAACGTCCGCAAGGGAAACCGTCATGGCTGCTCTCGTGGAGAACTTGTAACCGATCGCCTTAACGGCATCGAGCGTCTCTGCCGTCTTGATCGCGCCGTGCGTATTGATGCAGCGCTCAAGGATCTTCTTCAGCTCGCCCTTCTTAACAAGGAAGTCGATCTCGTACTTGAGGAAGTTCTCCGGACGGGTGCGATCCACAAAGCCGAGGTCCTGGCTGATGATCTCGTTGAAGAGAATACGGCCGACCGTCGTCTTGATCGTGCGGGACTCTTCCTTGCCCTCGTTGTTGATACCGGTACGGCGCACGAAAATGCTCGACTGAAGGGTAACATAGCCGTTCTCGTAAGCGAGAATAGCCTCATTTTCATTCTTGAAGTGCGAACCCTCACCCTTGTCACCCGGCTTCTCCATCGTCAGATAGTAGATACCGAGGACCATATCCTGCGAAGGAACGGCAACGGGACCACCGTCGGACGGCTTCAACAGGTTGTTCGGGGACAACAGAAGGAAGCGGCACTCTGCCTGCGCCTCCACGGAAAGCGGAAGGTGCACAGCCATCTGGTCACCGTCGAAGTCCGCGTTGAAAGCGGTACATACGAGCGGGTGAAGCTTGATTGCCTTACCCTCGACCAGGATGGGCTCGAACGCCTGGATACCGAGGCGGTGAAGGGTAGGTGCACGGTTGAGCATGACAGGGTGCTCCTGGATGACCTTCTCGAGGACATCCCACACACCGGGCTCAAGACGCTCTACCATCTTCTTCGCCGCGCGGATGTTGTTGGCCTTCTTCTGCTCCATCAGCTCCTTCATAACGAACGGCTTGAAGAGCTCGATTGCCATCTCCTTCGGGAGACCGCACTGGTAAATCTTCAATTCAGGACCTACGACGATAACGGAACGACCGGAATAGTCGACACGCTTACCGAGAAGGTTCTGACGGAAACGACCCTGCTTACCCTTCAACAGATCGGACAGCGACTTCAGGGCACGGTTACCCGGGCCGGTCACCGGACGACCGCGACGACCGTTGTCGTTCAGGGCGTCAACGGCTTCCTGAAGCATACGCTTCTCGTTGCGGATGATGATCTCCGGCGCACCGAGACTGATCAGTCTCTGCAGACGGTTGTTGCGGTTGATGATACGGCGATACAGATCGTTGAGGTCGGACGTTGCGAAACGGCCGCCGTCGAGCTGTACCATAGGACGAAGATCCGGCGGGATAACCGGGATGCACTTTAAGATCATCCACTCCGGACGGTTGCCGGACTCGCGGAACGCATCCACAACCTCAAGGCGCTTCAGCGGCTTTACGCGCTTCTGGCCGTTGCAGTGTGCAAGCTCCTCCTCCAGCTCGGCAGCAAGCGCATCGAGGTCGATCTCCTCAAGGAGCTTGCGGATCGCTTCAGCACCCATCTGTGCCGTGAAGCTGTCCTCGCCGTACTCGTCGATATAACGGTTATACTCTGCCTCTGTCAGGATGTCCTTCTTCTTCAGCGGAGTGTTACCGCCGTCGAGGACGACATAGCAGGTAAAATAAAGCACTTTCTCAAGGTTCTTGGGCGTCATGTCAAGAAGCAGACCCATACGGCTGGGAATGCCCTTGAAATACCAGATGTGCGAAACCGGAGCTGCGAGCTCGATGTAGCCCATACGCTCACGGCGCACCTTGGCGTCCGTAACCTCAACGCCGCAGCGGTCGCAGACGAAGTTTTTCGCGCGAACCTTCTGCTTCTTGTATTTGCCGCAATGGCACTCGAACTTCTTGGTGGGTCCGAAAATCTTCTCGCAGAACAGACCGCCGGTCTCCGGCTTCAGAGTTCTGTAGTTGATGGTCTCCGGCTTCTTCACCTCGTAGTCGGTGACTTCACCGGGTCTTCCGGCACGAGCCCACTCACGGATCTTATCATCGGAAGCCAGTCCGATACGGATGGCATCATAAGTAATCTCTTTTACTTCCTCGTTGATCTTGTCCATAGCCTGTAAGCTACTCCTTCCCTTAATTCAATTCGAAAGATTCAAGTATCAGCGTTTCAATACTCATCGGGAAACGCTGTTAATTCAGCGTTTCTCAGTTCTCGTCGTCCTCGTTGAACGGCTCGAGCTCACCGTAACCGTCATCCTCGAAATCGGAGTCGTCGAAACCGTCGTCATCCAACTCGACTGCGTCGCCGTAGAGGTCACCGGTCGTCTCGTCAGGAGTGATCTCCTGGAAGCCGGCCATCGACATCTCGTTCGCACCCGGATAGTAGTTATCCGTATCGTTGTACAGATCCGAGAAATCCTCATCGTCGCCGCTGGTGAACTTCTCCGTCATCTGGATCTCGTTGCCGTTCTCATCGAGGACGGTGACATCCAGTGCCAGAGCCTGGAGTTCCTTAAGCAATACCTTGAAGGACTCCGGAATACCGGGCTCGGAAATGTTCTCACCCTTCGTGATGGCCTTGTAGGTACGGTCACGACCCTCAACGTCATCGGACTTCACCGTCAGGATCTCCTGAAGAATGTGTGCAGCGCCGTATGCCTCGAGAGCCCAAACCTCCATCTCACCGAAACGCTGGCCACCGAACTGTGCTTTACCACCGAGCGGCTGCTGCGTAACGAGCGAGTAAGGACCGGTCGAACGTGCGTGGATCTTATCGTCAACCAGGTGGTGCAGCTTCAGGTAGTGCATGAAGCCTACCGTGACTTCGCTGTCGAACGGCTCACCGGTACGACCGTCGCGAAGCTGTACCTTTCCGTCGGGCTTGATCGGAACGCCCGCCCATTCCTTGCGGTGATCCTGGTTCTTGATCAGGAAATCCATCACCTCAGGATTGAGAATGTCTTTATATTTCTTCTTGAAGTCATCCAGATCGGTGTTGACATAATCATTGGCGAGCTGGAACATATCCGTGATATCGCTCTCGTTCGCACCGTCGAACACAGGCGTCGAAACCTTGAATCCGAGCACCTGGGATGCAAGCGAAAGGTGCGTCTCCATGATCTGACCGATATTCATACGGCTCGGAACGCCGAGCGGGTTAAGCACGATATCGAGCGGACGTCCGTTCGGAAGGAACGGCATATCCTCCACGGGAAGCACGCGGGAAACGACACCCTTGTTACCGTGGCGGCCGGCCATCTTGTCACCGACCTGAATTTTACGCTTCTGAGCGATGTAAACGCGAACCTTCTGGTTGACGCCCGGGTTCAGCTCGTCGCCGTTCTCACGGGTGAAGACCTTAACGTTCACGATGACACCGAACTCACCGTGCGGTACCTTGAGGGACGTGTCACGGACTTCCTTCGCCTTCTCACCGAAGATCGCGCGGAGCAGACGCTCCTCTGCGGTCAGCTCGGTCTCGCCCTTCGGCGTTACCTTACCGACGAGGATATCACCGTCACGGACCTCAGCACCGATGCGGATGATACCGCGCTCATCAAGGTTCTTGAGTGCATCGTCGCCGACGCCGGGGATATCACGGGTGATCTCCTCCGGTCCGAGCTTCGTGTCACGTGCCTCGGACTCGTACTCCTCGATATGAACGGACGTATATACATCATCGCGTACGAGACGCTCGCTCAACAGAACGGCATCCTCGTAGTTGTAACCTTCCCAGGTCATGAAACCAATCAGCGGGTTCTTACCCAGAGCAAGCTCACCGCCGGAAGTGGACGGACCATCCGCGATAACCTGGCCTGCGACAACCGACTCACCCTTCTTCACGATCGGGCGCTGGTTGATGCTGGTACCCTGGTTGCTTCTCGCGAACTTCTGAAGCTTGTACTCCTCGCGCTCACCGTCCGTCGTGCGGATGATGATGCGGCTTGCCTCCGAACGCTCTACGACACCGTCGCTCTTCGCGACAACGCAGACACCGGAGTCAACGGCAGCCTTGAGAGCCATGCTCGTATCAACAACGGGCTCCTCAGTGAAGAGAAGCGGCACGGCCTGACGCTGCATGTTCGAACCCATCAGGGCACGGTTCGCATCGTCATGCTGCAGGAACGGGATCATAGCGGTTGCTACGGAAAATACCATCTTCGGGGAAACGTCCATCAGGTCGATGGCACGGCGGTCGAACTGCGCGATCTCCGTACGGAAACGTCCGGATACCTTGCTGTTCACGAAGTGGTTATTATCATCGAGCGGCTCGTTAGCCTGTGCTACGTGGTACTTATCCTCCTCGTCCGCGGTCAGGTAAACGACCTCATCAAGGACGATCGGGTTGTTCGGGTCGGACTTGTCGACCTTGCGGTAAGGCGCCTCGACAAAACCGTACTCGTTGATTCTCGCATAGGATGCGAGGGAGTTGATCAGACCGATGTTCGGACCTTCGGGGGTCTCGATCGGGCACATACGACCGTAGTGCGTATAGTGGACGTCTCGAACCTGGAAACCTGCACGGTCACGCGACAGACCGCCGGGACCGAGTGCGGAGAGACGACGCTTGTGCGTCAGCTCGCCGAGCGGGTTGTGCTGATCCATGAACTGGGACAGCTGGGAGCTTCCGAAGAACTCCTTGATCGCTGCCGTCACAGGCTTGATGTTGATCAGCGACTGCGGCGAGATCGCCGTCTGCTCGAGAGTGTTCATACGCTCGCGAACAACACGCTCCATACGGGACATACCGATGCGGTACTGGTTCTGCAGCAGCTCGCCGACCGCACGGATACGACGGTTGCCGAGGTGGTCGATATCGTCCGTGTTGCCCACATGCCATGCGATGTGCATGTTATAGTTAACGGAAGCAAAGATGTCTTCCTTCGTGATATGCTTCGGGATCAGGTCATTGATGCCTCTGCGGATCGCAGCCTCAATGTCCTCCTGTGTCTCGTTGTTGTCAAGGATCTCCTTGAGTGCCGGATAGTACACAAGCTCGGTGATGCCGAGTGCTTCCTTATCGCAGTCAACATAGCTTGCAAGGTCAACCATGAGGTTCGTGAGAACCTTGCACTTGTGAAGCTTGGTCTCCTTCTTGACCTCTTTCGAGGAAACAACATAGATGTACGGGATCGCTGCGTTCTGGATCGTATCCGCGAGCTCCTCCGTGATGATCGTGCCCTCGGTCGCGAGAACCTCGCCCGTCGTCATGTCGACAACATCCTCGGCGAGCTCGTTGCCCACGACACGGTTGCGAAGCATCAGCTTCTTGTTGAACTTGTAACGGCCGACCTTGGCAAGGTCATATCTCTTCGGATCGAAGAACATGCCGTGCAGCAGCGACTCAGCGCTCTCCACCGAGAGCGGCTCGCCCGGACGAAGCTTCTTATACAATTCAAGAAGACCGTCCTCGTAATTGTCGGTCGGATCCTTCTTGAGGGATGCCTCCAGAACTTCCTCCTCGCCGAACATCTCATGGATCTCGTTGTTCGTGCCTACGCCGAGCGCACGGAGGAAGACCGTGATCGGAACCTTGCGGTTGCGGTCAACACGCACATAGAATACATCGTTGGCATCGGTCTCGTACTCGAGCCAGGCGCCGCGGTTCGGGATCACCTGCGCGGAGTACAGCTCCTTACCGAGTTTATCATGTGCCATTGCATAGTAAATGCCCGGAGAGCGAACCAGCTGGCTGACGATTACACGCTCCGCGCCGTTAATTACAAATGTGCCGTTGTCGGTCATCAAAGGGAAATCGCCCATGAACATGATATGTTCTTTGATCTCGCCGGTCTCCGCGTCATGGAGACGGACCTTAACCTTCAAAGGCGCCGCATAGGTAGCGTCACGCTCCTTGCACTGGTCGATCGTATACTTGGCATCGTCCTTGCAGAGTTGATAATCCACAAACTCCAGGCTGAATCGCCCGTCGTGGTCGGCTATCGGCGAGATGTCGGTAAACACCTCATAGATTCCTTTCTCAAGGAACCACCGGTAAGAGTCCTTCTGCACTTCGATCAGGTTCGGCATCTCAAGGATATCCTGTTTCTTCGCGAAGCTCATACGAACGTTCTTGCCGACTTGCACCGGATGAATTCTGTTCTTATTCATTGACGTTGTCACCCCTTGATTGATTAGTCCCTTTCATTCGACAGTCGTAGTCCTTAGCACCGAAAAGCATTCGAAAAATGGTCCTGAAAAACGGCTCACAATCCTTATGCAAAATGCTTGCATTTTCATCAAAAATGTGCTACGATTACAAAGAACGGGCATATAACACCATTATAGTGCACCATACATAATAACGCTACGTTTGACAAATGTCAAGCGAAAGTTTCAGAAGATTTTACGCGCATTTGTGCGCAGCGGTGACGCAACACGGATCCGCCGGACGGAAAACCGGATAAGAACACAAACGGGACAGCAGCTGCTGTCCCGTATTTTTATGCTGTTTAATTTCCGTATCACGGTACGCGGCGGTCATTCCTTCGCAGGGGCTTACTCCTCCGCACTGCTCCCCTCCACCGTATCGTTGTATCCCTTCGCGAGCGCGAACATCGTTACAAGGAACCCTATACCGAGAAGCGGCCAGCCGACGATCCAGTAAAATTTGAGAAGACGGTTCGTCGTTCCGAAGATCTCAACGACACCCGTGGCCAGCGAGCCCATCGTGAGCGTTGCCACGCCGGACACGTACATGTTCACGCCGACGCGCACGGCAGACGCATACTCCACCCTCTTAAACGCCTTGATCAGCGAGAGCAGGAACGCAGGCAGAACTCCCATCACGAGCGGGTACTGAAACGCGAAGATCATCGGCTTCGAGTGAACGCCGCGCCCGTAGTGGTCGTAGATCGCCGAGAAGAGCCCGACGAACGCCGTCACACCGAGGAAGATTTTCCAATGTCTGCGAAAGACATCACTTGACATAGACAATGTCGGTCACCCCCCTCTCGTAGTAGTCTCCCTCCGAGGTCGGGAAATTGATCACCTTCCCCTGGAAGACCATCGTGGACGAACCGCCGCCGTCAAGGTTAAATGCCTTCGTGCAGCCGAGGCGGAGCATGAAATCCGCCAGCTCGTAAACCGAGAGCCCGTGGCTCTTCTTCGTGCGGCCGTCCGCGACAACGACAAAATAGTGAAGCGGCTCCACCATACCGATCGCGGTACGGGGATTGGTCGCGTAGCAGTAATCGACCTCCGTGTCCACATCAACCTTGAGCTTGCTTCCGTCGATCAGCACCGGGCCGAACGTGAGCGCCTGCCAGGTCCCGTTGTCCATCAGCTTCTGCGCGGTCGCCTTATTGTAATGGCTGAACTGGAAATCACCGTTCGGCATGATGCACAGCACGTCCTTGCGCGTGTTGCCGACCGTGCGGTACAGCACGCCGTTGCGGATGACGTATCCGCCCTCACGCGCGCCGTAGTTGTCGCCGTTGATCGCGAACACGGCGCCCTTCGCCTTGGCCATCTCCGAGGTTGTCTGGAAAATGTTGCGCCCGTACGTGTCATCGGCGAACGCCGTCAACAGATACTGCGCGGAGGTCATCCAGATTTCCGCCACATGGATCTGCGTGCTGTGTTCCCTGTATTCCGATATTTTAATATAGAGATGATCGTTCGAGTACATGTCATCCGTCGCGACGACCTGGTCGGTATAGTGCGGTCCGTCCTCCGTCGAGATGATCGTGGTCCCGGGCGTCGGCGTCGGTTTCGGCGTCTTCGTGGGCTTCGGCGTCTTGGTCGGCTTCGGCGTCACGGTCTCTCCCGCCTCCGGCGTAGGCTCCGGTGTTTCGGTCGGTTCCGGCGGCTCAGTCGGATCCGGCTCCTCGGTCGGCTCCGGTGTCGGCGTCGGCAGCGGCGTAGGCGTCCCGTCGTTCGACGCGAGCGTGCCGCCCGGCGACGGCGTCGCGAACAGCGAAAGGTTGATCTCTGTCGCATTCGTCTGCATCGGCCGCTTGATCACGAACACGTCCAGCATCACGTAGGTCGTGTACGCGGCAAGCACAACGCCGAAGACGATCGCCCAGATCGGTTTTTTCTTCTTCATGGCTTTCTCCCTCAATAAAGCAAACTCTCTTCTCTTTATAGAATCGAAACGCCGGAATCATCCGGCGGTTTCGTCCGTCTTCGCTATCATAACACACGAACACGGAAAATGAAATATTTTCTTATCGCAATTCCCTCACACCGTCACCGCAGGAAGCAGCAGACAATGTTCGCGAGGATCAGCAGGTGCAGCACGATGTGGTACATGTCCGGCACAAGGCGCGTATCGCTTTTTCGGAAAATGCGCACTGTCCCTTTGAAGCAGTCATTGTACCCCTGCAGCTTCCTCTCGCTCGCGCCGAAGATCGTGTAGTACCAGTGGCACTTATACTGCACCGCCGCCCAGAGGAGCAATATCCCGAGCAGGACCCAGCGTCCCACGGGAAGGTACGCGTGGTACGCGATCAGCCCCGCGCTGTAGAGACACAGCGCGAAGAACTCCGCGCTCTTGATGCCCATGCCCTCGACGAGAAGGATTTTCCCGAACCTGTACGTTGTTATGCATCCGAAGAACCAGATCCACAACAACACCTGGATGATAATGACAGTGATCAGCATTGTTCTACCCCCCATACACGCAGTCGTGGGATCATTTTCCGGACTGCTTCTTTCTCCACAGGATAATACCTGCCGTTGCAGCAACAATGACCGCAAGGATGATCAGGAGAAGTGTTGTGTCAAAGCGGCCCTTGCCCGCTCCCTCGTTCTTCTCCGCGCTGCCGTCCGGGCTTACGGTCGAATTGCCCTCGCTCTTCGACGCATCGGAGGCCGGTGTACCGTCCGCTCCCGGTGTCAGTGTAAGATCCGTGCCGGGTGTCGCATCCGCGCCGGGCGTCACATTCGCGCCGGGTGTCACATCCGCTCCGGGCGTCAGCGTGAGCGTCCCCGCGTCCGGGGTCAGCTCCGTTGCTCCCGTCGGGTCCGCGGCGGGCGTCGGGGTGCCCGAAGGCGTACCGGAAAGCTCTGTCGTCGGGATCGGCGCATCCGAAGGTGAACCCGAAGGCGTGTCCGAAATCTCACCCGGCAGTGTCGGCGTTCCCGCTGCCGGCGTCACTGTCTTCTCCGGCGCCGGGGTCGGCGTGTTCGACGGCTTCGGTGTCTCCGCGGCCGTCGGATCCGGCGCCGTGGTCGGAGTGCTGGTCGGTGCTTTCGTCGGCTCCTTCGTAGGTTCCTTCGTCGGTTCCGGCGTTGCCGTCGGGGCTTTCGTCGGTGTTGGCGTCTGCGGGGTGACATCCTTGTTCACTTCCTTGAGGCGCTTCAGCATATGCTCGAAATCCTCGCGCGTCGCGTTGCCGTGAGGATCGATCCGCTGCTCCTCCCGCGTGGAACCCGGCTCGCCTATACCCTCCATGATATCCCAGGTGATCGCCCACGTGATGGCCTCCCACGCGTACTGGTCGATATCATAGTAATCGATAAAATCATCGCTTCTTCCGAAGTCGATCGCTCTCTTGTAACCTTTGTACTCCGAGTATCTCATCAGCATGAGCGCAAGATCCTGCCGTGAGATCCACTGCCCCACGCCGAACGTGTCGGAGGAGATGTCCGGAGTGCCGAAGCAGATGGCGTACTGCTCACCCCAGATCACGGCATCGGTGTACGAAGCGCCCGACTTGACATCCGTAAACCGCGTCTTCAGGCCGCTGACATCCGGCTTGCCCTCCATCTCGTACAGCGTCTGCACAACCTTCTCGCGCTTGACGAAATCGCCCGTCTCCGACGAGTTGTCGTTGCCGGACTGGCCGTTGCCGCCCTGCCCCGAGTTGTTCGAGGAGGATTCGGTGACAAGCGTCACCGTGTCGTCAAAGCAGAGGAAATACAGATTGTCCCCGCCGGTGGACGTATCGCCGCCGTAATCGATCGTCCAGGAGTGGCCCTTGCACACATCGTACTCCGCCTTCTTCGTGCCTTCCTTGTACGTCTTCACAAGGAGCGGATTATCGCTGATGTTCAGCGTCGTGAACGGGTTGGTGAAGGCCTGCAGAAAATGCATCTGCGGATTGTTCGACAGATCAAGCGAAGTGATCCCGTTGCAGGCACAGTCCAGATAGAACAGCTTCGGATTGGCGGATACGTCGAGCTTCATGATCTGGTTGTAACTGCAGATCAGTTTCTGCAGTTCCTTATTCTTGCTGACATCCACGGAGGTTGCCTGGTTGTAGGCGCAGTTGTAGTACTGAAGCCCCGGGTTGTGACTGACGTCGATGCTTCCAAGCCCCGGGTTGAACCAGACATCCAGGCGCTTCAGCTTCGGACAGCCGGACACGTCGAGCTTTGTGAGATGATTCTGGAACGCGTCCAGGTGCGACAGCTTCGGGTTGTTGCTCAGATCGAGCGACGTGAGCTCGCACGTGCCGCAGGTCAGGTGCTCCAATTTCGGATTGTGCGTCACGTCCAGCGTCTTCAGCGGGTTGGTATTGCACTCGATGAACGCCATGTCCGGGTTGGAGGACACGTTCAGCGAGGTCAGTTGGCAGTCGTAGCAGTACACCCACTCCAGCTTCGGATTGGCCGAAAAATCAAGCGTGGTAAACAGGTTGCCGGAGCACCACACGCCGTGGAGCTCCTTGTTGTTCGAAAGGTCCATGGACGCGATCGCGTTGTCCTTGCACCACAGCCCCTCCAGGTTGACGAAGTACTCGACACCTTTCACCGAGGTGACGCCCATGCCTTCGCAGTAAATGTTGATCACGGAGCCGAGCTCGCCGGCGTCCAGAACGCCGTTTCCGTCCTTGTCGTAGTCCGGCCCGGAGATCACGGCCCGGAAGACCGGATCCGGAAAATTCGTCTCGTTGATCTCGACCGGTTCACCGTCGGCACGCGCCGTCCCGACGCCGCTGCCCGGGATCGCGCCCCCGAGCGCAAGGAGCATTGCCACGCACACGGCAACGATCCGCACCAAAGCATTCCTCTTTTTCATCTGTAACACGTTTCCTTTCGCTTACTGCATATGCACTTATTCGTCGTCATGCGGATGCATTTTCCGACGTAAAATTCTCACTTTCTCCGGTACAGCTTAGCCGGGCGATGCCCCGCCCCCTGTGTGTACTCGTCGGTCTCGACCACGTAATCGCTGACCTTGCGGCGGAAATTCGCCGGAAGAACCTGAATGTTCATGATCGTCTCCTGCACCTTCTGAAGCTCCGTGAGTGTAAACCGCTCCGGCAGGAAATCAAACAGCGTCTCATAGTTTCGCGCGCCTTCTCTCAGCGCCGTGAGCGCCGTGGCGATGATCCGCGCGTGATCAAACGCAAGCCCGCCGCTCTCGAGCACGCGGAACGACGTCTGCGAAAAATGTGTCTCCTCCTCCCGGAGGACCGCCCTAAGCTTCGTGTCGCCGTACTCGAGGGACAGGCAGCTGTTCCCGTCCTCGCCGCGCTCGAACCGGATGTCGAACCACTCCGCGTCGGAGGCATCGTCGCCGCCGACCTGGCGCACGGACTCCTCGCTGATGATCGAGGCGAACGCGTGCGAGATGACCCAGCCGCGCGGGTCGCGCCCGGGCTCGCTGAACACGCCGACCGGCATGAGCGAAACCGGCGTGATCCCGGCCTCCTCCGTCACCTCGCGGAGCGCGCAGTTTTCCACGGTCTCGTCGGGTCGCAGAAAACCGCCGGGAAGCGCCCAGCAATCCCGGAAGGGATGTACCGCGCGCTTCACAAGCAGGATGGACAGCTTGCTCACCGAGTCCATCTTGTAGTTTTCATTTTCCACCGAACGGATCACAAAGGCAACGATATCCGCCGTCACGGACGGACGGGGATACTTGCCGATATCATACTGTGAGAGGTATTCACTCTCGCTCTGCTGCTTCTTCATCACTCTTCTCCGATCAGTTTTTTCACTTCGCTGGCTGCCTTCTCCAGCCGCTCCGAGTACTCGCCGCTGATGCACGTAAACTCGCGCCCGTGCGTTCGGAGCAGCTCCTTGATGCGCTCGCTGTATTTGATCCGGTTGTCGCGGATCTCCTCGCTGCGCCCGCCCTCCAGAAAGAACTCGACGTCAGGCTCTAAGAACAGGATCAGATCATACCGGTTCAGCGCGTCGATCGCGTCGGCGAGCACCCGGTTCGCCTCGATCCGCGGGTCATCCCCGTCCAGGAAATCCATGAAGAACCGTGTGATCAGCGCGTCCGTATCGATGAACAGAACCTTGCTCCCGCGCTCGAGCGCCTCCGTCTCATTCAGCTTGTGGCGAAGCAAAATCTCCGTGTAATCCTCCGGGATCATCATCGTGTCCGTGCCGCTTTTCTCCGACAGCTCGCGACCGGCCTCATCGATGTATTCCGCGTTGAACAGCTGCGCGAGATGTATCGTCAGCGTGCTTTTGCCCGTGCTCTCGCCGCCCATCAGGAGCACCTTCTTCGTGTAGTAGGGACGCACGACCTTCGGGAGCTGATCCCAGTGCGCGTACGGATTTTTCCGGATCTCCGTGGAGCTGATCCCGTTTCTTCGGAAAATGAACATCTCGCTTTCCGGGTAGCATACGTTCCAGAAGCTGTCCGTTCCGTAGTCGCTTCCGCAAAATACGACGTCGATCTTCTTCCCGATCCGTCTCTTGATGTCATCCGCGTCCTTCTGCCAGTACTCCCTCGTGTACTCC
Organism: Lachnospiraceae bacterium; assembly: GCA_017617545.1. GTDB lineage: Bacteria > Bacillota > Clostridia > Lachnospirales > Lachnospiraceae > ISDg. The sequence goes on from JAFZVZ010000015.1 coordinate 35,590, forward strand.
TCCTTGGTCGCGGCGTCGTCGCCGATCGTAAGGATCGTAACATTGCCGACATGCTTCGTGAGCCGGTACAGCCAGCGGTAGCGGATCCGCCCGTCGATCTCCCCGCGGTTTCCGCCGATGCTTAAGACGATATACAGCTCCCTGCACATCGACGCAGCCTTCAGGATGCATTCCACATGTCCCATATGAAGCGGATTGAACGATCCGCCGTACATTCCGACCTGATACATAGTCCGTCACCTCATACTATTCTTCTCAGCCTTCCGCGGCCTCTCCGACCTGCTCCGCGGCCTTCGCGCTGTTCCGGCTCGCCTCGCGGTACCACCGCACGAACATGATGATCGCATTGACCAGGTAGATGCTCCACATCGCGAGCGTCGCGATCGACTCACCGCCGTTTGCGAAATCCACGCCCCACATGATGACCGTAACCACATCGACGATGATCCAGAGCACCCACTGCTCCGTCAGCCGCCAGATGGACAGAACCTGCGCCACAACCGAGACGACCGTGCTCATGCTGTCCACGTACGGCAGCTTACCGCCGAGCTTCGCAAGCAGCAGCCCGTACAGGAAGATCGCCACGCCCGTGATTGCGTATACGACGATGCCTTTCTTCAGAGGAAGGCACTTCTTCACCACCTCACCGGTGTCATCGTTCATGTGCTTCTTCCACGCAAACCAGCCGACAACACCCATCGGCAGGTAATAGAGCACGTTCAGCATGACCTCGCCGTAGTATTTTGCGGAAAATGCGATCACGGCGTACAGCGCCGCGTTGACGAGCCCGAACAGAAACGACGACCGCTTCCCCTTGCCGGTCAGGATCACGCACCACACACCCGTCAGCGCCGCGACCAACCCGATGATGCCCTCACCCCAGTACAGGGAGAGCCCCAGGATCACCGCCGTCGCGAACATAAGCCACGCAACCTCCCAGCGTTTCCAGCCGGTGATCTCACTCTTCAGATACTGTTTCAGTCCTCTCATATTGCCGCCTTTCCTTGCTGTCCCCCAAGAACAAGCCGCCTTCTCACACGATAATTTCCCCTCCGAACCCGTCGCGGAGATGATTGTCCGCGTCGTACACCAAACCCCTGGAATACCCGTAGTCGCACATTTTCGTACTACGGCCGTAGAATTGTATGATCTCGCCCTTTTGCGACACATAAACTCCGTCGCTGCAGTGGCAGAATTCGTAATCGTAAAATCCTCTCGTAAAGAGCAGTTCCGGGTCATCCTCCCGGATCACCGCCTCGTACGGGATCGTCTGTTCCTCCGCAAACTCGCTGACCGGCGAACACACCATAAACCCGACCTTCGGAACACCGATGCCGATGGCGTACTCTAAGAAGCGGTGCGCCTCCTCCGGCGAATTCAGGTAATCCCGAAGAAGCATCGTGTTGAACACCCACAGATCCCGGTACGACACGCTCGAGACGATCTCCCGCAACTCGTCGCTCCCGGGGATGTCGTCGTTCCCGAACAGTCTCCGGTTCACCGTGTCATTGTAGTGATGGCGGCTTACGTGGATCGTCTCGAGATGAACAAGGTCCCTGATCTCGTGCATCCGCCGCAGTCCGATCCCGTTTGTGGATATCCCGATCTCGAGCTCATACCCGAAGATCTCATACAGAATGCTGATGACCTCGTTCAGAAGAACCACGTCCGTGAACGGCTCCCCGCCGGTGATCTTCACGCCGCGGACACGGTCCTCCGCCTTCAGCCTGCGCATCACCGCGGCGAAGACTTCCGGATCGATCCGGTTCTCCGTCTTTGTCCCCTTCGCCGCGCAGAACCGGCAGTGCCCCGGGCAGTATGACACGGGACACACGGAAAGCTGCAGCTGCACGTTATCCGGCTTCGGGCGGTAATGAACGCCGTCCGGCGAGCAGATGTAGTTCTTCACGCGAACCGGCTTTCCGAGAATGTCGATGATCTTTGTTCTGTTTTCGCAAGTCCTGCAAGTGTCGATGGTCATTTTCCGCCTCTTCCACAATACCGTCTTACTTTGGGTAATAGCCCGTGGGAAAGCTGATATAGTCAAGCTTATCGTAGTACGGGTTCGCGCTGGCACCGAGAACGCAGCGCTTATACACGGTCTTCTTACCTCCCGTGGTTCCCTCGAGAGCGGACCACAGGTCTTTGAGATACCCCTCGAATTTTGACCCGCCGGCGTCCTTCCCCTCGGGCTGCAGCGACTGCCAGAAGTGGTAGCCGATGTCGTACTCGCCGATGACGCAGTATCGGTCGCCGACCATGCGGGTATTTAGGTCATCGAAAAGGAACACCATGCTCTTGTTTGTCTCGATCATGCCGATGTGGCTCGGCCGCCCTCCGACCAGCGTGCTGCTCCACCGCTCCATCTCCGGATCCGGCGCCGGAAAGCCTTCCTTCTCCAGGCACTTCAGCGCTTCCTTCTCGTCCATCTCCCGCGAATCCGCGGGCCAGAAGATGTTCTGAAGCTCCGGAACCATCCCGAACGAGCAGTCGAAGATGGCCGGACCCTTGCGGATATCCCTGTGCGTCACAAACAGCCGCTTCAGACCGCGAGGCAGCCTGTGCGTCTTCCCGAGACCGAAGAACGCCTTCTCGGTGAGATAAAAAATCCTTCCCGACTTGGGAAGCTCATACGACAGGTACCTGCTCCCTCCGTCGCAGATGCTGTTGTCCTTCAGCCGCTGATACTCCGCTGCGTCACAGACAATGATCTGCTTGACTTTCTCAAGCAAGCTGGTGGTCTCAAACGCGTTCTCGCCGACAAACTCCACCGAAGGTCCGAGCCCGACGTACCGAAGATTCCGGCATTCCGCGAACGCGCGATAGTTGATCCGCTTGATCCCGTCCGAGATCACCACGCCCTCGAGGGTGTGAAAGGCGAAAGCCCCCTTTCCGATCGTGTGGATCGGCACCCCGTTGACGCTGCTCGGAACGACGACCAGCTTCTCTTTGCTCTTATAGTTCAAAAGCACCCCGTCCAGCACGAGATACTTATCATCAATGTACTCCGACATCGTCCTGTCCTTCCTCTTTCCGTATTCGGAAAATGCTGCCTGCTCCGCCAATCCCCGTCCTCCCGGGACATCGGTTCCCCCGTCAGCATCTGCCGATGTTCTGTTCCTGTCTCCTGCGGTACTCCGCCTCCGCGTCGCGGATATCCTTCTCCGTCAGCTCAGAGTTTCTTTCGATCGCTCTCCTTACATCGAGGAAACCGTCACAGCTGAACTTCACCAGATCAATGAGTTCCTGCGGCGCGTTCTGCTCTTTCAGAATGTCCGAAAGCTGGTCGAGCGCAAGCGTGTGCGAAACGCTTCTCTCTACGATCAGAGAGATAAACCTAAGCAATTGATCCTTATCCATGGTGTCCTCCTTATCCTGCGCGGCGTCTCCGCGGTCATATCTTATTTATGATTTGATATTATCACTTTGATATTATGATGTCAAGTGGAAAATGAAGTCCCGCCGAAACAAAAAAACCGGAGACCGCTCGGGCCTCCGGCACACGCCTTACAGCGATTGACTTTGCATTTCCTTACTTCATCGTCGGATTGATGTTCAGGGCACTCAGAGCGCTCGTGATCTCCTCCTTGACGGTCTGGTCGGCATACCCGACATCAACGATGACTTCCGTCTTCGCCAGATCCTTCTTGGCAAAATACTCCGCGATGTATTTCTGCCAGTTCTGTCCTTCGGCGAGCTGCATCTTCTGTCCGTTGATCTGAACATCGGTACCGTTCACGGTGATCTCAACCTTCTCCTTGTTCACCACGGCCTCCTGAGTAACCTCCGGCGTCTTGTTTTTTTCGCTGTTGTAATACTCCATTCCGCCGTACGCGCCGAGGCCGAGCAACGCAGCCGCAAGGATCGCGATCAACGGCTTCTTGCTGTGGCGCTTCTTCGCCTCCTGCTCCTTCTCCTGGCCCTGTCCGGCAGCGGTTGCCTGGCCAGCTACGGTTGCCTGTGCCGCCACGGGTGTCTGGCCCGCAGGGTTCTGTCCGGGTACCGGGTTCACATTCGTGTTTCCTTCCATCGTGCTCATTTCTCAGTTCTCCTTTCGCCTTTCGTATTTTCCTTCTGTCAATAATTCCGTAAGGATCGCCTCAACGCGAGTGTAGATCCCGTAATCCGAATAAGCATCGATCAGCACCACGGTAAGAGTGTCCTCATTTTTCTTTTTGATCTGATCCCGAACCTGCTCGATCGCGAACGGCTCGTCATCAATATACACCGTCTTGCCGATCACGGCAATATCAAGCTCGCCTTCGTTCGCGTATTTAGGCTTCTTGTTCGTGTCGCCCTTACCGGTTCCGATACCCTCGCTGCTGCCGCGGCCGCCGAGCCCGAACCCGAAGCCGATCCCCGACAGGAGGCTGAACAGAAGAAGCAACAACCCGAGAGCCAGCACTGCCAGCGTCGTCCTCGCGTATTTCATCTTCTTCGTGATCCTCTTCGGAAGAAACCGGGGTAGGATCCAGAACAGCGCCACGAACGCGACGATGCAGATCAGGCCGACGTTAAACCACCCTACCAGGCGCTTCTTCCACGCCTCGATGATGGTAGCCTTCATCGACAGGCCCGTCACAAGGATCCCCAGTCTAGTAAACATCGTCATAGGCATTCTCCAATTCCCGGATGACGGACGAAATCTCATCGTAGTCTCTCGTCAGGATACCTCCGTCCTCCCTGCTGATGGAGAAAACGATCACGGTTCTCTCCTGCTTGGCGGTGTCATAGCGGCTTCCCAGCGCGCTGCGGTCGGCCTTTTTCACTTCCTCGATATATTTTTCGAGAGCATCCCGGAGGATGTCGTACGTGCTCCCAGCGGTTTTCTCCGTAAAATCCCTCTTCGCCAGAACGGTCTGATCGCTTCCCAGGACACGCAGGTGACGCGCCCACTCTTCGCGATCCTCCGGATCCCCGGCCTCATAGGTACAGATGATGGTCACGATCTGAACGCGACTGCCGACGACGGCTCCCTGCAGATCCTGAAGCTGCTGCTCGTACACTGCTATGTCGGCATACTTCTCGTCCGCCTCCGCCAGCATCCGTTCCGCCTCCTCGACCTTCTTCTCGGCCTCCGCAAGCGTCTCCTCCGCCTCGGTCATCTTGTTGTTCGCGTTATCCTTCTCCTCCGCACATTTGAATGCATAGCCGATCATGACAACAAACAGGAAAATAAAGATGACATCCATGAACGAGGTCAGCTCAAACTGCGGATTCGGCGACGACGCGGTCGCAGGATTTCTTCTCTTCATACGACACTCCTCGCTCGATCAATCCTTGTTGCTTCCTGCCTTCTTGTACAGTTCCTTGCTCATCTTCTCATCCAGCCGCGCGAACGCGGAATCGATGTCATTGATGACCCTGCCGGGTCCGATGGAATCCACAAACTTGAGCACGATCGTGCAGATCAGGCCGACAAAGGTCGTCCACATAGCCAGTCCCAGGCTGGACATCAGCGATGTGATCTCGATATCTCCCCGGCTGCTCAGGATCAGACCGAGCACGGTTCCCAGAAGTCCGAGCGACGAGAACAGCGGCACCATCTGCGACCAAAAGACGTATACGGAGTACTTGTTGTCGTACTCGTTTCTGGCTCTCTCAAGCTTGATGTTGTCAAATGTCGTCAGCACGGTCATTCTTTCCTCAATGGAACCCTCTGCGTCCATCTTCTGTCCGACCCGCGAGATTTCCTTGCGCGCATCCCTCACTTCCTGAAGGATGTCCGTGAAGAACTTCTTGTAATACCACAGGGCAAAAAAGCAGAACACACCGAAGCACAAGATCAACGCACAAAACGCAAATGTAATTCCCTCTGCCATCTCCGAGCCTCCAAATAGTTAATACGTCCTTTCGGACAACCGACCGTGTCTGTGTTGATATTTTATTTTACCGCAGTCCGAACGGTAATTCAAGAAAATGTCTGTATTACTCCGTGACTGCGTCCTCCGAAGCGCTGAAATCCGTATCCATCGCCACCTGGAGCGTATATTCCGGGAACTCCTCCTGCACCTTCTCGCACACTTCCCGGTATACCTCGCCCCTGTCCGGCGCGTCGAAGCTGACGACAAAGTCAAACCGGATCGATTGTTCCGCCTTATCCAGGTAGAAGCCGTGCATCTGGAGCACGTACTGCACTCCGTTCACGATCGTCGACACCTTGTTTCTTGCCTTGACTGCCTCGGGATCCTTCGTATTGTACGAATACACACCGATGGCCGTAAGGATCACGGCATGATCCTGATATACCTTCACCTGGATTTTCCGCAGGAGTCTGTCCAGATCGTCCGCCGACAGCGTGTCCGGAACCTCAATGTGAACCGATCCGTTGAATGCGTCCGGTCCGTAATTGTGCATGACGAGGTCGTAGACACCGCTCACATCGGAAAATTCAAGGATCGTCGCCTTGATATTCCGCGCAAGCTCCGCATCCACGTTCTCACCGAGGATCTTCGAGATCGTCTCCCGCAGCATTTCTATGCCGGCCTTGATGATCACCAGAGCGATGATCGCGCCGAGCCATGCCTCGAGCGAGATATGGAAAATGAGGTACACCGCCGCCGCGGCAAGCGTTGACGCGGAGATGACCGAGTCGAGCACGGCATCGTCACCGGAATTCACGAGCGAGTCCGAATTCACCTTCTTGCCGACACTCTTTACATATCGTCCGAGGATGATCTTCACGAGCACGGCAACACCGACGATGATCAGCGAAGCAGTACTGTAATCCGGCGTCTCCGGATGGATGATCTTCTTCACGGATTCGATGAACGCGGTCACACCGGCATACAGCACGATCACCGAAATGATCATCGCGCTCAGGTACTCAACCCTGCCGTAGCCGAACGGATGCTTCTTGTCGGCCTTTCTTCCGGCGAGCTTGGTTCCGATGATCGTGATCACGGAACTTGCCGCGTCCGAGATGTTGTTCACGGCATCCATGACGATGGCGATCGAGTTTGCTGTCAGACCGACTACCGCCTTAAATCCCGCAAGCAGAACATTGGCCACAATGCCGATGATGCTTGTCCTGATGATGATCTTATCCCGACTGGTGTTCTCTTCCATACGTTACGTTTCCTCTCAAGTTTCTGTTATTCGCCCTGCACCAATTTGGCTTTCGACGGCTTCTCCGAACAGTACGCGACGGAAACCGTGCTGCCCACCTCCGGCACCGGACGCCCTGCTCTGATCCACGCCCGCTTGGTATATTCGACACCGTCCATAGGACCGCGCCGAACCATTTTCGTGTTGACTTTTAACCACCACTGCTTCCTGACGGAAACAACCGTTCCCTTCGTTTGATTGTCCAACTGCTTACTCATAATTCCCCCCCTTTGGAATTCTTCCCAATTACTTTTTCACATAAAACCAAAGCTCACTTCTGTAGATGAAGTCTTCATCAACTACCACTTCGGAATACCCTGCCTCGGACAGTTCCGTCGCGATTCCTCTCCGGGTCACCAGGGAACCGCGATCCATCGGTGTCCAGGTTTGATAGGAATCGTTGCGATCCCAGAATGTATCGTAGTATTTTTCGTCAAAGAAAACTATGATCTGCGATCCGGACAGATCGGGATACGAAATCAATCCAACCACCTTGCAGAAGCCCTCACCCCCCTCCATCTGCCGGGTGAATTCCTCCGTCTTGGCAATCCATCTGCGGCAAAACGCGGTCTTCATCCTGCCGGAGGTCTTGCGCATTCCGATCCAGTCGTCACCCGGGACATGATAATGCCTCATGTCCTCGTTTCCTTTGATCGGAACCGGCAGCGCATCGATCTGACGCAACAGTTTGCTGAGTTTTCTCTGCTGCCCTCGCACTTTTTTCTTCTTGCTTTTCAACTGGATACTCCTGTCGTGATTACTCGCAATGTCACCGCGCAGCCCTGTATTACTGTGCACCTCAGTCTGTTGCCGCTGCCAGGATGACGACGTATCGGTTCAAGCGCTTATCGTACACGCTCCAGCACGCGGTACCCCACCATTCACGGCCGTCGTCGAAATAATCCGACCAGTCTGTTGTCCACTCGTATACTTCAAGCTCCCCTGTTCCCGCCGGAAATAGCACGGAGTTGACCTTGTGAAACTCATCCGGCCCATATCCCGACGTGTGCGGAGGTTCCCAGAAAGCATACCAGTACGGTATCTGCTCACCCTTCAGCGGGTCCGGCAACCCGCAGTCGTAAAATCTCTGACCGACGCGGTCTGTTCGCAGTATCACCGGCACGCGCAACAGTTCCGCCGGATCGATCTGACGGCCTTTTGCATTTTCGATATCCGAATTCCACGGGAGCGGTTCATCCTGAGTTTCCCCGCAATTACCGATCTCATCGTTCAGCCGCGTATCGGTATCCCGCTCTGCCACTTTGCGCATCGCAAACGCGATCACATCCTTGTGCGAACGATATCCCTGATACGGATTATCATCTTCGATGAGGCAATAGTCAATAATGCATCTGTCGTATTGCTCTATCAGCTCATAAAAAGGATCATTGACCAACTCACGCATATGACTCCCCTGAAACGCCATGTATTCTTATTCCTGAACCTTCTTCACCGACCGACGCAATGCCGACTGTTATGCCTCAAGTCCTCCCTACAGCACCGGTCGACAGATACTCTTCCTTCCAGTAGTCAAGATCTCCGTCGTATGCACCCACATGGATTATTTCTTCGGAAAATGCAACGATCTCCATACCGTGTTCCGGTTCCCACTCACAGTCACATTCGACGATAAACTCGACCGGACCTTCTCTGCCCTCGTCATTTCCGATCCACATCACCTTCGGATACACCCAATCAAGAATCTCCCGACCGTTCAAAGTTTCCGGCATTTTGGATACCGTATCTCCCGAGCACTCTCTGATTTCCAGGTAGTATGCCATCGCATTGTCGGCCAGACGGTCAATTTGCTCATCACTCATACTCTGGAAGAAATCAATACATTTTTTCACGTAATCCCCGGACACGTTCAATGCACTTACGGAAACCGGCCGATCAAAAATCCTCGAGACAAATCCATAATCCTTGTCATGCTTGTACTCCGTCTTCTTCGCCCTCGGCTTCAGTTGCGCTTTCTGTTCTGATTTCAGATTTCGGAACATCCATTTGAACTTCAGCGGATTGCAGACCGCCAGGATGCTTACGATCAGAAAAGCCGTAAACAGACCTGCCGTGACAAGCAGCGCAATCCTAGCGGATTGATTATCCCACAGGGCAGCCAGCATAATGACCAGCAAAACATCCACCAAGGCAAAGGTGACCAACAACGCTGTTGCCTTGCCCTTGATCTCTTTTTTGATTGCCGCTGTATTGTCTTTCATCTTATCACCCCCCATAAGGTCTCAACAGTTATTCTCCGTCGAGGTAGTTCACTTCCGAATCAAGCTTGAAAGACTTCTGCATAGACGGTGCCAGGACACGGACATTGCCCGAATCCGGATACAAAACCACATCGGAAGGTGTATACGTATCGATGTCAAGATACGACACCGGTTCATCCGAGGTGTTCATCAGCATGTGCGCGCCGTTTTCGTTCGGTGGGAAAAACACGACATCGCCCTCCGCCACTTCTCTGTCGCCCTGCGGAGTTTTCAATGTTGCCTTACCGGAAATGATGTAGAACATCTCCTCTCTTCCGAGATGTTGATGATACGGGTAGTTGCTCTGTCCCGGCAGCAATGTGTAAAACGCGACCGACAGTTTTCCTTCTCCGTCTTTATACGGGGAAACCACCGTGCTTTTCAAAAAGCCGAACCGACGCAGATGCTCCCCCTCAGGGTCATAGTGCTTGTTTAGGTCGACCTCCTTGTATTCGGCGGTCTTCACGTTTCTGATCAACAAATCCTGCATCTTTCTTTCCTCCAATAGCTCTTTGCCCAAACAAAGTGACTCCGGCATATCGACATACGCGCCGTTTATCCGGTAGCGGCCTCCTATTCTCCGTGAACCAGATCGTACGGATAATACTTCTGATCACGCAACGAAGCATCATCAAGCCCGAGAAGTTTGGCGATCGCACCTGCCTCAAAGCTCCAGTAGCCATAGTAAAGCTCCGTCTTATGGCTTCCGTACCACGCGCATTCTTTGTGTATACCGTACCATTGATCATCCAGATACTGCTTCAACAGATCAACCGCGTTGGCTGCAGCATTTTCCGCTATCTCTTTCAACGGCTGGTATGTCTTCTTCCAGCGAAATTCAGGACAGCGCGGCTCATAAGATGTATCCAGCGCGCCGGCCAGCTGATCCACGAGGTAATCCTGATAGTCTGCTTTGCGAATCTTTCCGATCAGCTCATTGACCAATTCGTCGTCCGCCTTAACATCCAGCAACACCGCCAGCGACAGCACATTGATCAGATCAAAATAGCTGTACCTCGGCTCCCATGTTTTCACATAATGCTTCAGCAGGTTCTCAAAGCACGGCTTTATCTCGCTGTCCTTGTTTCCTGCGCTGTACAGAAGATTGATCCTGTTTCGGTAAGATGTAAACAGGACGGCATATCCCATCTGCGCGCCGCGATCACTCTCACCTCTCTCGGCAACAACCTTCTCCACAAGCGCTTCATAATGTTCGATGTCCGCGCCGTTCTTCTGCAGTTTCTCCGCAAAATAAGTATCGTCTTTTATGGTTCCCCTCATGTTTCCTTCTCCCTGTCCGCGCTCCCGATTGCCAAAGCGCAACACCTTACGCACCGTCTTGCCGGTAAACTGCAGATGTAACTCTCCGTTCAATCGACGTCTCTTGTAAGATTTTTCACCCAGATGTACTTGTTGTAGTGCCATTTCAGGAACGGAACCTTAACGACTTCATCCAGGCACATGATCACGTAAACGACAAGCACCGGCCACTTCAGCACAAAGCAGGCGATGAGCGATGCCGGGATCGCGAAGCACCATGTTGCGAAAAATACGCTTACCGCGTCATACTTCGCATCTCCTCCGGCAGGAAATACGCCGCAGGTAAAGATCGTGTTAAAGGAAAATGAGAACATGTACAGGCAGCTGAACGCCAGCATCCCGATAAGATATCCCTTGGCCGTGGCGGTCAGTTCATAGAAGAAATAGATCGGCGGTCCGACCAGCGCGATCAGCAGCATGTTCACAAGACCGTTCACAAACGCCACCTTAAAGAACCTGTCACCATACCGTTTCGCCACGTCCAGTTTCCCCGCTCCGAGCAGTTCCCCGATCATGATACCCGAGCCGCCTGCGATGCCCCAGGTCACAAAGGCGATCAACTGCTGTGCGACACTCGTGACGGAAGCTGCTGCCGTAGCGTCCGAGCCCAGACGTCCCATTATCATGTTGTGAACCGTGATGCTTATGCCCCAGGAAAGACCGCTGGCTACGATCGGAGCGAACACCTTCCAGAAGTCCTTCTCAAAATCTTTCGAATAATAGACAAAGTTCTTAACCGACAGGTCGATTGTCTCTTTTCTCTTCGCCCATATAAGGACGATCACCAGCGACATCGCCTCTACTACTACTGTAGAATAGGCAGAACCGTTGGCTCCGAGCGCGGGGATGCCGCATTTTCCGTATATCAGGAAATAGTCCGCCGTCATATCCACGACAACCACGATAGCCGATATCATGACACTGAGTTTCGCGTCTCCCGCGATCTTCATGTTCATCAAAAAGCACTGCGCAACCGCCGAGAAGAGATACGAGAAGCCGACAATTCGCAGATATCCCGCGCCGATGGAGATCAGGTTGCTGTCCGTTGTGTAGATCCGCATCACCTGCTCCGGGAACACAAACGCAGCGACGAAGAATAAAAGACTGATCAGGATTGAAGATCTGATCGCCATCGCCAGAAAGCGTCCGGCATTTTTATAATCCTTCTTCCCCCAATACTGCGCGACCAGAATTCCCGCAGCACTTTTGATCGATCCGGTAAACAATGTCATCACGAAAACCAGCTGGTTCGCGAGCGCAACTGCCGAAATCGAATCCTGGTTCAGTCTTCCGAGCATGAGCGCGTCGGACGCACCGACCAGCGAATTCAGAAGGCTCTGTAGCGCGAGCGGTATTGCAAGAACTTTCAGTTTATCGAATAAGGCTTTTCTTTCATCCTGCTCCATGTAACAGTCCCCCGTGCCCGTTATTAACAACTACAAAAATCATTGTCTCTGACTCGTAATACCGTATTATTCTTCCCAATTGTACCATGTTTGGGCGATTGCGTCCATAAAAAGAAGGAGAGCCGAAGCTCTCCTTACTGAAAAACCGGTTCATTCGCAGGCGATATACACGTCCATGCTCTCGCCGTCCGTCTCAAAGCAGGGAATAACGCCTTCCCACGCCTGCCTCAGACCGTTGGTCCTCATGAAGTCGCCCAGGGTGTGATATGCTCCCGGGATCG